>CAMDOO010000122.1 GCA_945903545.1 Opitutus sp. GAS368 | reverse complement strand
GCCGCCTTTTCACGTAATACGTGAAATGCTGGGCGAAGCCCTGAAGGGCGCGTTACGCACTTTTCACTTATTACGTGAAAAGGCGGCAGGACCCGGCTCTCGACTCTCAGTCCTGGACTCTCGACTGCACGGGTCCGCTTCAGGCCTTCGCTTCGGCCAGCTGCTTCTGCAGGCCGCGGTGGTCGATCTTGCCGGTGCCGAGCTTGGGGATGGACGGCACCACGAGCACCTCGCGCGGACTGCTGAGATTGGTCAGGCCCTTGGCCTTGATGACGGCGCGGACCTCCGCGAGCTGGAGTCTGGGCTCGTTGGAGACCGCGATCAGCACCTCGCCCTTGTCCTCGTCGGGGCGCGTGATCACGGCCACCTGGCAGCGCATCCCGTATTGCGGGAAGGCGCCGGCGAGCGCGTCCTCGACGGCGGTGAGGCTGACCATCTCGCCGCTGACCTTGGCGAAGCGCTTGAGCCGGCCGAGAATGCGCAGGAAGCCGTTGGCATCCACCGCGGCGATGTCGCCGGTGTCGTACCAGCCGCCGAGGGCTTGGAACGCGGCATTGGCTTCGGGATTGAGGTAACCCTTCATCACGTTCGGCCCGCGCACGAACAAACGTCCGCCCTCGGCCACGCCCTCGACGGGCTCAAGGCGGTGCTCGATGCCGGGCAGCAGGCGCCCGGCGGAACCGACCCCGGGCTCCATCCGGGTGTTGAGGCTCACGACCGGGCTGCACTCCGTCGCGCCGTAACCCTCGCCGATGCGCACGCCAAACTTGCGGGACCAGGTATCCAGGGTGGCGGATTGGACCTTCTCGGCGCCGCCCACGAGGAACCGCAGGGTGGTGAAGTCGTAGGGATGGGCCATGCGCGCATAGCCGTTGAGGAACGTATTGGTGCCCATCAGCACGGTGCAGGCGCGGTCATAGACCAGGGACGGGACAATGCGGTAATGCAGCGGCGTGGGGTACAGAAAGATGTAGCAGCCGCGCACCAGGGGGAAAAGCGTGCCGCCGGTGAGGCCGAAGCTGTGGAAGAGGGGCAGGGCGTTGAAGAAGCGGTCGTGGTCCGTGATATCCAGCACCGCGGTGACCTGCCGGATGTTCGCGAGCAGGTTGCGGTGCGTGAGCTCGACGCCCTTCGGCGTGCCCTCGGAACCACTGGTGAACAGCACCACGGCGGTGTCCTCGGGACGGAAGGGCGCCTCGCGCAGGCCGCGGCCCGGCGAAAGAATCTGCCCCGCCAGCGCCGCGATCCGGGTGGCCCCGGAAATCCCCGCCCGCACGTCCTCAAGGTAGATGAGCTCGATGCCGTCGGCCGTGAAGGGCGCGAGGTCGAGCCGCGCCTTCTCGAGGAAGACCCGCGAGGTGATGACCTGCCGGAGTCCCGCGAGGCGCGCACAGGCGAGCAGCGTCGGCACGCCGGAGGAGAAATTGAGCAGGGCCGGCACCTTCCCCACCGCCCAGAGCGAGAGAATGCTCACGGGCGTGCCGTTGACGTTTGGCAGCAGCAGGCCGACGCGTTCGCCGACTCCGGCTCCGAGGCGTTCCCGCCACACGGCGGCCAGCACATTGGTCCCGGCGAAAAGCCGGCGGTAGGTGAGCTCGACGCCGGAAACGTCCTCCATCACGACGAGCCCCGGGAGGCTGGCCCCGGTTTCCGCGATGGCCGCGGGGAGATTCCGCGGACCGAACGCCATCTCCACCTCGTATTGCTGGGTCACCATCCGGTCGCGCAGCCACGCGGTGGTGTGATGGCGGTCGTCCGCGTGCGAGGCGCCCGGTCGCTTCGGCGGGGCGTCGATCACCGGGCTGAAGTGGACGCTGACGCGCGGAAACCACTTCCGCCAGCCGCGGTGCCGCACCCAGCGGATGCGGTTCGCGCCGCGCAGGTAGCAGGTGATCACCCGCGCACCGGTCTTGCGGATGAGGAAACCCGTGCCGTCGGAGAGTTTCATCAGCACCCCCGTGGTGGAGATGCGCCCCTCGGCGAAGAGCACCAGGCGTCCGCCCTGCTCGAGAAAGTCCGCCATGTGGCGCACCGCGTAGGGCGACATCATATCCACCGGGAAGGTGCGCTTGCTTTTCATCAGCCGGCGATGGACCCACGAGATCTCGGCCGTCCGGCTCGAGGTCACAAAACGCCAGTCGTCGTCGAGGCACGCGGCGAGGAACAGCCAGTCGAGCCAGGAGACGTGGTTGGGGATCAGGAGGGCGGGCCCCCGGGTCGTGAGCACGCCCTCGTTGTGCGCCGTAAAACGGTAGCAGAGGCGGAGCAGCAGGCGGACGAGCTTCAGCATGGAGTGAAAATCCGACCGGGTTCAGGTTTGCGCCGCTTCAGGCCGGACCCGGATCAGCAGGATGCCTCCGACGACAAACAGGGGGATGATGGCGAGGATGCCGACGCGCGAGTTGCCGCTCCAGAGGGCCGCGGCGCCCATCAGGGCCGGTCCGAGGACGGCGGCAAACTTGCCCAGCATGTTGTAGAAGCCGAAGAACTCGGCGGCCTTGCCGGCCGGGATGAGCCGGGCGTAGTAGGACCGGCTGAGCGACTGCACGCCGCCCTGCACCAAGCCGATGATCACGGCCATGGCATAGAACTCCCGCACCTCGGTCATCCGGTAACCCCAGAGGCAGGTGCCAATATAGACGACAAGGGCGAGCAGGATGCCGGTCTTGGCTCCGAAACGCTCGCCGAGGCGGCCGAAAACCAGCGCCGCGGGGAACCCGACGAACTGGGTGATCAGCAAGGCCAGGATCAGGCTGTTCGTCTCGAACCCGAGGGCGCTGCCGTAGTCGACCGCCATCTGAATGATCGTGTCCACGCCGTCGATGTAGAGCCAGTAGGCCGCGAGGAACATCACGATGACCCGCAGTTGCCGGATCTCATGGAACGTGGCGACGAGCTGCGCCAGGCCGGCCCGGAGGCTGGCCCAAGTGCCGAGGACCGGGCCCGTGCGCGGCTCCGGCACCTTCAGGAGCAGCGGGAGGGTGAAGACGGCCCACCAGACAGCGACCGTGACAAAGGCGACCCGCACGGCCTGCCCCGCCGAAGCCAGGCCGAAAACCGCGGGGTTCATCGTCATGTAGACATTAAGCGCGAGCAGCAGGCCGCCGCCCACGTAGCCCAGCGAATAGCCGAGGGCGGACACGACATCGAACTTGTCCTCGTCGGCGACGGCGACGAGGAGCGAGTCGTAGAAGACATTGGCCCCGGCGAAGCCGATCCAGGCGAAGACATAGAGGGTGAGCGCCAGCGACCACTGGCCCTCGCCCGCGAAGGCGAGACCGCCGGTGGCGACGACGCCGATGCCGGCAAACGTGGCGAGGAACCGCTTGCGGGCGCCGCCGCGGTCGGCAATCGCGCCGATCACCGGCGCGAGCAGCGCCACAATGATGGCGGCCGTGGAGCTCGCGGCGCTGAGCCGGAAGGTGCTGACGGTGTCTGGCGCCCCAGCGCTCCAGAAATCCTTGTTAAAGACCGGCACGAAGGCCGCCATCACCGAGGTCGCGAAGGCCGAGTTGGCCCAGTCGTACAGAGCCCAGGGGAGGGCGCGTTTTAACCAAGGGTGCTTCATCGGGGTCAGGGTGAATGCGGCGGCCAGGGGACGGGAAACGACGGAAGGGACTTGTCCTGGGTCACGAAGCGCGGGTGGGGGCGGCAGGAGCAGGGTGCGGTTGCAGGCTGGAGCAGAGGTCGGAGGGACGGCGAGAGTTTTGCGAACCGAGATAAGGCCGGAAAGATTCCTGAAGGTTTCACGCAGAGTCCGCCGAGGGCGCGGAGGAGAACCGGGACCCGGACCGGAGATCGAGTATACTCTGCGCCCT
>CAMDOO010000121.1 GCA_945903545.1 Opitutus sp. GAS368 | reverse complement strand
AGAGAGCGCAGAGGCCGGATGTGAAGGCAGGGCTTTTGGCGAATCGCTGGCGACTCGTCAAAAGCCCGGTGCTCCCCGCCCATGGGCGGATCTCCGCTGCGCGGTGGCCTTGACCGGACATTTCACGCGAAGCGTAGATCGCGACATGCGGGAGAGTGGGATTTTATCGGATTCGGTGCGAATCCGATAAAATCCCGTCCGGTCCCTCCGACCTCTGCGCTCTCTGCGTCTCTGCGTGCCAAACTTCCGACGGATCGAAGGTAGGGCTGGATCGACGACCCGGCGGTCACGTAGTGCCGTTCCCTACCTTTCGGCGTCGTTTGCGCGGAAGGTGACGGTGTCGCCGACCTTCAGGGCGGCGGTCTGGGCGGCGTTGCCATTGTTGCGGCCGATCCAGGTGAAGCCGTCGGCGCTGCCGAAGGCGACCCACTCGCCGGTCGCCACGCTGTCGAAGTAACTGCCGTAGCGGGTGCGGAAGGTGCGGTTGCCGACCTTGACCTGGAACCAGTGCATCGAGCGGATGCCGGCGGCGATGAAGTCGTCGGGCTGGACGTTGACGTAGACGTTGCCGTAGCGGGTCGTGACCTGCAGCACGCGGGCGTCGAAGCCGCGGCCGTCGGCGTGCATGGCCACCTGGGTGGGCTGGCGCTCGGCTTCGATCGTGATATTGACGGAAAACTCACCGCGGGGCGGCCGGGGCAGGGCGGCGCGGCCGGAATCGAGCCAGAGGTTCAGGGCGCGGAGGGCGGCGAGGCGCTCGCGCTGGTTGACGTTCACATGGCCGTCGCGGGCGATGCGCAGGAAGAGCGGCTGGCGTTCCGCCGAGGAGGGGGAGGCGGTCGTGGCGTAGGCCTGGGAGGCGTTGAGCTCGCTTTGGTTGGCAACGAAGACGAGGGGGATGGCGGGCCGGCGGGAGAGGCCGATGGCGGAGTCGTTCTCGCGCAGGCCAAGAGCGGGATCGACCGCGATGACGCCGTCGTACTGCCGGGGGCTGTCGGTTTCATCCGGTTCGCGTTCCGCGATCAACGTGGCGAGGAGGCCGCCCATGGAGTCGCCCTCGACCAGCACGCGCTGGGGCTCGCCGTGGAGCGAGACGATCCGGGCGCGCAGCGCGGAGAGGTCGAGGAGGGCGTCGGCGATGATGATGCCGTTGCGGCGGTAGCTCGTCTTGGCGACGATCCAGCCCTCGCTGACCAGGGTGCGGTAGGCGAGGGCCTCCGGGTCCAGGTCGGCGACGAGCGGCGACTCGGGGTCACGCAGCCCGTGCGCGAGGAGCAGGATGCGGCGATTCCAATCGCGGGGAACGACCGCGGTGTACTTCGCGCCGGCGATCTCGCCGGTCTGGACCGTGAAAGCCGGAGCCGGCGCGGCCGGCGGCGGAACACCCCGGCCCCCGCGGGCCTCGGCACCCCATGAGGCCGGCATGACCGTGAGAAGAGTGAGAAGGATTAGGAAAAGCCGGGGCATCGACCGAGGGGAATGGGGAAAGAGGGAAAGACGGAAAAAGATCCGAGTCGAATGTATGCTTCCGGTTCCTGCTTTCCCGCTTTCCACATTCGCTTTCCATTTCGGGCTTTCGCCGCGGGAGCGAATCGTGTTCTCGTGGCGGGATGAACGTCGAGTCCCTGGCCCGCCCTGCCGTCCTGTCGCAACCGACCTATGAGCCGGGCAAGCCGATCGAGTACGTGGCGCGCGAGCTCGGGCTCGACCCGGCCGGAATCATCAAGCTGGCCTCCAACGAGAACCCCAACGGGCCGTCCCCCAAGGCGGTGGCCGCGGCGAAGCGGGCACTGGAGCAGGGGGAGCTTTATCCCGACGGCGGCTGCTTCGCGCTCCGGCAGCGGCTGGCCGCGGAATACGGCCTCGGGGCGGACCAGTTTGTCATCGGCAACGGCTCGAACGAGATCCTCGAGCTGCTCGGTCACGTTTTCCTCGGGCCGGGCGACGAAGCGGTGATGGGTGACCCGGCGTTCGTGGTCTATAAATTGGTGACACTGCTTTTCGGGGCGAAGGCGGTCGAGGTGCCGCTGGTGAACCACTGCCACGATCTCGCGGCGCTGGCCCGGGCGATCACGCCGCGGACCAAGCTCGTGTTTGTCGCGACCCCAAACAACCCGACCGGCACGGCGAACACCGAGGCGGAGTTGGTGGCGTTTGTCCGGGCCCTCCCCGAGCACGTGATCTGCGTGGTCGACGAGGCCTACGCGGAGTACGTCGATCAGGCGCCCGACCTGCGGCCGCTGATCGCCGAGGGCCGCAAGGTCATCTGCCTTCGGACCTTCTCCAAGATCCACGGTCTCGCGTCGCTGCGCGTCGGCTACGGCTACGCGAGCCCAGCGTTCGCCGCGCTGCTGAACCGGGTGCGCCAGCCCTTCAACGTGAACGCCATCGGCCAGGCCGCGGCACTGGCCGCGCTCGATGACCGCGATTTCGCGCAGCGCTGTGCGAAGGACAACCGTACCGGCCTGGCGCAACTCGAGGCGGGCTTCCGCGCGCTGCGGCTTGAGTTCGTGCCGAGCGTGGCGAACTTCATCCTCGTGAAGGTGGGCGACGGCCTAAAGGTTTTCGACGCCCTCCAGCGCCGCGGCGTGATCGTGCGCCCGGTGAAGTCCTATGGTCTGCCGGAGTGGATCCGGATCACCGTCGGCACCAAGGCGCAGAACGAGCGAGTCCTCGCGGAGCTGAAGACGATCGTCGGATAGGAGTTTGGCACGCAGAGAGCGCAGAGAGCGCAGAGAGCGCAGGGAGCGCAGGGAGCGCAGAGGCAGGAAGGGGACATGACTACTCGGGCAGGCCGTAGACTATGCGATGAATGCCGTCTTTCAGCATGGGGACGTTGAAGTTGATGAGCAGGGCGACTTTGCGGTGGGACAATCGCAGGTAGGTCAGGGTTTGGCGGAAGTGCACCGGTTGCACTTCTTCCACGGACTTCAATTCGACGATGACCTGGTCGGCGACGAGCAGGTCGACGCGAATCGGGTCGGGGAACTGCAAGTCATCGTAAACGATGGGGATGGAATTCTGGCGTTCGCAAGAATGCCGCGTCTGCCCAACTCGTGGGCCAGGACCGTTTCATAGACCGACTCGAGCAGTCCCGGCCCGAGACGGCGATGGATTCTGACGGCGGCTTCAATGATCATTCCGGTGATTTCGTTCGGGTTCATGGTTGGAACGGCCCACCAGCCCCGGGATTGGGACGGAATAAGGACCGTAACCGGTAGAACGAAGAAACAGGCCTGAATCTTTCACTAAATCGTTCCGAAGATCCGAATCTCTGCGTCCCCTGCGCTCTCTGCGAGCCACCTGCCGAAACGGTTCGCTCACCGTGCCGCGGCGCGGCGGAGGCGGTCGTTGATCGCGTCGGCGAGGCCGGTGCCGGGGGCGAGTTCGGCGTGGATGCGGCGGTAGCCGGCGGTGTCGAGGGCGCGCAGGGCGCCAAAGAGTTTTCGTGCGGCGCCGCGGAGGTCGCCGCGGGGATCGAGGGCATGGACGTTTTTCGCGCGCAGGTCGCGCGGCTTGGCGAGGAAGAGCCAGGCGTCTTCGGGTGAGCCGGCGCGGACCATCGCGGGGGTGAGCTTGGCATGGAGCGTGACCGGGGTCCGCGGGCTGTAGTGCCGCGTGAGCATGCCGGGCGCAATTTTCGCTGCGCGCTTGGCGGTGGCGCGGGCGGGTGGCGACTGCACCCGGCAGCCGAGGATTTTTTCCAACTGAGCTTTCGTGATCGCCCCCGGGCGCAGCAGCCGCGGTTTCGCGGGATGGCGCAGGTCGATGATTGTGGACTCGAGCCCGATCCCGCACGGGCCGCCGTCGAGGATGAGGCGGACCTTTTTGCCGAGGCCGGCGCGGAC
>CAMDOO010000120.1 GCA_945903545.1 Opitutus sp. GAS368 | reverse complement strand
ATTTGCGTTTTAGATTCTGTAACATCACCAAGCTCATGCTAGCTAATTCGACGATTCAGTTATGAATAATCTAAAATTCATGTAACAGCTACCTCACCGCTGTCCGCGTCTCCCCTTCCCGCCCCTCGTTCCCGCTAACCTGTTCAGACTGAAGCTGGTCGCGCCAGCACTCAACTGGTACCCGGGGTGGGGGTCGAACCCACAAGACTTTAGAGGTCGGTGGATTTTGAGTCCGGCTGTGCGTCCGGCCGCGACTGTCGAAACTGGGTATGATCTGAGGCAACTCCTTCGTCCTAGCCATTCCATGCGGGATACCTACCTCTATCGGTTAAAAGGGAATCGGAATGATCCCGCTTCGCTCTTCGAGCCTCGTAGGACACGGTCGCGGCCGGCTGTTTCGACCGGCTCAAGGCCCCGAGTCCGGCCAGAGCGGGTCGGCGTCCCTGCCCTACCTTCGATCCGTCGTTCAGAAGATCGAGGTTCGAAACCCAAATCCGGTATTATCTGCGTAATCCGCGGTTCTAAAAGGATCGGGCTCCGTGCTCACAGTATCTCTGTGTGCCCATCCGGATCGGTGGCGGTTTGGGAGATGGGAGATCGGAGATGGGAGATAGGGTGCAGAGGCTGGGCGAATCTGAGATCTGAAATTTGAAATCTGAAATCGCCGCCGCCACGGCGGCGGATCTGCACGCTGGGATTGCCATGGCCGGCGGCGCCGGCGAAATAGTGACACCCCATGAAGACTCCCCTCACCGAACAGGTTGTTCCCTCCACCCCCGGGCTCGATCGCCGCGCCTGGATGAAGCAGGCCGCTCTGCTGGCCGGCGGCGCGGCCGCCGGCCTCGGCACCGTTCCGTCCGCCCAGGCCGCCGCCGTTGCCCCCGCCGGAACCCGGGTGCGCGCCGCCACGCCGGAGTCGGCCGTGGTCGAGACCACCGCCGGGCGCGTCCGCGGGGCCGTCCGCAACGACGTGTTTGTCTTCAAGGGCATCCCGTATGGCGAGACCACCGCCGGCGCGGCCCGCTTCCTGCCACCCCGCCCGCCCGCGGCGTGGACCGGCATCCGCTCCTCGACCTCGTGGGGCCCGGTCGCGCCGCACCCGGAACGCACCGGCTGGCGCAATGACGAGGAACAGTACCTTTACCAGTGGGACGACGGTTTTGTCGGCGAGGACATGCTCCGGATCAATGTCTGGACCCCCGCCGTGAACGACAACCGGCGCCGCCCGGTGATCTTCTGGATCCACGGCGGCGGTTTCGTCTCCGGCTCGAGCCAGGAACTGCGCCCGTACGATGGCGAGAACCTCGCCCGGAACCACGACGTGCTCTTCGTCTCGCTCAACCACCGCCTCAACGTCTTCGGCTTCCTCGACCTCTCCCAGATCGGCGGAGAGCCGTACGCCGCCTCGGGCAACGCCGGCATGCTCGACCTCGTCCTCGGGCTCGAGTGGGTGCGCGACCACATCGCGCGCTTCGGCGGCGACCCGGGCAACGTGACCATCATCGGGCAGTCCGGCGGCGCCCGCAAGGTGAGCATCCTCCAGGCGATGCCCGCCGCCCGGGGTCTCTTCCACCGCGCGGCCGTGATCAGCGGCTCGGCCCTGCGCCAGACCACGCCCGACCTCTCGCTCAAGCTGGCCCTCGGTGTCCTCGACGAGCTCGGGATCGCGCGCTCCGACTTCGCCAAGCTCCACCAGGTCGAGACCAACCGCCTCCTCATCGCCGGCCTGGAGGCCCAGCGCAAAGCCGCCGCGGGCGCCGCCGGTCCCACGCCGGGCGGCTGGGGCCCCGTCGTCGACGGCCGCGTGCTGCCCACCCACGCCTTTGATCCCACCGCCCCCGCGATCTCCGCCGGAGTGCCGCTGCTCACCGGCAGCACCTTCGCCGAGCTCAACAGCGGCGTGAACAATCCCAACGCCGCGAGCCTGATGGTGGCGCAGCTCACGACCGAGCTGACGCCGTCCCTCGGCGCCCGCGCCGGGGAGGTCATCGCCGCCTACCGGGCCCTCTTCCCGGCCGCGCCGGTCTTCGAGCTCCGCGCCCACATCCTCGCCGCCCAGGCCTACCGGATCAACGCGGTCACCATGGCCGAGCGGAAGGCCGCGCTGAACGCCGCCCCCGTTTACCAGTACTGGTTCGGCTGGAAGACCGCGGCGCTCGACGGCCGCGCCCTCGCCTACCACTGCCAGGACCTGGCCTTCTGGTTCGATAACATCGACCTCGCCGTGCAGGCGACCGGCGGCACGGACGATGCCCGCGACCTCGCGGACAAGATGAGCCGCGCCCTCGTGGCCTTCGCCCGCACCGGCAACCCCAGCCACCCGGGCCTTCCGCGCTGGGATCCGTTCACCGCCACCGGCCGCGCCACGATGGTGTTCGAGAACAACCAGTCCGCCGTGAAGCCCGATCCCGACCGCACCGCCCGGGAACTCCTGCGCCAGGTCCGCGGAATCTAGCCGGCGGACCGATCCGAAGGGGTTGGCGGTTTATCCGAGGTGGGGATTTCAAATTTCAGTTTGATCGGGCCTGTCTGGGCGAGCTGTCCGGGTGGCGCGCGTAGACCCAACACGCTGGTTCGCGGGCCCGGGCAGCGCCTTGGGACAAGTCGCTCTACCGGGCTGATCGGAAGAGAATCTCAGATCTGAGATTTGAAATCTGAGATTCCCTCCGAACCGATCCCGGCCCGCCGGGACGTAGGGCCCTACCCTGAGCACAGCAATCGGGGATCTGAGATCTGAGATTCGGCGGAACTAGGTGGAGCGGAAGGAGGAATTTCAGATTTCAAATTTCAGATCTGAGATTCGTCGGACGGCCCCCCCGGTGGAGCGGCCCGACGCTCCTTGTCCTTCAGCAGCGGAACTTCTTCAAAAGGGGGTGCCTTCATCGCCCCTGCCTGTTTCCTTTGCCCGGTATGTTGCGCTGGGGGACAGCTCGACCGAGGGGATTGATGATCCGGATGGGACAGGCGGGTATCGGGGTTGGTCGCAGCGGTTGGCGGAGCGAGTGGACGCGGCGCAGGGGGGCGGACTGCTCTATGCCAACCTGGCGGCGCGCGGCCTGACCACCCGGCAGGTGCGGGTGCGGCAGCTCGAGGCGGCGCTGGCGCTGCGGCCCGATCTTGCGACCGTATTTTGCGGCACCAACGACGTGACCGCCCCGCGCTTCGACGCAGCGGCGGTGGCGGCGGATATCGCGGAGATGCAGCGCGCCTTGACCGCGCGCGGGATCACGGTCCTGAGCTTCACCCTGCCCGACCTCACGCCGCTCATGCCCTTGGCACGCCTGATCGCCCCGCGCATCGCCGCCCTGAATCAGGCGCTCGGCGCCGCGTCACAGGCCAGCGGGGCCATCCTCGTTGACTTCGCCGCCCAGCCCGTGGCGACCGACCCGCGCCTGTGGAGCGAGGATCGCATCCACGCCAACGCCGCCGGCCACCCCCGGATCGCCGAGGCCCTCGCGCACGCGCTGGGCCTGCCGGGCAGCACCGACGCCTGGAAGGCGCCCTTCGTGCCACCGTGGGCGCCCACCCGCCGTCAGCGGTGGACCGCGGAAGCGCGTTGGGTCCGGCGCTACCTGCTGCCCTGGCTCTGGCAGGGATTGGCGGACGCTCCACGGCCGATGGCCGCGGGCCGAAAAGGCCGGCGCTGGCGCGGTTGTGACAGGGGTTCGGAAAGGGGGATTTCAAATTTCAGATTTCAGATCTGAGATTCGTCGGGCGGAACCGAGCAGCGCCTTGGGTCAAGTCGCTCCACCTAGTGGATCGGCCACAGTGGAGTGATTTCCCGACATCGGAGTGGTGGCACGCAAAGACGCCAAGACGCGAAGGTCGGAGAAGATGAAGCAGAAGGTGTTTTTATCGGATTCGTTCCGAATCCAATAAAAACACCGGTACTCCCGCATGTGG
>CAMDOO010000119.1 GCA_945903545.1 Opitutus sp. GAS368 | reverse complement strand
ACGAAGACGGGTGGCAAAAAACCGTGTCAGTCTCCGATTCGGTCGAAGCGCGGGACGCGGCGGCCGTTGATCTCGACAGTCTCGGTGAACATGCCGGCGGGGCGGACCCAGCGGCCGCGCTCGCCGTAGAGGGCGTCGTACACGACCAGCGGCTCAAGTGTCTCGGAGTGCCGCGCCAGTCCGAGCACGCGGTACTCGTTGCCCTTGTAGTGGCGGTAAAGCCCGGGCCGAGGCTCGGAGGGCAACGGAGGGAGATCGGACATGAAAAGACGGATGGCAGAGGGCGGATAACGGACCAACCAAATACCGGTTTTGCCACCCGTCTTCGTCCCGCACGTGCGGGACTACGCCGAGGCAGGCAGAGGCCAAGTCTCGTTGTTTTGGATCGGAATGATTGGCCGCAAAAAGGCCCAGCAGGCGCATACACGGATTCCCGGACTCCGAACCCAAACCCCATGCCTTGGATTCGTTGGTATTTTTTGCGCTTCTTGCGCCTTTTTGCGGCCAATCATTCCGAGACGGTCATCCGCCATCTGCCCTGTGTCATGAGGTTCCTGGCTCCGTCAGCTCTGCCGTTCGACAGGCCGTTTCGACAAGCTCAAGGCCCCGAGCCGGTCGTGGGGCTCAGGCCCTGAGTGGAATCGAAGGGGTGCCTCTGTGGCAAAAACCGGTTTGGGCTACGGCTTGGGCTTGAGCCTGACCTCATACAGCTTCGGCCAATGCTTGCCGGTGAGGAGCAGGCGGCCGGTGGCGGGGTCGTAGGCGATGCCGTTGAGCACATCGGTGTCGGACGCGCGCTCGGCGGCGGGGAGGAGGCCGGTGAAATCGATCACGCCCCGGACCTTTCCGGTCACCGGGTCGAGGCGGACGACGGTGTCGGTCTGCCAGACGTTCGCGAAGATCTCGCCATTAATCCACTCCAGCTCGTTAAGCCGCTCGAGGGGCACGCCATCGAGCGTCACATTGATCGTTCGGACCACGGCGAAGGTCTTCGGGTCGAGGAAACGGAGGCGGCTCGTGCCATCGCTGAGCACGAGCTGGGTGCCATCGGTGGTCAGGCCCCAGCCCTCACCCGCGTAGGTGAAGGTCGCCAGCTGCCGGAAGGTGTCGGCATCGTAGACGAAGCCACGCTGGCTCTGCCACGTGAGCTGGTAAGCCCGGTCGCCGATGACGGCGAGGCCCTCGGCAAAGTACTCGCGGGCCACCGGGACCTGCTTGAGCACGCGGCCGGTGGCGAGTTCGACCTCGCGCAGGGAGGAGCGGCCGTTGAGCCCGGTGCTCTCCAGCAGGATGCCGTTCCGGACCAGCAGGCCCTGGGTGAAGGCCCCGCGGTCGTGCGGGTAGGAGCGGACGACCTCGTAGGTGTACCGGACCGCCGGCCCGGAGCTGTCCGCCGGCAGCGGCGGGATGACGGAGGCGGTCTCCGCGGCACCCCGGCCGCAGGCCGCGAGCGCCAGGATCGCGGCCGCGCCCAAGGCGAGGAGGCGCGAAACCGGATTTGCATTTTTCATCGAGTGCGTGGGTAATCGGCGGCCGGTCAGAATTCAACCACCGTCTCCCGCGTGGCCTCGCTGCTCCCTCCTCCCCTCCTCTACGCCGACACCGAATCCAGCGCCGACGCCCTCTACTTCGGGCGCGTGCCGGTGCCGGACGCCTTCATCGCCTTCGGCGCCCACGGCAGGAAATACGCCGTGGTGAGCGCGCTGGAGTTCGGCCGGGTGAAGCGCACCTCGGGCTTCGATGTCGTGCTGCCGCTCGAGACCTGGGCCGCGCGCGCCTCGGCGGAGCTGCCGGGCGGCCGCCGGGCCGGGCCGGCGGACATCATCGCCCTGCTCGGCCGGGAGCTGAAGCAGCGGCAGTTCACGGTGCCGGGGGATTTCCCGGCCGGGCTCTACGCCAAGCTGCTCAAGCTCGGCGTAAAGCTCATGCTGGCCGACGGTCCACTCTTCCCTGCCCGTGAAATCAAGACGGCCGTCGAGACCGAGGCCCTCCGCGAGGGCAACCGCTGCAGCGCCCGGGGCATCGCCGCCGCCGAGCGCGTGCTGCGCGCCAGCCGGATCCGGGGCCATCGCCTCGTCTTCGAGGGCCGGCCGCTGACCAGCGAGCGCCTGAAGATCGCGATCGAGATCGCCTGCCTCGAGGCCGGGGCCACCTCGGTCAACACCATCGCCGCCGGCGGCGACCAGGCCTGCGATCCGCACGAGCGCGGGTCCGGCCCGCTCCGGCCTCACGAGCTCATCATCGTGGATGTCTTTCCGCGCGTGAATGCCACGGGGTACTACGGCGACATGACCCGCACCTTCCTGCGCGGCCGCGCCAGCGACGCCCAGCATCGGCTGGTCGCGACGGTCCGCGAGGCCCAGCGCGCCGCCCTCGGGGGCATCACGGCCGGGGCCAGCGGCCGGGCCGTGCATGGCCGGGTCGAGGCGGTCTTTGCCAAGCGCGGCTACGAGACCCGCCACACCAAGCAGGGCTCGGTGGGATTTTTCCACGGCACGGGCCATGGCGTCGGCCTCGCCATCCACGAGGCACCGCGGATCAGCGGCAGCGTGGACCACCTCCTGAAAAAGGGCTCGGTCGTGACGGTCGAACCGGGGCTGTACTACCCAGGCCTGGGCGGCTGCCGGATCGAGGACGTCGTGCAGGTGACCGCCGGCGCCCCGCGAATGCTCTCGCGTGCGCCGTACGTCTGGGAACTGCGTTAGAACCCGGACTGGTGGCACACAGAGACACAGAGAGCACAGAGCCCGATGACAGACTGCGGAGTGTTGGCACGCCCTTCTTCGCTCTGTGAGCTAGGCAGGGCAGGCCAAGTCTCTTCCGGAGTGGCTTCACGCCAACAATTCGAGGACCAAACCCCTCCGTCCTCCGCGTCTCTGTGTGCCAAAATATCCGTGCGATCCGTGCGATCCGTGGTTCAACTCTATTGAACCCGCTGAATCCATGGCCATCTCACCCGCCCGCACCCGGGCCCTGCTCAAGAAAATCGCCGGCCGGCGCATCCTCGTCATTGGCGACGTGATGCTCGACCACTATGTCTGGGGCGACGCCAGCCGGATCTCGCCGGAGGCGCCGGTGCCGGTGGTCGACATCAGCCGGGACAGCTTCACGGCAGGCGGCGCGGGCAATGTCGCACTCAACCTGGCCGAGCTCGGGGCCCGGTGCACGGTGGCCGGGCATTTCGGGCGGGATGAAAGCGGCCGCCGGCTGACGCAGATCCTCGCGGACAAGCACATCACCACCATCGCCACGCCGGGCAACGGCGGGACAATCGTGAAGACGCGCGTGCTCGTGCAGCACCAGCAGCTCTGCCGGCTCGACCGCGAGGCGGCGCCCGCGGCCTACCGGATCCCGCCGGCCAAGCTGGACGCCCTGCTCGGGCCCGCGATCAAGGCGGCCGATGCCGTGATCCTCTCGGACTACGCAAAGGGGCTGCTCAGCAACGAACTCGTGCAAGGCGTCACGGAGCTCTGCCGCGCCGCCGGCACGTTCCTCGCGCTCGATCCCAAGCCGAAGCACGCGCTGAGCTTCCATGGCCTCGATTTGATCACGCCGAACCGCAAGGAGGCGGCGCAACTCGCGGGCATCGAGCTGAGCCCCCACGCGCCCTTCCCGGCCGCGGATATCTGCCGCCGCCTGCACGAGCGTTACGGCACGAAAAACCTGGTCATCACGCTGAGCGAGGACGGCCTGCTGCTGAGCCGCGACGGCGGCGTGGTGAAACAAATCCCGACGGCCGCGCGCGAGGTGTTCGACGTCTCGGGCGCGGGCGACACCTCGATCGCCGCCCTGGTGCTGGCGCTCTCGGCGGGGGCGGACCTGGAGACCGCCGCGCATTTCGCCAACGCCGCGGCGGGCGTGGTGGTCGGCAAGATCGGCACGGCGACGGTCACGCCGAAGGAGCTGATCGCGTACGTCAGCCATCGCTGACGGACGGAGGGCGGAGCGGTGGCACGCCAAGACGCAAAGACGCGAAGGTCGGAGCAGAAGACGGGTTGGCCACGGAGCCGCCGTTCC
>CAMDOO010000118.1 GCA_945903545.1 Opitutus sp. GAS368 | reverse complement strand
CCTTCATTCCATCCGCGTAAATCCGCGCAATCCGCGGTTAAAAACGGATTGGAAGATCGCGGCCGGCTCGTCGAGCCAGCCCTACCTTTCTGATCCGTCGTCTGCCATCCGCCGTCTGCCCTCTGGCAAGGCCGCCGATCAGGCGGCCTTGGGCGTCTCGGCCAGCGCGGAGTCGAGGGACTTGATCAAGGCCGCGATCGTCTCGTCGGTCTCGTCGCCCATGTTCGAGATGCGGAAGGTCTTGCCCTTCAGCTTCCCGTAGCCGCCGTCGATCACGAGCTTGTGCTTCGACTTGAGGATCTTGTTCCAGGCGGCGACGTCGATGCCGACCGTGTTGGCGAAGCAGTTGAGCGTGACCGAGCCGTAGCCCTCCTTCGGGAAGAGCTTGAAGCCCTTGCTGAAGATGAAATCGCGCACGGCCTGGTTCAGGCGCGCGTGGCGGGCGTAGCGGGCCTCGAGGCCCTCGGCCTTGATGTCCTCGAGCTTTGACTTGAGGGCGTAGAAGAGCGGGATCACCGGCGTGCTCGGGGTCATGCCCGCCTCGTGGTTCTTCTGGAACTCGAGGTAATCGAAATAGTAGCCGCGGTTCGCGACCTTCGCGGCGCGGTCGAGCGCGCGCTTCGAGACCGAGAGGAACGACAGGCCCGGGGGCATGGCGAGGGCCTTCTGTGAGCCGCTGATCAGGACGTCGATGCCGAGCTCGTCCTTCTTGATCGGCATCGCGCTGAGCGAGCTGACGGAGTCGATGATCGAGATGACGTCGGGGAACTCGCGGAGGACCTTCATGAGCGCCGGGAGGTCGCTCATGCAGCCGCACGAGGTCTCGTTGTGGATGATCGTGATCGCGTCGTACGCGCCGGTGGCGAGCTCCTTGCGAACCGCCTCCGGGTCGATGGGCTGGCCCCATTCGAACTTGAGGGCGGTGGCCTGCTTGCCATCGCGCAGGGCGACGTCGTTCCACTTGTCCGAGAACGCGCCGTTCATGCAGTTGAGCACCTTCTTCGCGACGACGTTGTGGAGGGAACCCTCCATTACGCCCCAGGCGCTGCTGGTCGAGAGATAGACCGGGTCCTGGGTGTACATCAGCTCCTGCAGGCCGGGCTGGAGCCCCTGGTACAGGGCCACGAAGTCGGTGCTCCGGTGACCGATCATGGGCTGGGCCATGGCGCGCAGCGTTTTTTCCGAAACAGCGATGGGACCGGGGATGAAAAGTTTGTAGCTCATGGGTGCGGCGTTGAAGGGAGGAAAACAGTTTACGCGGCCGGACGCGTCAACCTTCATTGCCGGCGCAACCATGTCCTGGCTCCAGAAGAAGATAAACTCCCTCGAGCTATACACGGTGGATGTAATTCTCGGGCGCCGGGAGGACGCGATTTCGACCCTTTACGGGGCGTTTTTGCAGGGGTTGTCGTACATCTTCAGCGGGGCGGTGCAGTTGCGCACCTGGCTCTACCGGCACCGCATCCTGCACGACCAGCCGCTCGGCTGCCTCGTGGTCGTGGTGGGCAACCTCACGGTCGGCGGCACGGGCAAGACCCCCGTGGTCGAGACCTTTGCCCGGGCCCTCCAGCACCGCGGGCGCAAGGTCGCGATCCTCAGCCGCGGCTACAAGAGCAAGGCCCCGCCGTTCTGGAAGAAGTGGTGGTTCCGGCTCACGCACACCGCCGAGCCGCCGCCGCGCGTGGTGAGCGACGGGAAGAACGTCCTCCTCGACAGCGAGCAGGCGGGCGACGAGCCCTACATGCTCGCGCGCAACCTGCCCGGCGTGATCGTCGTGGTGGACAAGAACCGGGTGAAGGCCGGGGCCTACGCGATCAAGCGGTTCGGCTGCGACACCCTGATCCTCGACGACGGCTTCCAGTACCTGCCCCTCAAGGGCCGGCTCAACCTCCTGCTCGTCGACAAGACCAATCCCTTCGGCAACGGCCACATGCTCCCGCGCGGCATCCTCCGCGAGCCGGTGAAGCACCTGAAGCGCGCCAGCTACGTTTTCCTCACGAAGTCCAACGGCCGCCGCGACACCGAGCTCGAGGCGCTGATCCAGGAGCACAACCCGGGCGTGGACGTGATCGAGTGCGCCCACCGCCCGCAGTACCTGCAGCGGCTGCGCCCCGAGGGCGGGAACGATGCCGGCCGGATGCCACTCGCGTGGCTGAAGGGCCGCAAGGTCGTGGCCTTCTCCGGCATCGCGACACCCGAGAGCTTCGAGAAATTCCTCCGCGACCTCGGCGCGCTGATCATGGCCCGCGAGCGTTACCTCGACCACTACCGGTACGCGCAGGAGGACATCACCGGCCTGTTCGAGCTGGCGCAGCGCCAGGGGGCGGAGTGCCTCGTGACGACCGAAAAGGACGCCGTGCGGATCGAGGCGATGCAGGCCTTCCCGCTGCCGGTCTATTATCTCCGCCTCGAGATCGAGATCGTGCAGGGCGCGGCGAACTTCGACGAGGCCGTGGGCCGGATCTGTTTCCCGGCGCAGGCCGGATAGGGCCGCGAAACGCGGCCCGAGGGCGGAGGACCGAGGGCAGAGGGCGGATTGGAAAGGCAGGGCTGGGTCGACTGTGTCCTGCGTAGCTTGAAGAGCGACGTAGGACGAGCCGGCCGCGACCGTGGCCTGCATAGCTCGAAGAGCGGCGCAGGCCGATAACCGACGCCCCCAAGATCCTTCCGGGGGACATCGTGAACGTGCCCGAGCGGATCTTCTGAGCGGGGACGAATGGTTGGCACACAGAGACACGGAGAGCACGGAGCCCTACTTGGGTGGGTGGTTCGGAACTCCGTCCCTTCCGCCCTCGGTGTCCTCTGCGTCTCTTTGTGCCACAATCCGGAATCATCGCGGCTGGGTCGACGGCACTTGGCCTCTGATAGGTTACACTTTTCTCGGTGGATGCCGTGGAAAACTGTTAAGAAAACAGAGGCGCGCCGAGCGTTTCTGGAACTGTACTGGAACTCCGGGCTGAGCCTGGCGAAAGTCTGTCGACACTGCGGAGTGAGCCGCAAAACCGGGCACGCCCTCGTGCGACGAGCAGAGAAAGAAGGATGGATCCTGAGGGATCGTTCCCACCGCACGAAAGCCGCTGTCGCTTTGCACGACCGCTGGGTCTCCCGGCTCGTGGCGATGCGCCGCTCCCATCCGTTTGCTGGTGCCGCCAAGCTCCGGTGGCACTTGCAGCAGAAGTTTCGCCTCGGGCCATGGCCCGGCGTTCGCACGCTTGGGCGCTGGCTGCAATCCG
This sequence comes from Opitutus sp. GAS368, assembly GCA_945903545.1. Classification (GTDB taxonomy): domain Bacteria; phylum Verrucomicrobiota; class Verrucomicrobiia; order Opitutales; family Opitutaceae; genus CAIYFD01. The sequence continues at coordinate 934 of CAMDOO010000118.1, read as the reverse complement.
CGGGCCTGACGGCCCGGCGCCAGCGCCATCCCCGGCTAGGACCAGCTCTCTTGGTCCCATCGCGTCCGGCACTGGCACCAAACGATGTGTGGACGATCGACTTCAAGGGGTGGTTCCGTTCCGGTGACGGGCGAAGGGTCTGCCCGTTGACCGCGCGCGACTGGGCGTGCCGATTCGTGCTGCTGGTGCGGCACATGGAGCGCACGACGGAAGAGGAGGTGCGCCACATCCTCACCCGCTTGTTCCGGCGTTACGGAGTCCCGCGTGCCATTCGCACGGACAACGGACCGCCCTTCGGGGGAGCCGGCCCCTATGGTTGGAGCACGCTTTGCGTCTGGTGGGTCCAACTCGGCATCGAGGTGGTCCATGGCCGTCCCGGATGCCCCCAAGACAATGCCGCCCACGAGCAGATGCACCAAGTGCTTCAAGCGGAAACAGCCAAGCCCGCCGCGCCGACCGTTGCGGCCCAGCAGCGGCGCTTTGATCGCTGGCGCGAAAAATACAACCGCCGGCGCCCCCATGAATCCCTCGGGATGCATCCTCCCATCGCCGTGTATCGACCCAGCCCCCGCCCACTCCAGTTGCAGCAATGGCACTACCCGAAAGACTGGGAACTCAAGCGCACCGATCCACGCGGCCGGCTCAGTTGGCGCAATCGTCCCCGGCTGATCGGAGCAGCGTTTGGTCGGCAGCTCGTCGCCCTCAAACTCATCCACCCTGATGTCGCTGAGGTGTACTTCGGTCCCCACTTACTCGGCGAACTCCATGCCGGCGATCACACCGCAATCCGGGCCGTGCGATGCCGACACTCCAAACCGGGAAACAAGGCCGCACCCTCTCTTCAATCAAGGAAAGGGAGGGGGCCGAGCCCCCTCCCTTAGACCCTCCCCTTCAATTTAGAAGTGTAACCTATCAGAGGCCGAAAAGTGTAACC
>CAMDOO010000117.1 GCA_945903545.1 Opitutus sp. GAS368 | reverse complement strand
GTACCTTCAGAACCCAAGCCTCCATCACCATGCGCACTATCCTCCGCACGCTGGCATCCGCCGCTGCACTCGCCTCGTTCTCCCAGGCGTTCGCCCAGATCTCGGTGACCGACCAGACGGTCATCATGGTCAACGGCAATGCCACCCCGGTCCTCAATGGGCCGCTCGGCTCCTTTGTCGGCAATGCCGGCGCCAATGCCGGCCTGACGCCCCCGGCGCAGCCGGACGGCACCGTCGGCCAGATGCCGGCCACGGAATTCGCGACCACGCCGCTGATCACGCCGGCGCTCGAGCGCACCAACCTGGACGCCATCACAGTCCCCGAGGAATTCGAGGCGAAGGTCTTCGCGACCCCGCCGATCGTCAATTACCCGACCGCGGTCGCCGCTTCCGCGGATGGCACGGTGTATGTCGCGGTGGATGGCAACGGCGCCCAGAGCGCCTGGGCCAATCTCGGCCGCGTGCTCCGGCTCAAGGACACGAACGGCGACGGCCAGGCCGACCAGGTCTCGGCCTTCGTGCCCAACATCGACAACCCGCGCGGCGTGCTCTGGATGAATGACCACCTCATCGTCCTCGCCCCGCCGAACATCACCGCCTACTACGACCGCAACAACGACGGCGTGGCCGATGAATCCAAGGTGCTGGTCAAGGGTGTCGGCCGCATCCTCACCGAGGCACGCGTCGACCACGGCCAGAACAACATCGAGCTGGGCATCGATGGCTGGATCTACCTCGCGCTGGGCGACCAGGGTGTCCCCAATGCGACGGGCACCGACGGCCGCGTGCTCACCGTCCGCGGTGGCGGCGTGATCCGTTTCCGCCCCGATGGCAGCGGGCTCGACCTCTGGGCCCATGGCACCCGCAACATCTACGGCGTGGCGGTCGGGCCGACCCTCGAGGCCTTCGCCCGTGAGAACACCAATGACGGCGGCGGCTGGAATGTGCGCTTTCACCACCTGAGCGGCATGACCGACCACGGCTACCCCTCGCTCTTCACTAATTTTTCCGACGAGATCGTCACGGCCATGGCCGACTTCGGCGGCGGCTCCGGTGTCGGTGGGATGTGGCTCGACGAGCCCGGCATCCCGGCGAAGTGGAACGATGCCCCCTACACGGCCGACTACGGCCAGCGCGGCGTCTTCCTCCATCGCGTGCAGCCGAAGGGTGCCGCCTTCACGCTCCCCGGCTACGCGGTGAACGAGAATTCCATCAACAACGTCCCGCTGCTGACTCCCGGCCAGCCGGATTCCCCCGCGGGCAACACGCCCTTCATCGAGTTCCCAAACCCCATGGATGCGGACGTGGACGGCAACAGCGTGATCTACGCCGTGCGCTGGTCCGGCGGCTTCTCCTGGGCCGGCCGCAACCAGGGCGTCGTCTACCGCGTCGCCCCGAAGAACTTCAAGGCGGCCCCGCTCCCGAACTTTGACACGATCTCCGCGGCCGAGCTGATCCAGGTGCTGGCGGGCAACAGCCACGTCCGCCGCATTCAGGCCCAGCAGGCGATCCTGCGCCGCAGCGCCCAGCTCGGGCAGGGCATCGACGCCCAGCTCCTGGCCCTCGCCTCCGACACCTCGAAGTCCCTCAACAACCGCACCGCGGCGCTCTTCACATACAAGCAGCTGCGCGGAGCCGCCTCGTCCCCGGCCATCGCCCGCCTCGTGGCCGATCCCACCATTGCCGCCCTGGCCCTCCGTGCCCTCGGCGACGATATTGCCCAGGCCCGCTCGATCCCGATCGACGTGGTGACCGCCCAGCTCAAGTCGACCGATCCCCGCACCCGCAAGGAGGCGCTCATCACGCTGGCCCGCGCCAACGCCAAGGCCGCTGCGCCGCTGGTCGCCCCCCTCATGGGTGATTCCGACCCGATCGTGGTCCACACCGCGATCCAGGTCCTGCGCAGCCTCCGCGCGATCGATCCGGCGCTCGCCGTGATCGACAATGCGGCGTCCGCCCCGGCCGTCCGCAAGGGCGCGCTGGATGTGCTGAAGTCCATCCACGATCCCAAGGTCACCGACGCCCTGATCCAGCGCCTGCGCGACGACCAGCCGGTCGCGCGCCGCCAGGACATCGTGGGCGCGCTCTCCCGCCTCTCCAACACCGAGACCGCGTGGAACGGCACCTGGTGGGCGACCCGCCCGCAAAACGTCGGCCCGTATTTCGCGCCGGCTCCTTGGACGGAATCCGTCAAGATCCAGAACGCGATCAGCGGCGTGCTCGACCGCGCCGGCCCCGAGGAAGTGCTGGCCATGGGCCGGACCTTCCAGAAGGAAGGCGTTTCCGCCGGTGCGGCGGTGACCAAGTTCCTCGCCTTCGCCGACTCCGAGCCGGCCCTCGTGCCGCAGATCACGTCGTACTTTGCGACGGCCGACACCATCCCGGCCAATGCGCTGCCCGTGCTGAGCAAGGTGGTGTCCGCCCCCGGCACCACCCCCGCAGTGCGGGCCGAGGCCATCGCGGCCCTGACCAAGACGAATGACCGCGCCAGCTGGGCGGCCGTCCTCCCCGCGGTCAAAATGTTGAACACCCCGGCCGCCGCGGCCGGTGGACGTGCCGGTGGTGGCGGCGGCCGCGGCGGTGCCGCGGCTCCGGCGGCCCCGACCATCCCGGGCGCCACCACGCTGCAGACCCTGCTGGTCACGGGCATGGACACGGCCAATGCTCCGCTCCTCCAGGCTCAGGCCAACGCCCGCAATGCGGCCTTCGCGGCTTCGATCACCACGAGTGCCGACGCGGCGACCCTGTCTGCCCGGGTTGATGCCGTGGCCCAGGCCGAGCTCGCGCTCGCCACGGCTCGCGCCGATGCGTTCGCCCGGATCCAAAACTCGGTCGCCAAGTTCAGCCCGCAGCAGGTGGCCGCGCTCGCCGCGCAGCAGGCCGTGGCCGCCCCGGCCGCTCCTGCGGCCGCCGGTCGTGGCGGTGCCGGTGGTGGCCGCGGTGGTGCCGCGGTTGTCACCCCGGTGCAGCAGGCCCAGCAGGCGGTGGTGAACACCCCGCGCATTGACGAGATCTACCCGCTCCTCATCGAGGAAGCGGCCAAGCTGGACGGCGACACCTCGCAGCTGGCCGACGGCGCGCTCCTCGCGCTCTCCGGCCGCCGTTTCGGCGCCGGCGCCCCGCGTGATGCCGCCGCCAAGGCGATCGACACCGGTTGGACGGATTCCCGCCGCCGGGCCCAGATCATCATGGCCGCCGTCACGGCGCGCGACACCTCCCGCGCGACCCAGATCGTGGCCGCGATGAACGACTCCGACGTCGCCGTCGCCCGCGCCGCGCAGTACGCCGTGCAGCAGCTCAGCATCGACCCGGCAGCCCTCGCCGCCGCGGCCACGCAGCCGAAGACCGGCCTGATGGCGCCGGCGGCGGTGCTGGATGCGGTGGTGGCAGCCAAGGGTACCATCGCCCGCGGCCAGCAACTGTCGCGTGAGCTCGGTTGCATCGCCTGTCACATGTTTAACTCGAGCGAGACGCCGAAGGGACCCGATCTCTCCAAGATCTCGGGCATCCTCCAGCGCCGTGAGCTGGCCGAGGCCATCCTCAACCCGAACAAGTCGATCTCCCAGGGTTTCGCCACGACCGTGATCGAGCTCAAGAACGGCACGACCCTCACTGGCTTCGTGGTGAGTGAGGCCGGCGGCTCGGTCACCCTGCGTGAAATCAGCACGGTGCAGACCCGCATCGCGACGGGCGACATTGCCAAGCGTACGCAAGTCGAGGTCTCCCTCATGCCCGCGCTGACCGGCGACCTGACCGTCACCGAGTTCGCCTCGCTCCTCGACTACATCGAGAGCCTGAGCCGGCCCTGATCCGGAGCCTCTCCGCTAAATTCAAGCCGCGGGCGAAAGCGCCCGCGGCTTTTTTATTGGAGTCATCTCTAGCCGGTGTCGTTGGCTGGGATCCGATCTGCCGGCCTCAGCGAGGCCAGCTACAAGCAAGGCCGGGACCCGGCAAGGGTGCCGGCGCTGGTTGATTCAGCCGTGACCTTGGTAAAAAAGCATAGGACTTGTCAGCCGAAACGATTCCGCCGATGAGTGACGCTGTGTCCCCGGACGGGATCCCCACCCAAGGATCCTTCAGTCAGTACCTTCAGAACCCAAGCCTCCATCACCATGCGCACTATCCTCCGCACGCTGGCATCCGCCGCTGCACTCGCCTCGTTCTCCCAGGCGTTCGCCCAGATCTCGGTGACCGACCAGACGGTCATCATGGTCAACGGCAATGCCACCCCG
>CAMDOO010000116.1 GCA_945903545.1 Opitutus sp. GAS368 | reverse complement strand
CGCGCGACCTCGCCGAGTGTCTGGCGGGCGTCGGCCTTGCTGAAGTGCTGGACGACGCTGTAGGAAAACACGTTGTCGAACACGCCGGGCCGGAACGGCAGGAAGCGCGCGTCGCCGACCACGAAGTCCGCCGCCACCCCTAGCCGCGCGCACATCCGCTTCGCCGCCAGCACGGCGCCTAGCGAAGGGTCGAGGCCAACAACTTGATAGCCCTTCTTCGCGGCCGCGACCGACCAGCGCCCCCAACTGCAACCGATGTCGAGCAGCCGCCGCCCGTCGCCTGGCGGCAGGCGCAACTCCGGCATCGGGAACTCGGCCACCCGGCCGATCAGATCGCGATAGAGCAGGCCGTTGGTCGCCGCGATGAGCACCGCCACCACCGGGTCCACGACTGCGCTGTTCCCCTCGCGCAGCCGCCGGGCCAGTGCGCGCTCCTCGTCCGACACGCCGACGGTGGACAGGAACCAATCGTCCGGTCGGCGTCCCGCGAGCGCGTCGCGCGCAGCGGTGAGCGACGCGTGCGCGAGGCCGATGGTCTGGGGCACGTCATCGCGCAGGAGCACCGGCACATCCTCCACGACTGGATACTCAACGCCGCTGGGCGAGCGCAGGACATCCCCGCTCCGGGTGAGGGGTTCACCCGTGCGCGGGCAGGCGAGGTTTTCTTGAAGCCAAGCGTCCATTGTTAGTTCCCCGCTGCGGTGTCCCCGCCCGCCACCGATGACAGTGCCAACGCCCGGTTGGCGCCTGCGCACGCCATGCTCAGTCAGAGCGGGGTGGCGAGGATGGTGCATTGGACTCCTGCTTCCTCGGCTCTCAGAAAATCATCAACGCTTTTTACCACCCGGCCCAGATGCACCTCGGTTCCGCGATAGTTGAAGTCCCGGAGGAACTCCTCCGCTGCCTCGAAAGCGAATGGCCGTTCCCGCCGGTTGCGGTGGAGTTCCACCAGCACGGTTGGCCGCTTCCGAGCCCACAGCGCGGCTCCATTCTTCAGGGCGAAACATTCCGCCGTCTCCAAATCCAGCTTCAGGAAATCCGGGTCGGGCATGCCCCGTTCCCCGACGAGCTCGTCAATCCCGCTGCAAGCGACAGTCTCGATTTGCACGTTGCCCAATTCCAAATCTTTGCCGGGCATGTCCACCGGCCCGCTGGCCGCGCCAAGATTGCTCGCAAACCGGATCGTGCTGCGCGCCTCTCCCACCGCCAGGTGATGCACCGTGACATTCTTCCACCCGTTCCGGGAAGGCAGGAGCGACACCCTTTTGAAGTTCCGTTCCGAAGCCTCGAAGACGTGGATCGTCCCGCCCGGCCCCACCCTCCGCCGCATCGCGGCCGCATAGACGCCCAGATAAGCACCGCAATCAAAAGCGATCTGTCCGGGCTTCAAAATCTCTCCGATCAGCCGCAAAATCCTCCGGTCGTAAGTGCCGAGCCAATACGCAGACTCGTCCCGGAAATCAATACGCAGCCGGACCCCGCGGCAAGGCCCGGACAGCACGGTCACATCACGCATCCCATCCGCCTCGCTGAAGCACTGCCACAGCCATTGCTTGACCCGGGTTTTGACGCGTTTGGAAAAGGAGACGGAGTTATTCATGGGCGGCGATGCGGTGAGTCGGGTCACGCGTTGAGCGCGGCATACAGGCCGTCCACACAACTGTCGTAGCTATACAGCCGGGCGATCTCCCGGGAAGTGGCGGCGAACTTCGTGCGCCACTGCGGATTGCGCGCGCACTGCGTGAGCACGGCGGCCAGGCTGTCCACACAGCCGCACCGGTGGATGAACCCGTTCTCCCCGATCCTCACCATGTCCGGCCACCCGACGACCCGATCCGAAGAGATCAGGCCCAGACCAGCCGGCAACGCCTCGTTGAACGTGCAACCCCACGGCTCCTCGCCTGGGTTCACACAGTAATCTGAGGCCAGCAGCAGCTCCCGCATCTCCGACTGTTTGACAAATCCGGTGAAGCAGACGCCTTTCACGCCGGATGCCGTGACTGCCTGCCGCATCGCCACGTTCTCCGGCCCATCCCCCACCATGAGCAGGGTGGCGGCATGCTGGCCCGCGAGTTTGCCCTGCGCCTGCACATAGGCGCGAATGAGGTCCATCGGCCGTTTCTCGATCCGATGCTTGCAGATGTTCACGAAGATGACCGAAGCGGGATCAATGGAGTGTTTGCGGCACACCCGTTCTCGAATCGCGCTCCGCTCCGCCTCCGGCAGGTCGATCCCGAAATACGTGTTGTCCGCGCTGTAGGGGACGAAGTGCAGCTTGTGGGGCGGCACGCCCCGGCGCAGGTAAAAGTTGCGGTTCTCCTCGCCGATCCACAAAAACCCGGCGCAGCGCTGGAAGGCCAGCTTCAAAAACGCCTCCCGCACCAGCAGCCGCCAGCGCGGGCGGGGAATCACATCCTCGTTCTCCCCGCGCAGAAAGATTTTGACGCCCGCCCGCGCGAGCTGGAAGGCCGCCCGCACATGGGCGATATGGCTGTAACCGTGGAAATAGACCGCATCCGGCTTGGCGGCCAGGATGCGCTCCTCCAAGCCGGGCAACAGCGCGTGCTGGAGCCGCGCGGCCACGCCGTCCGACTCGCCCCGGGTCAGGAACTCGTGGGAATAACCCTCCAGCAGGTTGTTGTCGTAGGCGACGGTGGCGTTGGCCAGCGGATCGAAGTAGCTCCGCACCCCCCGGTCGTTGTGGTAAATCACGTGCAGATCAAACTGGCCGCGCCGGGCGATCCGGGTATAGAGCGGCGCGTGATACTGGATGGGATGGCTGATGACGACGGCGAGTTTCTTCATGTTACCGGTTATACTGGAGGCCACTGGCTCGGGGGCGCGGGGTTCCAAGTCAGTTGATGACGCCGTGCCGCTGGGCCTCCTGCAAGGCCCCGGTGAACGCATCCTTGGCGACCGTTTGCCGCTTCACCCACTCCAGCATCTCCATGAACGAGGACTTGAACTGGTATTGGGGGGCGTAGCCCAGAAGGCGGCGCGCCTTCGTGATGTCGGCCACGCAGTGCCGGATGTCGCCGGCCCGGTAGTTGCCCGGAAATTGCGGGGCCACCGTCCCGCCCGTGATGGCCTGGCTCAACACCTCGGCCACTTCCTTGACGGAAATCACCGTGCCGCTGCCGATGTTGATGGACTCATGCGCGATGCCCTCTGCCGCCATGCACCGCACCAGCGCCGCGACCACATCCGACACGTGGACGAAGTCCCGCGTCTGCTCGCCATCCTCAAACACGATGGGCGGCAGGCCCTGAATCAGCCGGGAGCAAAAAATTGCCGCCACGCCAGTGTAGGGATTGTTCAAGGACTGGCGGGTGCCAAACGCGTTGAAAAACCGGCAGGCCACAGTCTCGAACCCATAGCAGCGCCCGATCGCATGCACCATCTCCTCCTGGCTGCGCTTGCCAATCGCATACATGCTGGTGGGCATCAGCGGCTTGGTCTCAGCCGTGGGGACGGGGCGGAGCGCCTCCCCGGTGTGTTCCTCGATCAATTCCCAGGCCTTGGCCTTGAGTTGGCGCTCCAACCGGATCGGGGCCAGCACGAAGTTGCCGGCACGATCCATGTAAGCGCCCTCGCCATAGATGCTCATCGAGCTTGCCACCACGACGCGCTTCACCCGCTCCTTCTGTTGGATGATGCCCTCGAGCAGAACGGCTGTGGCCAGTTCGTTCTTCTCAACGTAGCGCCGCAGCTCATACATGGATTGGGCCACCCCGACTCGCGCCGCCAGATGATAGACGACCTCCACCCCCGCCAGAGCCCGCGCGACCAACTCAGGATCTGCGCAGTCTCCCCAGAGGTATTCGCAACCCGGATTTAGGTAATCCGGTTTGCCGGTGGGATGCACCTGTGGCTCCAAGGAATCCAGGCTTCGGACCTGATGGCCGAGCGCCAGGAGGGAATCGATGAGGAAACTGCCGATGAAGCCGGCACCGCCGGTGACAAGGATTTTTTTCATATAGTTTGATGAGATGGCAGCTCTGCCATCAACTCTCCGAGAGAATCCGGAGCACTGGCGCGAACTGCGTTTCATAATTCCACTCGTCGAGGATGCGCTGCCGGCTACGCGCGCGGGCATCCTCGGCTTCGTGCGGGTGGGCGATGAACCACGCGACCGCCTGCGCGATGCTGTGTGGATCCTCGGGGTTGCACGCGCGAGCGTAGCCGGGATCCACGAACATCGCGCGCCAGTCGGGCAGGTCGGACACGAGCAGGCCCAGGCCACAGGCGAGATAGTC
>CAMDOO010000115.1 GCA_945903545.1 Opitutus sp. GAS368 | reverse complement strand
AGCCGAAGTATTATCCCGACGAGAATGACATCGTCGCGGCCGTCCGCCAGACGCTGAAGTAAAAGTCCGCGCCTCACTCCCGCGATGGCTTACATCGACTTCCTCGAGCAGGTTCATACCGGGACCAAGCGCGACTACCTGTCCCGCGTACTCGCTGGGAACAAGGCCGAGTTCGCCACCATCGCCAAGCGCTTCGACCAGGATTACTGGGACGGCAGCCGCAACACGGGCTACGGCGGGTACAAATACGACGGACGCTGGTTCGCCGTCGCCCAGCGCCTCGCCGCCCATTACGGACTGAAACCCGGCGCCCGGATCCTCGACGTCGGCTGCGGCAAGGGCTTTCTCCTGCACGAGTTCACGCGCGTGGTCCCCGGGGCCGACATCACCGGCCTCGACGTCTCGGCCTATGCGCTCGAGCACGCGATGGAGGAGGTCAAACCCCGCCTGCAGCTGGGCAACGCCACCCGCCTGCCCTTCCCTGACAAGTCCTTCGACCTCGTCGTCTCGATCAACACGCTGCACAATCTCCGCCTGCCGGAACTAGAGCCGGCCCTGCGGGAGATCGAGCGCGTCGCCCGGGGCGGCAGGTACATCCTGATGGATGGCTACCGCAACGAGCAGGAGAAGGTGAACCTCCTGTACTGGCAGCTCACCTGCGAGTGTTTCTTCACCCCCGAGGAATGGGAGTGGGTTTTTCAAAAATGCGGCTACACCGGCGACTACGGCTGCGTCTTCTTCGAATAATCGCCCGGCCCTCGCCCGCACTTTCCTCCTTCACCTTCACTTCCATGAGCTCCTCCGACCTCGGCACCCGTGAACCGCAGTACCAGCGCTCCATCGACCTGCTCAAGGAGCAGGGCCTCACGCCGCTCGGCCTGATGACCAACCAGGCGTGGCAGGATGACCCGAAGCACCTGCTCTTCACGCTCTCCCGCTACAAGTTCGTCTCCAAGATGCTCGCCGGCCGCGACCACGTCCTCGAGGTCGGCTGCGCCGACGCCTGGGCGACGCGCATCGTGGTGCAATCCGTGAAAAAGCTGACCGCAACCGATTTCGATCCCGTCTTCGTCGACGATGTGCGCAAGCGCATGGATGCCCGGTGGAAGTTCGACATCGCCCAGCATGACCTGCTGGCCGGGCCGTTCCCCGGCAAGTATGACGCCGCCTACGCGCTGGATGTGATCGAGCATATCCAGCCCAAGGATGAACTCGTCTTCACCGGCAACATCGTGAAGTCACTCTCCCCCCAGGGCGCCCTGATCCTCGGCTGCCCGTCGCTGCAGTCCCAGGCTTACGCCTCCCCGCCGAGCAAGGCCGGCCACGTCAACTGCAAGACCGGCGACACCATGCGCGCGCTCCTGTCGCAATTTTTCCACAATGTCTTCGTCTTCTCGATGAACGACGAGGTGGTGCACACGGGCTACGCCCCGATGGCCCACTACGTGTTCGGGCTCGGCTGTGGCCGGAAGGACGCATGAACACCCACCCCTCCTTTCCGCAGCGCGATCAGGAGCCGGCCCCGGCCGGGGTGCGCGAGGAGATCGACCTGACGATCTTCATCCCCTGCTTCAACGAGGAGAGCCGCGTCGTCCCCACCCTGGAGACGGTCCGGGCGGCACTCGGCGAGTTGGGCCTGAGCTACGAGGTCATCGCCGTTGATGACGGCTCGACCGATCGCACGGCTGAGGTCATCGCGGAATTCTGCCGGGCGAACCCGGACATGCCGGTGCGCCTCCACAAGAATCCCCGCAACCTCGGCCTCTCGCGGAGCTTTGTGGACACCGCGTTCCGCGGCCGCGGCCGCTACTACCGCCTCGTCTGCGGCGACAACGTGGAACCGAAGGACTCGATGGTGAAGATCCTCTCGGCGATCGGGAAGGCGGACATCATCATTCCCTATTATCCGGTGCTCCCCGGCAAGAGCGCGTCGCGGAAGTTCATCTCGCGCCTCTACACGCGGATCGTGGACCTCCTCGGCGGCTACAAGATCAACTATTACAATGGTTGCGCCCTCTACCGGCGCTTCCACGTGATGCGCTGGGCCTCCTACAACTACGGCTTCGGCTTCCAGGCGCACCTGATCACCACCCTGCTCGACGAGCACGCGACCTACGTCCAGGTGCCGCTCGAGGGTTTCCACCTGACCAAGGACCGCGGCTCCCCGCTGAACACGCGCAACTTCCTCTCCACCGGCCACACCCTTTGGGAAATCTTCATCCGGCGGTTGCGCCGGACGATCTACGGGAACTAGGCCCGCCGTTCGCATGCCTCCTGACGACAGGATCAAGCTGACCACCGTGCAAGGTTGGTGGGTTTGCCTGTTGCTCAGCCTACTGGCCTACGGACTGCCCGCGATCATGGGATCGACCTGGTTTCTGACCCCCGGCTTTCCCGCCCGGACCGACGGAGGGCGTCGCCCCGCTTTTCTGATGGGCTACGATTCCTTCAGTTCCCCCCAGTTCGACCTGCCTTATCGGGAAATTGCCCGGCAAAGCATCACCCAAGGTGAATTGCCGCTCTGGAACCCCCACTCCTCCCTCGGCATCCCCTTGGCTGCGCAATATCAGAACCAGATTTTCTCCCTCTTGGAGTGGATCGACCTTCTGCTTTACGACAACTGGTGGTGGAACGTGACCCTTCTTGGGCGTATCGCCCTCGCGGGTTTTGGAGCGTTCCTGCTCGCACGCAAGTTATGGGAGGAGGACCTGCCGGCGATCATTACCGGGGCGCTCTAGATATTTTCAGCCTACTTTATCGGATTTCAGTCCATCTCTGCATTCATCAACGGAGCGGTGTTGCTTCCTTGGCTGCTGTTGGCGGTTGGCATGGCCTTTTCCGGCCATGCCCTGATCCCATCCATCGGGCTGGTCGGGGCCGCTTTCGGTCTGGCTGCGACCAGTGGCCAGCCCCAGATCGCCCTCATCAATTTTGGCGCCGCCGGCCTCTATGCCCTGGTGGCAGGGAGTATGGCGGAGGGGGCGTCCCGCTGGCGGGGCCTTCTGGTCATGGCAGGCGGAGGCTTCCTCGCTGCCGCCATCGCCGCGCCGCAACTGGCGGCTTTTTATGAGGGCCTGCAACAAGGCTACACGATCCATGGGTCGGGAGCCTACGCCAGCGGGGGCACTTCTCCGCTCAACTTGACGAGTCCGTTCATGCCGATGCTGCTCGGTCCCATCATGAGCCCCTGGTTGCCCCGGCTTTTCCCCGGCCAGTTAAACCACGAGGCCTTTCCCCTGATGCTGGGCGCCGCGCTCACACTGGCCCTGATCCTAGGTATCCTCAGCGCTTGCCTGCCCGGGACACCGCTTTCCCGCCGCGCCCGGATTCATCTGGGGTGGATCATAGTTATTCTGTTCGCCCTTCTCGCCGTAGTGCTATGCGGCTCGCTGGGCTGGGCCCGCCTCTGGGACCTTCCCGGGATCAGCCGGATCAATCTGCCTCGCTACGGCACCCCCTTGGCTTCGCTGATGATTGCCCTGATCGCGTCCATGGGCTTGCGCAGCATCGGCAGCCTGCCGCGATGGACGCTGGCGGTTGGCCTGGCCGGCACTCTGGGCCTGCTGGTTACCTTGCACCAGCTGGCGTGGCCGGCTCTGACCGCTCCTCTCAGCGAGACCAATGCCCCTTTGCGTCAGGCCAGCATTTTGATCGCAGAAATCAGCGGCTGGGGATCGCTCCTGGCCGTCAGCATTATCCTGCTGGCGCGGGGCCGCCGGGCCCCGGCCAACGCTGCGGCCGGCTGTCTCATCCTGATTCTGGCCGAACTCCTGCTCTGCGTGCGTCTCGGATATGATCTGCGCTCCGAATACTGGCGCCTGGCACCTTGGGCCGGAATGGGCGCAGCCGGACTGGCTTGGGCCTGGCAAAAACCCCGATGGGCTGCCGCGACCGCGGGGATGGCTGCGTTAGGTTCGGTCTGGCTCGCGTTCAGCGCCCCCAACTTCCTCGAGAAAGCCCGCAACCCCTACAAAGAATCGGTACCGCAGTTGAAATTTCTCCAGGAACAACTGGGCCCGGGTTCGGGGCGAGGACGGGTCCTTGCCAGCCAATGGGTCATGACCCCCAATACCCTGGCCGCCTTCGGCGTGAACCAGATGGGTGGACTGAATCCCCTGCAGCCCATTCTGGCTGCACAATGGTTCTCCTCCGCACTCACCACCGAATCCGTAGACGGCACCCTTCCCGTCGGCTGGCATGGCATGATTGAGGCGCCGGATTGGCCGGGTTGGAGTGACTACGCCGAGAATCGCCTGATGTACAATTTCATGGGAGTGCGTCTCCTCGCCGAAACCAGCCGCCGCGAACTGACGGCTCTTGCCCTGCCGGACTTGAAACTGGTTTGGGACAGGCCCGACTGCCGGATCTGGGAAGACTCCCGCGTGTGGCCCAGAGCGTTCCTGGCCCAGGGCACCTTTGTCTCCGCCCCGACCAACACCGCAGCACAGGCCATCGCCCTGGAGTCCCGCGCAAAAACCAATTTCCCGGAACTGGCGGTCACCGCGCCCCTTGATCGCCTTGCCCCACTGCAAACGACCCAAAAGGAACTGACCATCGCTGCGGTGAGCAGGTTCGAGCAGCACGCCACCCATGCCAGCATCGAAGCCAGCAGCACCCAGGCCGCTCTTCTGGTTGTCACAGATGTTTATTATCCCGGCTGGCGAGTCTGGGTGGACGGAGTGGAACAGGAAATTTGGCCGGTGCAGGGAGTAATGCGCGGCGTGGCTTTCCCTGCCCCGCCGTTTCTGAGATCGTGACCCCAAGGTAAGGTTCTATTACGCTACAGGGAGGGAGGAGGCGGTCCCAGCGCAGGGAGCCCAGCTGGGCGACCGAAGCTGGGGC
>CAMDOO010000114.1 GCA_945903545.1 Opitutus sp. GAS368 | reverse complement strand
GGAACGGCGGCTCCGTGGCCAACCCGCCTTCTTCTCCGACCTTGGCGTCTTAGCGTCTCTGCGTGCCAACCTTCCGCAGGCTCGTCGTTGTGGTCCTGACCTCGCCCGCAAAAAAAGGCCGGCGGGAAAATCCCACCGGCCTTTGAAATGCTTCTCAGGACAAAGTTGCCGCCTCACTTAAACTTCAACTTTCCCCTTCCACTCGCGCCCTGCGCGCAGGGCGCGTCACGCCACGCGCTCGACAATCAGCGGCGGCGGGGTGGGGCGCTTCGGGGCGAGGCGGTAGGCGTTTTTGAAGTACTCCAGGGCCTGCTCGAGCTTCGCCTCGTCGTTGTAATGGATCATCATCAGGGGCTCGCCCTGCTTCACCTGGGTGCCGACCTTCTTGATCTCCGACACGCCGACCGAGTGGTCGATCTTGTCGTGCGGGTTCTCCTTGCCGGCGCCGAGCAGGTGCACGCCGCGGGCGATCATCGCCGCGTTGATCGTGTGGACATAGCCGCGCTTCGGGGCCGGGAGCTTCCGGATGTGGCGGGCCTGCGGGAATTTCTCCGGGTGGTCGATGTACGACGGGTCGCCGCCCTGGGCCTTCACCAGTTCCTTGAACTTCTCGAGGGCGGAGCCGTCGGTGAGGTGACGCTGCACGGTCTGCTTGGCCGAAAGGGTCGAGCCCGCCACGCCGGCGAGGCGCACGATCTCCATGCCCAGCTTGAGCACGAGTTCCTTCATGTCGTCCGGGCCTTCGCCCTTCAGAAGCTTGATGGCTTCCTTGACCTCGAGGGAGGTGCCGACGGTGTCGCCCAGCGGCTGGTTCATGTCGGTCACGAGCGCCACGCAGCGGCGCTTCATCGAGCGGCCGACGCGGGTCATGGAGCGGGCGAGCTGCTTGGCCTGCTCGAGATCGCGGATGAAGGAGCCGTTGCCCCACTTCACGTCGATCACGAGGCCCTCGGAGCCCTCGGCGAGCTTCTTGGACAACACCGAGCCGGTGATGAGCGGGAGGCTCGGGATCGTGCCGGTCTCCTTGCGGAGCTCGTAGATCTTGGCGTCGGCCGGGGCGAGGTCCTCCGTCTGGGCGACGATCGCGCCGCCGATGCGGGCGAGCTGGCTGGCGAACTGCTCGTTGGTCTGGTGGCTCTTGAAGCCGGGGATCGCCGCGAGCTTCTCCAAGGTGTTGATGACGTAGTCGTGCTCGACGCCGCACATCATCGGCACCACCACGCCCGAGGCCATGGCCAGGGGCACGAGCACGAGGGAGGTTTTGTCGCCGACGCCGCCGGTCGAGTACTTGTCGATCTTGGGCTTTGCGATGTGGGAGAGGTCGATGACCTCGCCCGAAAGCATCATTTCCTCGGTCAAATCGGCCGTTTCCTGGGCCGACATACCGGAGAAGTAAATCGCCATGGCCAGCGCAGCCAACTGGTGCCGGGGCATTTCCCCATCCAGCGTGCTGTCAATGATGTAGCGAATTTCTTCTTGGGAGAATTCGCCCCCATCCCGCTTCTTTTCGATCAGGAATTCAAAGGTAGGCTTAATGAATCGCCGGGTCGGCAGGTTGCGTTTCGTCATGGATGTAAGGAAGAGCTGGGCCGTCGAACGGCGGCCGTAAGAGTTTACGAGCCAACCGTCCTGAGGTTAAAAGTCGAGCCAAAATTACCCGGTGCCGGAGCGGTGCCTATTCGCGCCGCGAGGGCAGAGGGCGGATGACCGAAGGCGGACCAAACCAATACCGGGTTTTGCCCCAGAGGCATAGGGCGGCGGAGCCGCAACCAAAGCCCGGAAGAGTAGCCACAAAAAGGCGCAAAAATTGCCGGGCTGCGTGATCGAGTCTCCCGCGCGCCTAAAGGCGCAATGGCGACGTCGCCGGAGCCGGAGAACTTCTTGGGCCTTTTCGTGGCCAAACCGGCTTGGAATTCGTCACGGCCCGCGAGGATTTTCACAGACAGTAGTACAGAGCTCACCGAGCCCAAGCCCTGGTCGCCTGTGGCGCCGCCTCCGGCGGGTAAACCTCGTTGTTTAAGTCCGGAATTTCGGACCACGAACCCAAGCAACGGAGTTGGGAACGCTCATCTGCGCTGATTTTCGCTAATGAAGACAGAGACCCAAGCATCGGATTATTGGCCACAAAGAGGCACAAGAAGCACAAAACAAACCTTCAAGCTTGGAGGTTTTTGTTCGGGTGGGGGGGTCTTGTACTGCTGTATTGCAGATTCCTCGCGTACCGGGAGGAATTGCCGGGCGTTACTCCGACCCCTCCCGCGGATTCCGCGGATGAACGCGGATGTCGGAACCGGATTGTGATTAAATATCCGCGTCGATCCGTGTAATCCGCGGGAAAGTTTGGGCCTTTGGTTGCGGCTCCGCCGCCTTATGCTTCTTGTGCCTTTTTGTGGCTAAATCTTCAGTGGTTCGGGAAACCCCGGGCCTTCAGGATTGGAATCGAAGGGGTGCCTCTGGGGCAAAACCCTTCCGTGATCACATCCGCGCGAGCGTCCGCAATCCCAGCAGTTGCAGCCCGTTTTCGAGGATGAGCAACGTGCGGGCGCAGAGGAGCAGCCGGCGGGCGCGCACGGGGACGTCGTCGACGGCCACCTTGTCGGCGCTGTAGAAGGCGCTGAATTCGCCCGCGAGCTCGTAGAGGTACAGGCAGAGGAAATGCGGGCGCATCTGCCCCGACGCGAGCTGGATGGCCTCGGGGAACTTCACGAGCTTGTGGGCGAGCGCCAGCTCGGTCGGCGTCTCGAGTCCGCTCGCGGCCACCTCGGTGGCGGGGTCGGCGGGCGTGAGGCCGAGCTTCCGGAAGATCGAGTGGATGCGGGCGACGGCATAGAGCAGGTACGCGGCGGTGTTGCCCTCGAGGGAGATCATCCGGTCCCACGCGAAGACGTAATCGCTGGAGCGGTTCTGCGCGAGGTCGGCGTACTGCACCGAGCCGGTGCCGACGATCTCCGCGATGGCGCGGCGCTCGGCCTCGGGGAGGTCGGGGTTTTTCTCGCAGACGAGCGTGTAGGCGCGGTCGGAGGCCTCGGTGAGAAGGTCCTTCAGCTTGATGTTCTCGCCGTCGCGGGTCTTGAGGGGTTTGCCGTTCTCGCCGAGGACGGTGCCGAAATCGACATGCTCCATCCGCGGCACGGGGCGCTGGGAGGCCGTGAACCATTTCCGCACCGTGATGAAGAGCTGCTCGAAGTGGTCGCCCTGCCGCTTGTCGACGACGTAGAGCATGCCGGTGGCCTGCAGGACCTCCGTGCGATAGAGGATGGTGGCGAGGTCGGTCGAGGCGTAGTTGGCCGCACCGTCGCTTTTGCGGATCATGAAGGGCTGCTCCTTGAAGCGCGGATGCTCGGGGTGGAACACCACGAGGGCGCCGAGGCTTTCCTGGGCGAGGCCGAGCCGGCTCAGCTCCTCGTAGATCCGGGCGACCTTGTCGTTGTAGAAGCTCTCGCCGAGCGTCAGGTCGAAGCGGATCCCGAGCTGGTCATAGACCTTCTGGAAGGCCCGCAGGCTGGCTTCGTTGATCTGCCGCCAGACGTCGAGGCTCTCCGGTTTGCCGGCTTGCAGCTGGACGAGCTCGGCGCGGGCCTCGTCCATGACGGCGACATCGGCCTCGGCGGCGCTGTTGCCGAGCTTGTAGAGCCGCTCGAACTCCTCGATCGGGTCGCGGGCGAGGGCGGCGGTGTCGACATGCCGCTTGTAGGCCCAGATGAGTTTGCCGAACTGGGTGCCCCAGTCGCCAATGTGGTTGTCGCGCGTCACCTTGGCCCCGCTGTACGTGAGCAGACGGGCGATGGCCTCGCCGATCACCGCCGAGCGCAGGTGGCCGACATGCATCTGCTTGGCGGTGTTGGGCGAGCTGTAATCGACGATCCACGACTCGCCGGCGCGGGTCGTGGCGGCCCCGGCCGCGAGCTGTTCGGCACGGACATGGGTCTGGAGCCAGGCCAGCAACCCGGCGGGCCGCAGGGCGAAATTGATAAAGCCGGGGCCGGCGATGCTGACCTCATAGTTGGCCGTGACCTCGGCCGGCAGGGCCGCGACCAGCTGTTGCGCCACGGCCCGGGGGTTCAGTTTCCGGGCCTTGGCATAACCGAGGACGCCGTTGGCCTGAAAGTCCCCATGCCGCGGATCCGCCCCGCGGATCTCAGCCGCAAATGGGGCCTCCAAGCCCGCCGCGGTGGCGGCGGCCTGCAGGGCGGCATCGAGACTGAGAGCTAAGTTGAACGACACGGACATTGGATCACTTCACCGTCGGTCGGTTGGCCGGGCAAGAGTGATTCGTGCCGGGACGGCTCGGCATCGTCAGCCGTAGGCTTGGCAAAGGCTGATGAGCCGGACGCAATCCATTCGGAGTGTGGCACGCAGAGTCCGCCGGGGACGCAGGGTTTCGATCCCTCGGAGCTTGGCCCGCCACGACCCCAGCCTCCGCCAAGCCTATGGCTGGCCAACCCGGGGATCACCTGAGGCAAACGGGGCGATCTCAGATTTGAAATTTGAAATCTGAAATTATCCGGCCAAGATCAAGGTAGGGCGCGACGGGGCGGCCCGCCGCGATCTTTCCGGATCGGTTTCACGCGAAGACGCCACGACGCTAAGGTCGATCGCCGATCAGGGCTTTTGGCGATTCGCTGCGCGACGCGCCAAAAGCCCGGTGCTCCCCGCCCATCGGCGGATCAGCGCTTCGCGGCTCAAATCTGAAATTTGAAATCTGAAATTATCCGGCCGGGATCAAGGTAGGGGCGCGTGTCCCACGCGCCCTGGATCGAGGGCTGTAGCCGGGGTCGTCGACCCCGGTGCCGGAGCCGGCCTCACCGAGGCCAGCTACATTAAATCAGGGCGGCTGGGGACCCGGCTTCGTCCCGCATCTGCGGGACGTCGCCGAGGCAAGCAACCGCCCCTGCCTCTTTCCGCGAAGCGCTGATCCGCCGATGGGCGGGGAGCACCGGGTTGGCCACGGAGCTGCCGGAACGGCGGC
>CAMDOO010000113.1 GCA_945903545.1 Opitutus sp. GAS368 | reverse complement strand
GGGATCAACGACCGGCTTGGAAGAGGCGGAGGTTGGTGATGGCCCAGGCAGCGGCGCCGCCGGCCGGGGGAGCGGAGGTGATGCGGACAAACTTCGCCTGGGTGGGCTTGAAGTTGATCATGGTCATGGTGCCCTCGGTCCGGCTCGTGGCGGAGAGGGTTGTCCAGCTCGCGCCATCAGCCGAGACCTGCACGCCGAACTGGCGTGCGGGAGCCGCCGGAGCCGCCGGGGCGGCCGCCGTCGGAGCGGGAGGAGCGCCCGCGGGCAGGACGGCCGGAGTGACCGTCGGGGCCGCAGCGGGCGCAGCGCCAGCCACGGGGCCGGCCAGACCACCACCACCGCCACCGGCAGCGCCACGACCGCCACCAGCCGCACCGGCTCCGGCCCGGCCGCCACCACCGCCGCGGCCGCCGCCGGCGTTGAAGGTGATTTCGGTGATATTGGCGGCTGCCGGGAGCTCGACTTGGAACCACTGGGCATCGGTGCCCTGGGCCGCAGCGGGGGCGGCAGCCGACATGGTCCAACCGGTGAGGTTGAAGGCGTTCTGGGTATTGGACGTGGTGGTGGCGCCGGGGGCGCTGGCCGCCGTTTTCCAGGTGGGCTGCAGATCCAGCTGCACGGGCATGGTCGCCTGGAGTTCGGTCACGGTCCAAGGCGTGGTCCGGGTGTTCGCCGCCCGCACGCGGGCGACATCGGCGGCGGTCGCGTACCCGGCGCTGTTGCCGAAGCTGTTGCGGACATAGGAGGCGATACCGGCGATGAAATCGTCACCCATGGCGTTCATGGCGATCATCACGCCGCTGTAGGTCTTGCCCTCGATCGGGCCGGTGACGCCGTTGAGCAGGGCCTTGATGACGTAATCGCGATGACCCTGCACGCGGGCGTTGCCGGCGAGCGCGGGCGCCAGAGTGGCACCGGGCGCGCCGTCGGGGAGTGGGGAGCCGCGGCCGTCGGCGCCGTGGCACTCGAAGCAGAGGGACGTGAAGGTCGCGGTACCCTTGGCGAGCAGTTCCTGCTGCTCGGGGGTGGCCGCCGGTGCGCCGCCGCCGCCACCACCGCGACCGGAGGGCGCGCCGTTGCCGATCCAGGTGGCGAACTCGACAATGCCCTTGGCGGGCTTGGGGTCGGTCTCGTTCTTCGGGAGCAGGTCCTTCGCGGCCGTGGCGATGTCCTTCAGCTTGAGGACATTTCCGGTTAGCATGGCCTGGATCGCGACGTCGGTGTCGGCATCCTTCATCATCGCGCGGTACTCGGTCTCGAAGGAACGGTCACCGGCCTTGTAGAGGGTCTCGCTCGCGCGGATCGCCTGGATGCGCATGCGGGGATTCGGGTCCTTCAGCTGCTCGCGCACCAGCGAGGCGGGCAGCGCGTTCAGGCCCTCAAGAGACCACAGGGCGTGGAAGCGGGCGAGGGGGTTGGTGGACGACTTGACGATCTCGGTCAGGGCCGGGGTCACCGACTTGTCCTGCTTGAGGACGAGGAGGCGCTGCGCGTTGTCGCGCCACCAGCCGTTGGGGTTGCTCAGGTGCGCGACGAGCTGGGCGGGCGTTTCGTCATACATCTTCGGCTGGATGAGGTTCAGCGGGATCGCGGGCTTGCCGGCGATGGTGGCTCCGGCGGAGGTGTAGGGCTTGATCCCGTCGTAGCGCAGGCGCCAGATGCGGCCCATGTTGATGTGCTGCTCGAGGCCAAGCTGCACGACACGCTCATACAGGTAGGTGCCCGGGCGGGACCACTGGGTGTCCTGGATAATGCCGTGGTACATGTCCACGATGTAGAGGGAACCATCGGGACCGGTCTTGAGGTTCACCGGACGGAAAAGCGGGTCGGTGCCGAGGATGAACTCGGTGTTGGGGTACACGTTACGCAGCTGCGTGATGCCCTCGGTCTTTACGATCTTGGTGCGGCGGATGAGGCGGCCGACGGGCTCGGTGAAGAGCAGGTCGCCCTTGAGGTCGTCGGGCAGGGCGGTGCCGCGGAAGACGTCGGGTCCGGTCGTGGCGGTGAAGTGGTTCAGGGTGCCGATCGGGGTGCGGGCGCGGCCCATGCCACCCTGCTGGTCGTAGATGCCGACGATGGGCCATGGAATCTGGAAGTCGGGCTCCATGCCCTCGGGGAGGTCATGGACGCCGTACTGGACGGGGATCTGAAAGGCCACCGGCCCGATCTCGCCGCCGGGGTTGACGTTCCAGGTCTTGCCGTCGTCGTCCATGCTAATGCCCCACGAGCCGCCGGAGGCGGGGATGGGCTCCTTGAGGAAGCCGCCCGTCGGGCTCCAACGGAAGCGGAAGGTGTTATAGGTGGAGTAAATCCAGTTATCCATCGCCCAGACGAAGCCGCTCTGCTCGTGCTCAATGTTGCCGTCGCGGCCGAGGCCGACGCCGGTGAAGACGGTCTCCTTCTTGTCCGCGACGCCGTCGCCGTCGGTGTCGGTGTACATGTCGAGGTTATCCGAATGGGTCTCGTTCACGAGCACCCGGTTCTTGTCGAGCGGCAGCACGTTCCGCGGCGGCGCGATGTTGTCGATGAAGACGGTGTGCTTGTCGAAGACGCCGTCGCCCTTGGTGCTTTCCCAGCGGCTGATGCGGTTGCGCGACTCATACTCGCCGGTGCCGCTGGCATCGAGCATGTAGGTGCGCATCTCGCCGACATACATGCGGCCGTTGCCGTCGAACTCGATGAAGGCCGGCTGCTGGATGTCGGGATCGGAGATCACGCCCTCGACCCGGTAGCCCGGGGGAACGACAAAGGTCTTGGCCTGTTCCGCCATCGTCTTGGCCTTGATGGGATCCCTCGAGGTGAAATCAGCATCGGCCGCGGAGCCGCCGGGGACCGCGGGAGCACCGCCACGTCCGCCGCCACGTCCGGCGGCAGCGCCGGCGCCAGGTCCGCCGCGACCGGCAGCCGTGGGATTGGCGGGGGCGGCGGGCAGCACATTGGCGGCGCCTGGGGCGACGCCGGCAGGAGCCGGGGCCTGGGCCAGCACGGAAAGGGCGGTCAGACCGAGGGTGGCGACAGAGGCCACCAAGGCGCGACGGGTGTTCTTGGTCGTGGGTAGTTTCATGGGGAGGCAGTAAACTGGAGTAGGATAAGGCAAAGTGGACACGGGCCGACCCTAGGGGCGTGGCGCATCCGATCAGACGGGGTGGGGAGGGTAAACAGGGCTAACCTTAGACTAAGTGGGCAGGTTGGTCTTGTAGGCTCGGCAACCGGGCTGGTGCAATCGCGGTTTTCTTCCCACGTGAACATTACAGTCGTGTTTTCTTTGAGATAATCGCCCACACAGGGTTCGGCGATTGTCTCAGCCCTCCTTGGCAAGGGCGCGCGCCCTCCTTCGCCGAGCCTGAGGCAGGTTCGTCCTGACGCCACGCGTCAGGTGAAGAGAAAGATCAGAAATCCGCCGAGCCGGGGGTGCGGGCAAAGGGGATGACGTCGCGGATGTTGGGCACGCCGGTGACGAACATCAGCATCCGCTCGAAGCCGAGGCCGAAGCCGGCGTGGGGCACGGTGCCGTAGCGGCGGAGGTCGAGGTACCACCAGTAGTCCTGCTCGGAGAGATGGTGCTGGGCCAGGTTCTCGCGGAGGACCTCGAGTCGCTCCTCCCGCTGGCTGCCGCCGATGATCTCGCCGATGCCGGGCACGAGCAGGTCCATGGCGCGGACGGTGCGACCGTCGTCGTTCACCCGCATGTAGAAGGGTTTCAGGGTGCGCGGATAGTCGAAGAGCGTGACCGGGCACTTGAAGTGTTCCTCGGCGAGGAAGCGCTCGTGCTCGGACTGGAGGTTGTCGCCCCACGCCACCGGGTGTTCCCAGGTGCGGCCGGACTGCGTGAGGATCCCGATCGCGTCGGTGTAGCTGCAGCGCTGGAACGGGCGCTCGAGCACGAAGTCGAGGCGGGTGAGCAGGTCCTTGTCGACGAACTTGGCGAAGAACTCGAGGTCGGCGGCGCAGTGGGTGCGGGCATCGCGGATGAGGTGCTTCACGAATTCCTCGGCGAGAGCCATGTCGCCCGACAGGTCGCAGAACGCCATCTCGGGCTCGATCATCCAGAACTCGGAGGCGTGGCGCGAGGTGTGGGAGTTCTCGGCGCGGAAGGTCGGGCCGAAGGTGTAGATGTTGGAGAGGGCGCAGGCGAAGGTCTCGCCCTCGAGCTGGCCGGAGACGGTGAGGTAGGCCTGCTTGGCGAAGAAGTCCTGCGTGTAGTCGACGCCGCCCTGCTCGGTGCGCGGCGGCTTGGCGGGATCGAGGGTGGTGACGCGGAAGAGCTCGCCGGCGCCCTCGCAGTCGCTGGCGGTGATGATCGGCGTGTGGACGTAGACAAAGCCGCGCTCCTGGAAGAACTGGTGGACGGCGTAAGCGAGGCGGCTGCGGACGCGGAAGACGGCGCCGAAGAGATTCGAGCGGGGGCGCAGGTGGGCGATCCCGCGCAGGAATTCCATTGTGTGGCCCTTCTTCTGCAGCGGGTACGTGGCGTCGGCCTCGCCGATGACGGTGAACTTCCCGGCGACGACTTCCCACTGCTGGCCGGCCCCCTGCGAGGCAACGAGCTTGCCCTGGACTTCAACCGAGGCGCCGGTGTGGGCGCGGGCGACGGCGGCGTAGTCGGGCAGGGTGGCGTCGACGATCACCTGCATCCCCTTGAGCGAGGAGCCGTCGTTCAGCTCAACAAAGGAGAAGGCCTTGGCGTCGCGGCGAGTGCGGACCCAACCCTGCAGCAGGATGGAGTCGCGCGGGGCGGTGGCGGCGAGGGCGTCCTTGACGAGCGTGCGGGGCATGGGCCGGAGCGAAGGGCCCGACCCGGGTTTTGGCAAACCGAGAGAAGTGGTTCCGCGGGTTGCGGGCTCGATCTGGTGAACCACGGATGACACGCCTTGAACTGATAGGATCGTCGGCGGGGTAGGGCTGGGTCGACGACCCGGCCGGATTGACGAATCATCGCGGTCGCCCGTTTCGACAGGCTCAAGGCCCTGAGC
>CAMDOO010000112.1 GCA_945903545.1 Opitutus sp. GAS368 | reverse complement strand
GCGGCCTCGGCCTCGGCCCGGGCCTCGGTGTCGATCTGGCTGATGATCTCGGGCTGGAGCACGCCCTCGCCGAGCAGCTGCTGCTCGAACACCTGGATCGGGTCCTTGGTGCGGCGGTATTCCTCGATCTCGGCCTTGCTGCGGTAGGTGTTGTCGGGGTCGGCGACGGAGTGGCCGCGGTAGCGGTAGGTGTCGATCTCGACCGTGGAGGGGCGGCCCTGCTCGCGGGCGAGGGTGAGGAACTTGTCCATCGTGGCACGCACCTCGTAGACGTCGTGCCCGTTGCACTGGCCCCACGGCATGTCGTAGCCCTCGGCGCGCTTGGCGAGCTCGCCGGCGGAGGAGCGCTCCTGGCTCGTGCCCATGGAGTAGCCGTTGTTCTCGATCACGAAGACGACGGGGAGGTTCCAGAGGGAGGCGAGGTTGTAGGCCTCGTGGACGGCGCCCTGATTCACGGCGCCGTCGCCCATGAACGCCATGGCGGCGCCCTTCAGTCCCTTGTACTTGAGGGCGTAGGCGAGGCCGGTGCCGAGGGGAATCTGGCCGCCGACGATGCCGTGGCCGCCCCAGTAATTGCGGGAGGGATCGAAGTAGTGCATCGAGCCGCCCTTGCCTTTGGAGCAGCCGGTGGCCTTGCCGTAGAGCTCGGCCATCAGGGGCTTGGTGTCCATGCCGACGGCGATGGCGTGGCCATGGTCGCGGTAGGCCGTGATCACATGGTCGTCCTTGCCCATCAGGGAGCAGCAACCCACGGCCACGGCCTCCTGGCCGATGTAGAGATGCAGGAAACCGCCGATCTTCTTGGCCTGGTAGGCCCGGAGGGAGCGCTCCTCGAACCGGCGGATCCGCATCATCTGGCGGTAAAGGCCGATCTTGTCATCCGGACTGAGCCGGGCGTTGGCCGGCGCACGGCCATGGGGAGACACCGGGGAGGTGTCGGCGGGTTTCTGCTTGGCAGAGGGACTGGTCGGTTTGCTCACGGTAGGGTCGTTGATGATTTCGGAAGGTCCAGCATCCGGTGAAATCGGGGAAAATCAATCGCGCGTGCACGGAATTTTTTTCATGCTAACCCGCACTGAGAGGGGCGGTCCCGGGGGCCCGGATGACCTCCCGGCGGATGGACTCGAGGTTCTCGCGGATCAGGTCGCCCATCGACTCGCATTTCAGGTATTCGGAGCGCTGATAGTGCTCCGCCAAGCTCTCGCGGAGCAAGTGGACTTTCTCCGTCGGAGCGATCGGGTCGCGGCTCATCTCGGCGAGCAGCAGGCCAAGACGGTCGGCGGCGAGGCTCGAGCGCTGCAGCATGATCGTGTCCTCCTCCCGCTGGTACTGGAGCGCGGCCTTGGGGTGCAGGTGGCGCGTGCAGAAGGCCACGAGCGGGTAGTTCTCCTTGAAGAACTGCGGCAGGTAGAAGTTTTTCCGTCCATTGTAGGACTGCTGGTCGAAGTCCATCGCGCGGATGCGGAACTGCGCGTCCTCGAAGTCGGGCGTGATGACGCAGACGAAGTTGTAGGCGCGCATGTCGCCGAGCAGGCGGACGAAGCAGCGCTCGTTGAACTTGATCAGCTCCTTGGCGACGCGGATGGGCTTGAGCTCGCCGCTCGTCAGCCAGTGGCTGATGAAGACGTCGCCGGGGATGCCGGCGATGTGCTCCTCGACAAGGGTGCTGCCGCTGGTGAGGAAGTTGAGCCGGTTCGGCGAGAGCAAGTGCTCGAGCTCGAGGCCGTAGACGCGGGAGGCGTCGGCGCGCTTGATATAGAAGTAGTCCTGGTTGTCGTTGAACGCGTTGACGATTCGGATGCGGAACGGCATCGAGTTGCCGAAGGTGCAGAAGTCGATGCGGTCGATGTAGAGATGCTCGATCAGTGAGGCTTCGCCCGCGACCTTGAGGAGGGCGTAGATCTGCTTCAGGTCCTCATTGAGCTCGCGCATCTCGGCCGGCTCGAAGACGACGGTGTCCCAGAGCGTGGGCTTGCCGGCGGCATCAGGCAGCGGGATCGCCTCATGGTAGCCGCGGAGCCGCTCGTACGTGACCGGCAGCTCGGTGTCGCGCCGGTAGCGCCGGAGATAGGAGCGGAGGCCCTCGTTGATCGCGTAGTTCGGTTTCTTCGGCGTGCGCGGCAGCCCTTCGCCGTCCAAGCCTTGGAGTGCTTCCATGGTGGCAGGGTACGCGGCGGGAATCACGGGAGGCAATCCTGCGGGATGCGTGCCAACTTTCAGGCCGGGGTGATCTGCTCGATCTCGACCTTCAGCGGCGCGCCGGGGGCGCAGTCGGCGCGGAGGGCCACGAAGCGGTCGCGGTACTGGTCGAAGATGGGCCAGAGCGCGGTGCGGTCGGTCGCCGGCAGCGGCAGGAGGTCAAGGGCGGCGCGGGAATGAAAGCCGAACCGGCCCTCCGTGATATCGGGCGGGAGGTAGGTGATTGGCGGGTGGACCCGGAACAGGAACATCAGCCAGTGCGATTCCCCCTCGTAGGCCTTCTCCGCGATCATGGCGAAGAGATGCAGGTCGGCGGTCGTGAGCTCGAGGCCGGTCTCCTCGCGCGTCTCGCGGATGGCGCACTCGAAGGGCGACTCGCCGGTCGCCAGCTCCAGCTTGCCCCCGATCGGGCTCCACACGCCTAGGTTCGGTGGCTTGGCCCGCAGCATCAGGAGCTGTTCGCCGACGGCGTTCTCGATGAAGACCAGGACGGCGAGCTTGTAGGGAATGGCGGGTGGCATGCTTAGTCGGGGGAGTTTGAGCGTGACGGCCCGCCGGGCTCCGACAACGATTTTCACGAACTCGCCCATGAATACCCGCCTCCTGCTGTGCTTCGTGATGGCGCTCCTGGCCAGCTGCCGCAGCCCGTCGGCCGCCCGGAGGAATGCCCCCGACGACTCGGAGACCAAGGTGAGACTTTATGCGGAGGCATTGACGGCGCGCGACGCCGGTGACCTCGCGACGGCGAAGACGCGGCTGCAGACTCTCCTGGAGCTGTCCCCCAGCGATTCCGGGGTGCGACGCCTGCTCACGCTCGTGGAAGCGGCGATTGCCGCGCCTCCGCCACCCGTGGTCCGCACGTCGGTGGTGGAAGTCCCGGTCGTCCGTCCCGCTCCCGTCGCCCCGGTTTCCGCCACTCCGGCTCCGGTGCTGGTTGCGCCGCGGACGGCTACAGCCGCGCCGACCAACGTCGTGACGATAGCACCCGTCCCGCCGCCAACCCGGCCGGAACCGGCACCGGCCACCGCTTCCGGGGTGATGCCGACGGTGATCGAGGAGCCTGCTCCCAATGCGCCCCCACGCACGCCGCCCGACCCGCGCACCCAGGCGCTGGTGCGCGTGGAGGCCATCGGTGCCGCCCTTGCCGCCGCCACCGAGGAGGCCCGCACGGAAAGACTCATGTCCTATGTGCAGGCGCAGCGCGCCCTGGCTGCGGAATACGCCAAGGAGGGGAATTTCATCGTCGCAGTCGGCACGCTCGATGCCGCGCTGGCCGCGATCCGCATCTCCACCGAGGAGCTGCGCGATGAGCGCGCGAAGTATCTCCAGGGCGAGGTGAAGGCCCGCACCGGGGTGCGATTGCGGCACAAGCGCTAAACCCCCGAGGCCGGCCTCGGGGGTTTTCGAAAGCGAAATGGCGAGGCCATTTCGGCTACGGCAGCGGCTGCAGGCTCTCGAGCGCCATCGTCACCAGCAGTCCCTGGCGCAGGACGTCGATCGCGACGACAATGCCCCGGGGGTTGTCCGGGTTGTCGATGTAGCCCTCGATGCCGTGCAGGGGGCCACCCACGACGCGGACGCGGCGGCCCTTGGTGAGCAGCGGCTGGACCGCGAGCTCGAGTCCCGAGGAAACGATCGTCCGCACATCGGCCAGCTGCCGCAGGAACCGCGCCTCGTCCTCGACCAGGATGGCGCGGGCGAGCAGGTCCTGCTGGTAGATGCGGGCCTTTTTCTCGATCGGCACATGGGCAAACACATAGCCCGGGAAAAGCGGCTTGGTGAATCGCTTGGTCTGCTGTTGGTAGCGCCGGATGCTCTGGATGAGCGCGAGGTAGTGCTCCAGTGATTCGGCGGCCATCAGCGCGGCGAACTTCTTCTCGCAGCGGGGCCGGGTGTGGCAGACCAGCC
Organism: Opitutus sp. GAS368; assembly: GCA_945903545.1. Classification (GTDB taxonomy): domain Bacteria; phylum Verrucomicrobiota; class Verrucomicrobiia; order Opitutales; family Opitutaceae; genus CAIYFD01. Next base: position 1,368 of record CAMDOO010000112.1, on the reverse strand, counting down.
ACTCGAATTTTTCGGCGGGATCAGTTGAAGAGCCCTGCGGTCCGGTTTCCGGGCCCATGGGTCAGCCGAGGAGGACGGTGCTGCCGATCTGCCGGGATGTAGGAGCCTGCTTGCAGGCGATGCATTCGCGCACCCGCTCGCACCCCGCATCGCCTGCAAGCAGGCTCCTGCAAAAAAACGCCGATCGCCTCATCTTCGCGTAAGTGGGAATCAGGCCTTCGTGCCGGGCAGGAGGAGGAAACGGACCGCGGCATGGTAGCCCTCGAGCCCCAGACCGCTGATGACCGCCAGGCAGGCCGGGGCGGTGAGCGACTTGTGCCGGAAATCCTCGCGCTTGTAGATGTTCGAAATGTGCACCTCGACCGTGGGCAGGTGGGCACCGAGCAGGGCGTCGCGCAGGGCCACGCTGGTGTGGGTGAAGGCGCCGCCGTTGATCACGACCCCGTCGAACTTCGCGTCCACCAGGGCGGCGATCTTGTCGATGAGCGCGCCCTCATGGTTCGACTGGAAGAACTCCAGCGTGGCCTTGCCCCCGAACTCGGCGCGCAGCGCCTGCTCGAGGTCGGCCAGCGTGGCGCTCCCGTAGATCTCGGGCTCGCGCTTGCCGAGCCGGTCGAGGTTGGGGCCGTTGAGGATGGCGATCTTTTTCATCGGTGCACTTGGTTAAAAATCCCCAGCGGCAAAGTAACAAGTAACAAGTGGCAGGTAACAGGATTCGAGCCCGGGCAGCTCTTGGGACTTGTCACATGGAACTTGTCCCTTGCCGCGCCGCCGGCGCGGTCAGAGCGGATTGTCCGTCCCAAGGAACGTCCACGGTACGCGGAACTTCTTCGCCAGCTCGGCCGCGAGGGCCTTCACGCCGTGGACCTCGGTCGCGTAGTGGCCGCAAAGGTAGAGATTGAGGTGCTGCTCCTGCGCGAAATTGAACCATTCCTCGCGCAGTTCGCCGGTGACGAGCGTGTCGACGCCGGCCGCGGCGAGTTCGGGCAGTGCGCTGTTGCCGCCGCCGCTGCAGAAGGCGATGCCGCGCGGGTTCGCCGAGCCGTACTCGATGGCGGTCACGCGCGGGTAGAGTGACTCCAGCTGCTTTCGCAGCGCGGTGCGGCTGCGGCCCGGGGTGGCGGCCACGCAGCCGATGGGTTCGCCGTCGCGGATGAGGAAGGGCTTGGTTTTTTTGAGTCCGAGCTGGCGCGCGAGCAGGGCGTTGTTGCCGAGCTGGGGGTGGCCGTCGAGCGGCAGGGGGCGCGAGTAGAGCGCGCAATTGCCGCGAACGAGCGTGGAGATGCGTTCGTAAACCGGGCCGGTCAGCGGTTGCGGCATGTCCCAATACATCCCGTGATGCACAATGAGGAAGTCCACGCCGGCGGC
>CAMDOO010000111.1 GCA_945903545.1 Opitutus sp. GAS368 | reverse complement strand
ACGGCAAAAGCCCTGATCGTTGATCGACCTTCGCGTCGTGGCGTCGTGGCGTGCCAAACCTCCGGGGTTCCGGACGCTAAACAAAACAACGAGGCTTGGGCTCTGTGCCTCTGCCTGCCTCGGCGTAGCTCGCAGAGCGAAGACGGGTGGCAAAACCTGGCTTGAAGATTGAGTCCACCTTCCGCCTCTCACTTTCCCCTTCCCCTTTCCACTCTCGATCTCACCTTCTCTTCCAAATGTCCCTGACTGTTGTCGGCCAAAGATGCCTGAGCGAACGCGAGCCTGAGCTGGGTCTCGGCCTCGTCGCGGAGCTCGATCACGGCCGCATCACCGTCGAGTTCCCCGCCACCCGCGAGCGCCGCATCTACGCCCGCGGCACCGCCGTGCTGAAGCGCGTCACCTTCAACGTCGGCGACAGCCTCACCACCCGCGACGGCACGACTTTCGTCATCGAGACCGTCACCGAGGAAAACGGCCTCCAGGTCTACGCCGGCGGCGGCCAGCGCGCCCGCGAGGACGCCGTGTCCGATATCACCAGCGTCAGCTCCCCCGCCGAGCGCCTCCTCACCGGCCAGGCCGACCCCTCCGAGGTCTTCGATCTCCGCCTCCGCACCCTCCGCGCCCGGAACCGCTTCCGCCAGTCCGACGTCCGCGGCTTCCTCGGCGGCCGCATCGACCTCATCCCGCACCAGTTCTACATCCTGCAGGAAGTCGCCAGGCGCCAGATCCCCCGCGTGCTCCTCGCCGACGAGGTCGGCCTCGGCAAGACCATCGAGGCCTGCCTCATCCTCCAGCGCCTCCTCGCCACCGGCCGCGCCTCGCGCGCCCTGATCTTGGTGCCGGAGTCGCTGACGCACCAGTGGTTCGTCGAGCTCCTCCGCCGCTTCAACCTTTGGTTCACCATCTTCGACGAGCCCCGTTGTTTGGCCGTCGAGGAGAGCGATCCCGGCAAGAACCCCTTTCTCTCCAGCCAGCTCGCCCTTGCGAGCGTCACGTGGCTCGCGGGTGGGCCGACAGACGACAGAGGACAGAAAACGGAGGACAGTCCGGCAAAGGCATCTCAAATCTCAAATCTGAAATCTGAAATTCCGGCCGCTGGATCTGAGATTTCAGATTTCAAATTTCAGATTGGCGCACCCAGCGGCGCCACGCGCCGGGGCCAGGCCATCGAGGCCGGCTGGGACATGGTCATCGTCGACGAAGCCCACCACCTCGGCTGGACCCCGGAGGTGGCCAGCCCCGAGTACACGCTCGTCGAGCAGCTCGCCGGCCGCTCCGCGGGGCTCCTCCTGCTCACCGCCACCCCCACCCAGCTCGGGCTCACCGGCCACTTCGCCCGCCTCCGTCTCCTCGATCCCAACCGTTACGCCGACTACGAGGGCTTCGTCGCCGAGCAGGCCCGCTTCGGCGCCGTCGCCGGCGTCGCCGAGAAGATCGTCGAGAAGAAAGCCCTCACCGCCAAGGATCACACCACCCTCAAGGAGATCTTCGACCGCGATCCCGCCGGACTCGAGACCCACCTCGCCGCCCTCGCCGCCGCCCAGCCCGACGCTCGGGAGAAACTCCTCCGCACCCTCCTTGACCAGCACGGCACCGGCCGCGTCGTCTTCCGCAACACCCGGACCGCCATGGCCGGCTTTCCCCCGCGCCGCTACTGCCCCGTCCCGATCCGATGGGATCGCCCTGAGCCTGTCGAAGGGCCGGCCGAAAGAAGTCCGTCGAAAGGCGCCCTCCAGGCCCGCATCGCCCGGGAGTTGCAGGCCGAGGAAGCAGGCACGACCGAAAGCATCCGCTACAACTTCCGCGAGGATCCCCGCCTCGACTGGCTCGTTTCGTTCCTCCAGGAAAACGCCCCCGCCAAGGTCCTCCTCATCTGCCGCAGCGAGCGCAAGATCCTCGCCCTCGAGACCGCCCTCAAGGAGCGCACCAACCTCAAGGTCGGCCTCTTCCACGAGGGCCTGCCCCTCGTCCAGCGCGACCGCCAGGCCGCGTGGTTCGCCGAGCCCGACGGCGCCCAGCTTCTCCTCTGTTCCGAGATCGGCAGCGAGGGCCGCAACTTCCAGTTCGCCCACCACCTCGTGCTCTTCGACCTCCCCCTCAACCCAGGCCTCGTCGAGCAGCGCATCGGTCGCCTCGACCGCATCGGCCAGACCGAGGTCATCCGCATCCACGTCCCCTTTGTCATCGGGTCCGCCGACGAGGCCGTCGCCGCGTGGTACCACCGCGGCGTCGATGCCTTCGCCGCGCCCGTCCACGGCGGCAACGAGTACCAGGAGGCGTTCCGGGAGCGGCTCCTTTCCCTCGCCGTGACGCACGGCGGATCGACAGAAGACAGAGGACAGAAGACAGAGGACAGCCCGGCAAAGGCATCTCAAATCTCAAATTTGAAATCTGAAATCGGCCCCGACGCCTACTCCAGTGAATCTCAAATCTCAAATCTGAAATCTGAAATTCGCGCCGAAGGAAGCGATCTCAGCGCCCTCATCGCCGAGACCGCGAAGTTCCGCACCGCCCTTGCCACGAAGCTGAAGCGCGGCCGCGACCGGCTGCTCGAACTCAACTCCTTCAACGCCGAGACCGCCGCCCGTATTCTCGACCGCGTGCGCGCCGCCGACGCCGATCCGCTCGTGAAGACCATTCTCGCCGACCTGTTCGACCATTTCGGTGTGCGCGTGAAGGACCACGAGGACGGCGAGCTCTTCCTCGACGCCGACCACGCCTATGTGGAGGGATTCCCCTCCATCCCCCGCAACGGCATGCTCGCCACCTACGACCGTCGCCGGGCGATCGTCCGCGAGGACATCCGCTTTCTCTCCGCCGACCACCCGCTCGTGCAGGACACCATCGACCTCCTGGTCGACTCACCCACCGGGACCACCGCCTTCTGCCTCCTTGAAGGCGACAAGCCCAACGTCCTCCTCGAGGCCGTCTTTGTCCTTGAGCCCCTCGCCGAGGCCCGCTGGCACGTCGACCAGTTCCTCGCCCCCACGCCCGTGCGCGTGCTGGTGGACGTGCACGGCCGCGACCTCACCAACGCCCCCGACCGCGCCCGGCTCGCCGAGGACCTTGAGGACGCCCCCCTGCCACTCTTCCTCAAGCGCCCCGGGTTCAACGCCACCCTCCTCAAGAACCTCGTCTCCGGCGCCGCGGACCGCGCCGAGCTGCTCGCGCGCGACCTCAAGGCCACCGCCCGCCAGCTCGCCGCCACCACCCTCACCGAGGAACTCCAGCGCCTCGTCGCCCTCGCCAAGGTCAACGACCACATCCGCCCCGAGGAAATCGAACTCGCGCGCAAGCAGGTCCTCCAGACCCGCACCGCCATCGAGCAGGCGCGCCTGCGCCTCGATTCCCTCCGGCTGATCGTGGAAGGCATGCCGGCGGATTAGCCCTGCTGCGCAGGGCAGTGATTCGTTATCGGTTATTCGTTATCAGGACCGATCCAGCAGGTAGGGCCCGCGGTCCCGCGCGGGCCGGGTTCGTGGTAGGGCGCTTTCGGAGGTTGGCACGCCACGACGCCAAGACGCCAAGGTCGGAGAAGAAGGCAGGGCTTTTACTGATTCGCCGAGCGAATCAGTAAAAGCCCGGTGCTCCCCGCCCATCGGCGGATCAGCGGGCAGAGGTCTGCCCGGGCTACATCTAAATCCGGATGTAGCACCGGCAGACCCCTTCGATTCCACTCAGGGCCTGAGCCAGTCGAACGGCTCTGCCGGCGGATCGAAAGCCCGCGCAGCGGAGATCGCAACATGCGCGGCAAGCGGGTTTTTATCGGGTTCGGCAGGAACCCGATAAAAACCCTCCGGCCTCCTTCCTTGGCAGCAGTAGGCCCGGCGAAGGCTGCGACCTTGGCGTCTTGGCGTCGTGGCGTGCCAACACTCTGAGGTTCGAATCCCCATCCGCGCCATCCTGCTTCGCTCTTCGAGCTTCGCAGGACACGGTCCGTGGTTAAATCCTTCCGGCGTATTCCTTGTGCCTTTTGCGCCTCTTTGCGGCCAACCCAATCCGGGGATCGAACCCCAAAATCCGTGTGATCCGTGCAATCCGTGGTTAAACCCTTCCGAGGTATTTTAATCCGGTGTTATCCGTTGAATCCGCGGTTAAAACCTTCCCATCCGCCCACAAAAAAGCGGGGCAGCCCTTCGACCTGCTCAGGGCCTTGAGCCCGGTCGAGAGAGATATCCTGCCCCGCTTGATCAAAATCGCGGCTGACTCACCGAGTCAGCCCTACCCGCAACCAGCTAACAGGCGAGCCGCGCCCGTTAGTTCAGGTGCTTCTTGAAAAACGCCACCGCGAGCGGCCAGGACTGCTCGGCGGCCTTGAGGTTGGCGCCGCCCGCACCGGCCTGGGCGCTCATGAAGCCGTGGCCCGCACCCTCGAAGGTGTGGACCTCATAGCTCTTCCCGAGCGCCTTCATCGCCGCCTCGGTGGGCGGCACGGTCGCATTGATGCGCATGTCGTTGCCGGCGTAGAGACCGAGCACCGGGGCCTTCACGTTGGCCAGCTTGGCCTCGTAGGTCATGTCGCCCGTGAGCGTCGGATTGCCGTAGTAGATGACCGACGCGTTCAGGTTCGTCTGGTGGGCCGCGTAGTTGATGCTGCCCGAGCCGCCCCAGCAGAAGCCGACCACGCCCGTCTTGCCGTTCGAGCGCGCGAGCGTCTTGCCGTACTCCATCGCGGCATCGAGCCGGGCATTGGTGTCCGTGAGGGCCTGGATCGCCTGGCCCACGCCGGCGCCGAGCGACTCCGTGCCGCCGCCGTTGGGCCCCTTGCCGGAGAGAAAGTCGGGCACGATCGAGATGAAACCGTCCTGCGCCAGCTGGTCGCCCACCGCGCGCGGGGAATCGGCCATGCCGCGGATGTCGTGGATCACGAGCACCACGCCGGCCTTGGCCGTGCCGTCCGGGTAAGTCACCCAGGAACGCAGCTTGGTGCCGTCCTTCATCACGATGTCGACCCATTCGGCCTTGCGCTTCGACTCCGCCAGTTGGCGGGTCGCATGCTCCGCCGTGCCGGCCGGGATCGCGTCATTCCACGCCACCTCGATCGGCGGCACCTGGGGACCACGCGCGCCGCCGCCGCCACCACCGCCGCGGGCCCCGCCACCGGGACCGCCCGGACCAGCCGGGGCACCGGCCGCCGGAGCCGCGGGGGCGGCCGGAGTAGCGGGCGCCGCGGGCTGCTGGGCATGGGCAAACGACAAAACCGCCGCAAGGCCGGCAAGGCTCGACAGGGTGCGTGACACCCGGGACAGGGAGGAGGCAGGATTATTCATGGGGAGAGAAGCTAGAGCTAGGTAACCGGACGCTTCCGGTCAACCCGTGGGAGACGCTCACGCGGGGTTAATTCCGCCTCTTGCGGATGGGTTTCACGCAGAGACGCCTTACCTGAGGACGGATGGCAGAGGACAGACGACAGAACGGAATTTGGCACGCCACGACGCCAAGACGCCAAGGTCGGAGAAGATGACCGGGCTTTTACTGATTCGCCGAGCGAATCAGTAAAAGCCCGGTGCTCCCCGCCCATCGGCGGATTAGCGCTGCGCGGGAGGTAGGGCGGGACGGTTTCGGCCCGCCCTACCCCAAAGCAACGCCGGCTAAGGCCCGATTCAGTCACGCGCAGCGTAGATCGCTCGATGCGGGAGAGCGGGTTTTATCGGGTTCGGC
>CAMDOO010000110.1 GCA_945903545.1 Opitutus sp. GAS368 | reverse complement strand
TGGAGGGCCGGCTGCTCCGGCTGCGGCTCCGGCAGCCCAGCTGAAATGACCATGGGGAACTTGGCTCCCGTTTCCGTCCGTCCCCTGCTCGGATGTGTAGTCGGGGTGCCCTCACCCCGAATGGGCCACCGCCGGGTGAGGGCACCCGGCCTGCATCTTATCTCAGACGTCGGGCGCAGTCGGTCCCCGGTAGGGCGCGGACTCCGTTCCGCGCCGGGCATGTGGTGGGGTGTATGCGGAGCCGAGGGTTTGCCCGGCGGCGAGCGGAGTCGCCGCCCTACCGGGTCAGCACCTGACTCGAAGCCACATTGGTTCGGCTTGCCGTGCGTATTGCTAGCTATTGCCGCGCTGGCGCCTCTGCCGCTCACGGCCGCGGTGTCCAGCCGCGCCCCGGCGCACGAGGCCCGGGGGATCAACCCGGACACCCATCTCAGCCTGACCTTCGGCAGCGCGCCCACCTTGGGCACGTCAGGCCAGATCCGCATTTACGACGCCCGTGACAACACATTGGTCGACACGCTCGATCTCTCGATTCCGCCGAGCCCAACGCGGGTCGCCCCGGCGGCGGCGGGAGCTCCGCCCGCCGCCCAGGCGCCATCCCAAGTCAACACGATCGGCGGTTTCGCGGGTTTTCACTTCTACCCGATTATCGTCACCGGCAACACCGCGGTGATCTACCCGCACAACAATGTCCTGGCCTACGGGAAGACCTATACCGTGCAGATCGATCCCGGGGTTGTGGTGGAGGGTGCGAACGCGTTTCCCGGCTTTGTCGGCACCCGCGACTGGGTATTCTCGACCAAGGCCGCGCCGCCGGCGCCCGACACCACCCGCGTTGTGGTGGCGGCGGACGGCTCGGGCGACTTCAACACGGTGCAAGGCGCGGTGGATTTCATCCCGGACAAGAATCCAGCGCGCGTGACGGTCTTCATCCGCCGGGGCATCTACCAGGAGATCGTCTATTTTCGCGACAAGGCGAACATCACGTTCCTCGGCGAGGACCGCGCCGGCGTGGTGGTGGGCTACGCCAACAACGAGAATTTCAACGCGCAGCCGGGAGTCCAGGTGAGCGAGCGGGTCGGTTCGTCGCCGTACCGCCGGGCCTCGTTTCACGCGGACCGTTCGAGCGGGATCCACATCGTCAACCTGACGCTGAAGAACTTCACGCCCCGGGGTGGCTCCCAAGCCGAGGCGCTGCTGCTGATGGGCGGCCGGAACCTCGTCAGCCACGTCAACCTCGTGAGCTTCCAGGATACGCTCCAGTTCAACGACTCGGTCTACATCGCGGACAGTTACATCGAGGGCGAGGTGGACTTCATGTGGGGGAGGGGGCCGGCCTTCTTCAAGGACTGTGTGCTGCACCAGGTGGGGCGCGGCCCGTTCATGTGGATCCGCAGCACGGCGGCCAGCCATGGGTTCGTTTTTCTCCACAACCAGTTCCAGACCACGGCCGGCCAGGCGCCGCTGCTCGCGCGCAACACCGCCGCGTTCCCGTACAGCGAGGTCGTGCTCCTTGATTCGGCCATGGGCGAAATCAACCCCGTGGCGTGGATGCTGGCCGGCGACCTGACCAACCAGCACTACTGGGAGTTCAACACGACCAACCTCGCGGACGGCCGCCCGGCGGACGTGAGCCAACGACTCGCGGGCTCCCGGCAGCTCGACCGGGTCCAGGACGCCGAGACGATCGCCAACTACCGCAACCCCGCCTACGTGCTGGGCGGTTGGACCCCGGCGCTGGCCCCGCTGATTCTTGAGCAACCCGCCGCGCAGACCGCGGCGGCCGGACAAACGGTGACGCTGACCGCCACGGTCGCCGCGATCCCGGCGGCGAGCTACCAATGGCGGCGCAACGGCGTGGCCTTGAAGGACGGCGAGGGAATCGCCGGTGCCGCGACCACGAAACTGATCCTTTCGAATGCCCGCACCGCACAGACCGGAAGTTACACCGTGGTTGCGACCAATGATTCCGGCAGCGCCACCACCGCTCCGGCCGTGTTGACGGTGCGCTGAAAGTTCCACCGGTCGCGGGGTAAAGCCGCCCTGCCGGTTCCCTACCGCTCAATCCGCGCGGGCCCCTCGAGGGCCTGCGTGAGGTCGACGGCGGTGAGGTGATAGACCAGGATGGAGTAACCGATGTTGTCGTCGGGCCCGCGCGCCCGAAGGAAGGCCGTCAGGCGGAGCAGCTGGAGCTTCTCGAAGTTCTCGATGACGGCGAGCCACTCGGGCAGCTCAAGCTGGGTCAGGGCCTGAACGCGGGCGCGCGGGTCGCCGCCCTCCGCGAGGAGGGGCTGCATGTATTCCCGCGCCCGGCGATAGGCCTGCTCCGCGCCATCGTCCCAGATGGACGGCAGGTTGGAGGCGCTGATGAAGTAGGTGCCGGCGGTCAGCCGGAGTGACGCCGGACTCTTCACGAAGAGCGCGCGGGTGTCATTGCCCTGCGTGGTGGTGCCGATGAGATCGTAGCCGGGAGACTGGCGGGCGATCTCCTCGGCGGCGTTCCTCCCGCCGGCGGCAGGCACGGGGATGAGGGCGAGGGGTGGTGCATCCCGCAGGAAACGGCCGGGGTTGGATGGCAGGAGGCGGGCATTGATGCCGTAGGTGCGGGGATCGCCGTTGCCGAAGTAGGAGAGGAAGAAGGGCCCGGCGGCCGGCCGTGCTTCCATGTAGGATTTAACACCGGGAAGATCCTGGCCCCAGTCGAGGGTGCTGTCGGTGAACTGCCGGTAGGCCTCGGAGGGGGAGACGATGCCGTTAAAGTACGCGAGATAGTGGGGGAAGCGAAACGCGATCTCCCCCGCCTGGAGCACAGGCAGGGCGAGCACGGTGCAGCCGAGGATCGCGGCGGTCCGGCCCGCCCGGCGGGGGGCGAACCACGCCTCGATCCAGCGCCCGGCGGCGCCGCAGAGGATGAGGACCGGGGGGTAGGTCGCGAGGATGTGACGGTGGCCGATGTTGAGGCTGCTGTTCAGCACGACGATCCAGTACAGGGTGAAGAGAGTGCCCAGCGGCAGGAGGGCGCGGAACGTATCGCCCCGGGTGGCTGGGCCTGCGGACCGGGGTGGCCACAGGAGGGCCAGGGCCGCAAGGACGCCGAGAGCGAGGGTTGCGAGCGGGGTCTTGACGAGGAAAGTGTAGGGGAAAAACGAGACCCAGCCGTAGCTCGAGAAATCGCCTTTGAAAAAGGCGATCCGGGCCTGGGCGAAGCGCCAGGTGTGGAGGTAACCGTAGAGATAGGCCTCGGGCAGCACCGCCCCGTCGCGGGCGGCGAGCAGGATTCGCACGGTGGCGGCGGGCTTGTTGGCGGCAATTACGGCGTCAAGCCGGGCGGCATCCGCGGGCTTCAGAACCGCAGTCCGGAGTTCAGCCAAGGCTCGGTCCGAGCCCTCGTTCCAGCCGAAGTTCGCGGCGACCTGGGTGTCGAACACCTTCCGGGCCCTGGCCTTGGTCTCGGAATCCAGCCGGAGGTCATCCACCGCCTCCGGGAGGCTTTTGCTCCCGGCCAGCGCCTGCCACATGGCCGGGCCCTGCTCGGCGCCGGGCTGGCCGGGGGCGAACATGGAAAAACGAAACCCGTAGAAACCCCAGATGGTGGCATAGGCGACCGCGACATGCACCAAGGTGACGAGGCCGATGACGACCGCTTGCTGGCGGCGCGGCGAGAGGTGCCGGACTTGCCTCACGCCGGCCGGCAACGGCTCGCGCCGGATCAGCCGGGCAAGGACCAGGATCGCCGCCATCGGGATGATGAGGGGCGCGGACATCTTCGCGACGAAGAGCCCGGCCATCGTGAGTGCGCTGAGCGCGAGCCGGCCGGGGGTGACGCGATGAAGGAGCCGCCACCACGCGCCGATGGCGCCGAGGAAAAACAAGGCGGCGGCGGTGTCGGAGGTCATGAGCGGCCCGTTGGCGAGGATCGACGGGTTCAACGCGCAAAGGACGAGCGAAAGCATGCCGCCGACCGGGCCGAAGATCCGCCGCGACCAGAACCAGATGAGGGCGGCCAGGCCGACCGCGAACAGGGACGAACCCAGCCGGCCGCGGAAGAGCATCGCCGCGGTGTCGTTACCCATCCGGTTGAACCATTGGTCCCCGAGTTCCCATTGGTCGGTCCCGACCCAGCCGGGGGCGTCGGCCGGCGGAAAACGCGTGCCGGCGCCGAGCAGGCCAAGGGCGGCCCACCGCTGGGGGAGGTTGCCGTTCTCCGGCTGCAGGCGGTAGTCGTTGGATTTCCAGTAGGTGTACCCGGCGGTGGCGTGCACGGTTTCGTCGTAGGTGACGCTCTTGTCGCGGACGCTCGCGACCAGCAGCACCCAGAACAGCGCAAGCACGATACCGGCGGTGACCGGGCCGGTGAGGTGGCGCTGCCAGGGGGACGCCGTCGGGGATGGCTCGGGATTCATGGGCCGGGATCCTTTGTCCCGGCCGTCCCGAGCCGCTCCACCGGAATCCGGCGCCGGAGCAGCCAGCCGAGTGCGAGCATGTCCAGCATCGGGCGCCAGAGAATGACCCGGATGCCGTAATGGGAGCGGCCGGTGGTGCGCGGGAGGTGGCGGACGGGGATCTCCGCGATGCGGAAGCCCGCGGCGGCGGCAAACGCGGGGATGAACGGGTTGAGCATGTTGACGGGGAAGAAGGTGGCCATGACTTCGCGGCGGAAGACCTTGAGGGCGCAGCCGGCGTCGCTGACCTGGTCGCGCAGGAGCCGGCGCCGGACGGCGTTGGCGATCCGGGAGCAGGCCCGGCGCAGGGCGGAATCGTGCCGGCCCGCGCGGATGCCCACGACGACGTCGGCCCGGTCGAGCAGGGCGAGCAGCGCGGGCAGGTCGCCGGGCAGGTTCTGCCCATCCCCGTCCATCATGCCGATGAGCCGGCCCCGCGCGGCCTGGAAACCGGCGAGGAGGGCCGCGCCCTGGCCGCAGTTGACGGGCAGGCGGATGACCCGGCACCGGGGGTCGCCGGCGATGCCGCGCTCAAGCTCAGCCGCGGTGGCATCGGAGCTGCCGTCGTCCACGAGCAGGCATTCCCAGTCCAGGCCGCACCCGGCGAGCGCGGCCCGCGTTTCCTCCGCGACCGCGCGGGCGCAGCCCGCCTCGTTGAAGAACGGCACGACAAACGACAACTCGATGGCAGGGTGGGGTTGCACCGGGGAAACGGGACGGATTCCGGTTCAGGGCGGGTGCGGCGGCAATGCTGAACCGCCGCCAAGGCACCAGGGTGCCTTGGCATCTCAAATCTCAAATTTCAGATCTGAGATTCCGTCACCCTCGCCGCGCTTGATAAACGCACCACCCCGCCGATAGTGGGCGCATGATTGACACCGTCACAGCTCCCGCCGGGCCCTTGGCCGCGGCCGTGCCCGAGGGGGTGCGCGTGGCCGGCGAGATGCTGGTGCGCCTGACCCCGGATGCCGGGGGCAAGGTGGCCGCGCTGGTCGCGCGGGATAAGCAGGGTGATTTCCTCCGCATCGCCATCACGGGCGGCGGCTGCAACGGCTTGAGCTACAAGATGCGCTTCACCGGCGACCCCCGCCGGGGGGACATGCTGGTGCCGACCGCCGGGGTGCGGGTGCTGGTTGACCCCAAGACGGCGCTCTACCTCAAGGGCACGGTGCTCGACTATTCCCATGCCATGGTGGCCGGCGGGTTCAAGTTTACCAACCCCAACGCCAAGGCCAGCTGCTCCTGCGGGGAGAGTTTCAGCGTCTGA
>CAMDOO010000109.1 GCA_945903545.1 Opitutus sp. GAS368 | reverse complement strand
CGCGTGGAAGATCGCCCTGGGCTGCATCTTCGCGACGCTGGCGGATTTTGTCCTGGCCGAGGTCATCCGCCACGCCTTCAGCCTGCCGGAGCTGCCCGAGTTCGCCCTGCGCGGGTCGTTCTTCGTGCGGCTCGCGATCTATGTGGCGTGGAGCGCCCTCTACTTTGCCATCCGACAGGAGCTCGAGAGCCACGCGCAGGAGCTCGAGCTCGCCCGGTCCGAGGCCGCGCACCGCGATGCCGAGCTCCAGTTGCTCCGCGCGCAGGTGAACCCGCATTTTGTTTTCAATGCGCTCAGCTCGATTGTCGGGCACGCCGATGACAACCCCGCGGCGGTGACCGAGATCACCTACGCGGTGTCCGACTATCTCCGTTATTCGCTGAGCCAGCGCGCCCACCGCGCCCCGCTCGGGGACGAACTCGGGGCGATGACCAATTACCTGCGGGTCGAGCGCATGAACCGCGGCGAAAAGAACCTGGATTGGGTGATCGACGCCACGGTCGCGGCCGGTGCCGCGCTGGCCCCGACCGCGCTGGTGCAGCCGCTTGTCGAGAATGCCATCAAGTACGGCCTCCGCACCTCACCGAAGCCGCTGAAGGTCCGGGTGAAGGCCGCGGTGGTGGACAACGAGCTGGTCGTGGCCGTGGAAAACACCGGCCGCTGGCGGGAGCCCGGCGTGGGCGACCCGGCCGGGGAGTCGACCGGCATCGGGCTCGCGAACCTGCGGCGGCGGTTGGTGCTGCTCTGTGGCGAAAAGGCGAAACTGGCGGTGCACACCCCCGAGGGCCTGGTACGCATCGAGGTCCGCGTGCCATTCGTGGCGGCGGAGTGATTGGGGCGGGTTTGTCTGTAGCTGGCCTCGGTGAGGCCGGCCGGGGTCACCGACCCCGGCTACAGATCGCCCGAGCAAGCCGCGTCTGGCCCGATGGGATTCCCTTCGTTCTGGCGCCCGTTGCGCCCGCTGCTACACGGATGCATGGCATTCCTTGGCCGACGCAACCTGCTCCCGATCCTCCGCTGGGCCACGCCGGGATTTTATCTCGATGGGGGCGTGCACGGGGAGATCCTGCTGCCCGGCCGGTACAGTCCCCCCGGGGCGAGTGTCGGGACGAAGGTGGACGTGTTTGTCTACCGCGACTCGGAGGACCGGCTCGTGGCCACTCCGGAGACACCGCTCGCGATGGTGGGCGAGTTTGCCTACCTGCGCGTGATCAGCGTCAACCCGCGCATCGGCGTGTTTTTTGACTGGGGCCTGGAGAAGGACCTGCTGCTGCCGCTGCGCGAGCTGGCTTCGCCGGTACACCCGGGCGACTGGCGCATCGTCCGCGTGGCCCTCGACACCAAGACGGACCGCATCATTGCCAGCGCGCGGCTCAGCCGCTGGCTGAACCGCACCCCGGTGCCCTACACCGAGGGACAACGCGTGCGGATCCTGGTGAGCGGCGAATCCCCTCTGGGCTACAATGCCATCATCGAGAACGCGCACAGCGGCCTGCTCTACCGCTCGGAGCTCGCCGGGCCGCTCGCGACGGGTGAGACGCTCGACGGCTATGTGCGGGCCCTGCGCGCGGATGGGAAGATCGACCTCGCCCTGGACCGGGCGGGATTTCATCGCATCGCGCCGCTGACCGAGCAGATCCTCACCGCGCTCAAGGCGGCGGGCGGACACCTGCCCTTGCACGACAACAGCCCGCCGGCGGACATCCGCGCGGCGCTCGGCGTGAGCAAGAAAGCCTTCAAGCAGGCGATCGGCTCGCTCTACCGCGACCGCAAGATCGTGATCGAGCCGGTGGGGATCCGGCTTGTGGCCGGATCCAAAAAGGCGGGCCCAACGAACGGGCGATAATCCGGGGTAGGGCGGACTCGGTGAGTCCGCCGGGTGCGGGATCTCGGCGGAGATGCCATCTCCGCCCTGCCAGCAGCCTGACGCCTCAATAAATCTCCGGCACGATCATGTCGGCCTTGACCGGCTCGCGGCGGTAGTCGGGATGGCGGATCCGCGCCGGGAGCTCGAGCGGCTCGTGCGGCACCTCGCCGTACTTCACCTGCTTGAGGAGGTGGTCGATGCAGTTGAGCCGGGCCTTTTTCTTGTCCGCGCCCTGCACCACCCACCACCGCGCCTCCGGGATGTGGGTGCGCTTGAACATGACCTCCTTCGCCTTGGTGTATTGCTCCCAACGCTTGCGGGATTCCAGGTCCATCGGGCTCAGCTTCCATTGCTTAAGCGGGTCGTTGATGCGGCAGCGGAAACGGAACTCCTGCTCCTCGCTCGGGATGGAGAACCAGTACTTGACCACCTGGATGCCGGACCGCACCAGCATCTTCTCGAACTCGGGGACGGTGCGGAAGAATTCCTCGTATTCCGCATCCGAGCAAAAGCCCATGACGCTCTCGACGCCGGCCCGGTTGTACCAGCTGCGGTCGAAGAGCACCATCTCGCCGGCGGCCGGCAGGTGCGCGATGTAGCGCTGGAAGTACCACTGGGTTTTCTCGCGGTCGGAGGGGGCGGGCAGGGCCGTCACGCGGGCGACCCGCGGGTTGAGTCGCTGGGTGATGCGCTTGATCACGCCGCCCTTGCCGGCGGCGTCGCGGCCCTCGAACAGGATCACCATCCGGTGGCCGGTGTGGACGATCCAGTCCTGCATCTTGACCAGCTCGCCCTGGAGGCGGAACAGCTCGCGGAAGTATTTGTTGCGGGTTTGCTGGTCGGAATCCTGCGCCAGCGGCTTGGCGACCCCGCCGGGAGTGGTCGTCTCCCAGTCCTCGCGCTCCATCTCGCGTTCTTCATCGTAGTCGTCGATCAGGTCGCGGTGGATGCGCTTGATGAGATCGTCGTTTTTGGCCGGGTTTTCGGGGGGCATGGAAATGGAGGTGAAGGAGGGGGGAGGACACTGCGCTGGCCGGTTTCGAGCCCGCAAGCGCGCCTTGCGGGATGCGGACCCGGCCGGCCGGATTTAACCTAACCGTCACATGCGGCGCAGCAAATGATTCCCCGCTTGCGGAACGCCGGCGGCGGGCCGCACGCTGACACCTTGACCTTTCCATGACCAAGCCCGCCTGCCCCGCCTGCACCCTCGATGACGTGATCGACCTGCCCGACCACTGGGAGTGCGCCACCTGCGGTCACGAGTGGCCGAAGGAAGCCGCCCCTGAAACCGCGCGCGTGGTGAAGGACGCCCACGGCAACGTGCTGGCGGAGGGCGACACGGTGGCGCTGGTCAAGGACCTGAAGCTGGGCAGCGGCGCGCAGGTACTGAAGGCCGGCACGAAGGCGAAGAACATCCGCCTCGTCGACGGCGACCACGAGATCTCCTGCAAGATCGAGGGCACGCCGATGGCGCTGAAGGCCTGCTTTGTGAAGAAGGCCTGAACCCGGCCGGATGGTCCGGCGGCTATTTCTCGGCGACGAGGCCCTCCCGGGCGGAGTCGATCACCTCGATGACATAGCCGTTGATCGGCTCGCGGAAGAAGAAGCGCTCGAAGGGCGTGCTGCGCTCCGCGGGGTAGACGGTGGCGCCCGCCGCGAGCAGGCGGCGCTTCACCTCGGGAAACTCCGCGAGCGGGTGGAACACCGCGATGTGCCGGCCGAACTCGCCCTCGAAGGGGGAGGCTTTGAAGCCGGGGGCGTGGAAGACGTGGATGGTCTGGCCGCGGCCGAGATCGAGCCAGACCACCTCGATCGGGGAATTCGGCGGCAGCGGCGCGCGCTTCCAGCCGAGCGCATGCTCAAGGAGCCGGCTGGTGCGTTCGACCTCGGTCGTGGGCAGGGTGAGATGGGCGAAGCTCATGGGGAGGTTGGTTTGGGGTAGGACTGCCTCGACGAGGCGGCCGAATCCGGGGTGGAGGTCCACCCCGGCTACATCCGCTCCGATATGATGTAGGCCGGCAGACCTCTGCCGGCAAGGATCGGCCATCTCAAATTTCAGATCTCAAATTTGCGATTCATTCTGATCGGCGCGCAGGTGGAACGGTGAGACGAAACCCCGCAATAATGGTACCCTTCCAACGTTGCGTCAGCAGTCGCGCGGGGCAGTGTTTTTCCGGTTCCTGTTGGTCACCCTAACCTTGCTTTTCCCATGAGAATGATCGCGCGCCTTGGTGTCCTGCTGTGCCTGTGCCCCGTGGTGTCCGCCCTGGCCGCGGAGCCGGATAATTTCCAACCCGAACCGGGCTTTGTTTCCCTCTTCAACGGGCGCGACCTCACCGGCTGGGGCTACACCGGCGCGGCGGCGCAAAGCTTCGAAGGGCTCACGGTCAGCCCCGACGGGCGCTATGAGGTGAAGGACGGGGTGATCCGCGTGAACGAGCGGACCCCGCGGCTGATCCAGCAGATGACCACCCAGCAGCCGTTGCCGGCCAACGGCGTGATCCGGCTCGAGTACCGGGCGGCCGTGATCGCCGACAGCGGCGTTTTTGTTCGCGGCACGCAGATCCAGGTCCGCGACTTCCTCACGGTCGGGCCGTACTACGATCTCCTCCTTCATCGGCCGCAGGAGTGGAATACCTTGGAGATCACGGTGAAGGGACCCTGGGTTTACGTCTCCTCGAATGGCGAGGCGATTGAGCCCTCGTTTCGCGTGCCCCTCACCGGTGCGCTTAGCCTCGAGGGTGACCTCGGCGTGATGGACTTCCGTCGGATCCGGGTGAAGGAGATTCCCGCCGGCGCCCCCGCGGTGCCCGCGGCGCTGCCGGCGGCGGCGGCGCGGCCCAATCTTGCGAACTTGAACCGCCTGATTCGCGTGGCGGTCGTGGGCGACGACATCGTCCAGCCGTTCCCGGGTGATAGCGGAGCTCCGGGCCGGGGCGGCATCCAGTTGCCCGGGGTGACACCTCGTCAGCTGGCCGGCGTGAAGGCGATCATCACGGCCCCGGCGCCGGCGGTGCAGGAGGTCGCGGCGGCGCGCCAGGCGGTGGCGGCGGCCAGTCTGGCCTCGCCTCAGGAGCTTCCGGCCAAGTTGGCCGCGCTGGCTGCGGCGGACCTGAAGCTGGCGAACCAGCGGGCGGAACTTTGGGCCTGGTTCCAGGCTTCGCCGCAGCGATTGAACCCGGCGGCGGCGGCGGCCCTGCTGCCGCAGGTCAACACGGCCCCGGCCGGCGGGCGCGGTGGCAGCGGGACGAGGGTCGGCCGGGAAGTGCCGGGCGGGGTGCTCGGGGCCAATGGTGCGCCTTTGCAGATCGGACCGCCCGAGGACCTGGCCCCGCGTCCCGACCTGGCCAGCGGATTGGCCCGCGGGCTGGGACCGCGCTGGGATGTGCGCAATTTTGGTTTTACCGGTGCCACGGTGCGGAAGAGCGGCGACACCTCGGTTTGGGACCAGCCGGCCCTGACCGCGGCCCTGGACTTTGATCCTGACATCGTCGTGTTCGTGTTTGGCCCCAACGACAGCAAGCCGGAGAACTGGCGCGATGCGGCGACCTTCGAGGCCGACTACCGGGCGCTTGCGACTATGTTTGCCGCCGGGCCGTCGCGCCCGCGGCTCTTTTTCGCCAATCCGCCGCCGGCCTTCACCGGCGCGGGCGGGGTTGATGTGAAGCTCCTGGCCGGGGAAATCCCCGCCCGGATCGCCGCCGTGGCCCAAGCGAGCGGCGGCGCGGTGGTCGACCTGCACGCCGCCATGCAGGGCGCGGCTGACCAGACGCTGGACGGCGTGCATCCCGACGGCGACGGCTCTGGCCGGATCGCGGCCCGGGTGCAGGCGGCCTTGGCTGCCCTTACTGGCGGCCGTTGAGCAAAAACACGCTGTAGCCGGGGTCGTTGACCCCGGTGCCGGCGGCTCATGACCGGACCGGGGTC
>CAMDOO010000108.1 GCA_945903545.1 Opitutus sp. GAS368 | reverse complement strand
CCTGCAGTCCAGCTTCGCCCGGCTCCGCTGATATCTCGGTAGGGCTGGGTCGACGACCCGGCCGCGATTTCTCCCAGGGCGGCTCCCCCCGAGCCGCCCTTTTTCATTTCACGCCAGCGCGACCCTGCTCCACGCCGCGCAGCGATCTGATGTCGTCCAGGTGCCCTCACCCGGAATCGATCATCTCCGGGTGAGGGCACCCGGACTACAACTTGGAGTCACTGCCCCATCGGGCGCGCGGTCGCCGGTTCACCATGCGACCGACTTCGGTTCCGTCACCGCGCCCGCATACATCCGGCGCAGACCCGCCGTGATCCGTGCCGTCAACTGCACGCTGCCCGTCGCGCGCAGGAACGGCACGGTGCCCTTCTCCGGCGTGTAGATGCAGTAGCGCCCGTGAAAGAGAAAGACCACCGCCGCGCTCCGTCTGGTCACCCCGTTCTCCACGCAGGAAAACTCGGCCAGGTTCACCGGGCGGTGCCGCGCCAGCCTCGCCGCCACCGTCTTCGCCGGGCCCTCCCTGCCGGCGGGGGCAGGCCGGGCCGTCGTTTCCGGCGTCTGCGGAAAGTCGAAACGGTACGCCGGCGACCGCGGTGAAATATTCGGGTTACGCGCCGTGAGCGGCACCGCCACGGTGGCCACCTCGTCGCGTTTCGCCGGCGGGATCGCCATCGCCGACCAGCCAAAATTCACGTCCCAGCACCACAGCTTGCCGCGCGCCTCCACCCCCGCCACGGCATGGCCGGCCACGGTCTCCTCCTCCTCTGTCGCGCCCCACTGCAGCATCCGCGTCCAGGCGGAGGGGCCGAACGCCGCCGCGTAATCGTCGAGCAATGCGACCGTCTCCACGAAGCAGCCATTGGGCACGCCCATCGCCGCATGCGCCAGCGGTGGCGCCTCGGCCGCTCGGAGTGCGGGGTGCCAACCCAAGATCGCGATGACCACCCTCAGAAATCTGCCCATGTCGAAACGGATAGCGGCCTTGCACAAACTTGTCAGGCGCTTTGATATGCCCCTACCCCATCGATCCGGCCGGATCATCCCCATCAGGCCATCGCGCCCCGCCATGCCCCTCTCCTTTGCCCGCCAGACTTGGCTGAGATGCGCTTTCGTACTCGGCGTGGCAGCCTCTTCGCTCGGCCTGTTTGTCATCGATAACCAGGCAGAGACGGCACGGCTCGAAGCGGCTCACCGGAAAAAAATCGAAAGCCGCCTGGATCTGCGGGCCGTCCGACAGCTCCTCATCGCCCAGCTCAAGAGCCATCCGCTCGTCGACGGCGTCGATGTTCACCCGGCCCGCGTCGGTTTCTTTTGGCACAAATTCGGCAGCTCGTTCAGCTGCGGGGACTGGATCCTGTCCTCGGACGAACCGGACCTGCCGGAATTCAAGCTCACCTGGTCCTACCAAAGCCAAAGCCCCCGGACGGATCGCCCCGGCTATGTGCGCTCGATCGAGATCACCTGTCTCCGGGATTCGAAGAAGACCTTCACCGTCCGGAGCCTCCGCAAGGTCGAGGACGAACTCGTGCTCCTGAGCTGGGCAGAACCGCCTCCTCAGGCCCAGTGAAAGCCTCGCCCCGGCGCGGATTTCACTCCCGTTGCTTTTTCCAGGTTCCTGCGTCTTTCTGGGTGACCTGCAGCGCCCCGCACCCACGTTAAGCCCCATCAATGGCAGATTTCCTCGAAGACAAACGCCCCGCAAAACTGGAACGAGCTTTCCTCGTGGGCGTCCAGACGACCGACATGGCCGCCGGCGAGGGGGCGGAACTGCTGCTGGAACTGCAGGAATTGGTGGAGAATCTCCGCCTGACCGTCACCCGCTCGACCCTCGTCAATCTCCGCACGCCGACCCCGAAATTCCTTCTCGGCAGCGGCAAGGCCGCCGAGCTCGTCGAGCAGGCCAAGGCCGACGGCGCCCATGTGATCGTGTTCGACGAGGCCCTCACGCCCGGCCAGCAGCGCAACTGGGAGGAGCTCTCCGGCCTCGCCGTCATCGACCGCCAGGAGGTGATCCTCGAGATCTTCGCCGACCGCGCCAGCACCCGCGAAGCCATCCTCCAGGTCGCCCTCGCGCGGATGGAATACTCGCTGCCCCGCCTCACCCGCGCCTGGACCCACCTTTCCCGCCAGCGCGGCAAGGGCTCCATGGGCGGTGAGGGCGAAACCCAGCTCGAGCAGGACCGCCGCATCGTCCGCGACCGCATCACCCATCTCAAGGCCGAGCTCGCCGGCGTCGTGAAGCAGCGCGGCGTGCAGCGCGCCCGCCGCCAGCGCGTGCCCGTGCCGACCGCCGCGATCGTCGGCTACACCAATGCCGGCAAGTCCTCCCTGCTCAACGCCCTCACCGGCGCGCACGTGCTCGCCGAGGACAAGCTCTTCGCCACGCTCGACCCCACCACGCGCCAGCTCGTCCTGCCCGGCAACCAGAAGCTGCTCGTCACCGATACCGTCGGCTTCATCCGCCGCCTGCCGCACGGCCTCGTCGAGGCGTTCAAGGCCACGCTCGAGGAGGTCGTCATCGCCGACTTCCTCATCCACGTCCTCGACATCTCCAACCCGAATGTCGCGCAGCACCACGCCACCACCCTCGCCGTGCTCGAGGAACTGGGCGCCACCGACATCACCATCATCACCGTCTTCAACAAGGCCGACCTCGCCGACGTTGTGACCAAGCGCATGGCAGTGCACATGGTGCCCGACAGCATCCTCGTCAGCGCCAAGACCGGCACGGGGCTCAAGGAGCTCGCCAACTGCTGCCTCAGCCTGATCGCGGACCAGTTCGCCGCCACCGAGCTGCTCGTGCCGCACGACCGCTACGATGTCATCGCCCGCCTCCACCAAGCCGGCAACATCCTCTCCCAGGAACACGAGGAGCGCGGCGTGCGCCTCACGGCGCGCATTCCCCCAACCCAGGACGGCTTCTTCGCCCCGTTTGTGGTGAAGAGCCGATAGGATCCTGCCTAAATCCCTCAATCCGCGTCGTAGATCTGGATCCGCGTCCAGTACGACCTGTAGCTCCTTAGGAATTCCAAGTGCAGCGGGTGCACCTGATAGACCGTCTGCCCCGCGACGTCGTCATAGACGGTGGTGAAAGCCAGGCTGAACGTGTGGTCCACCGCCGGGCGCCGTTCCGTCGCGGCGGGCACGCCGACCCAGCGGTGCCGGACCGATTCGATCGCGCCGAGACCCTCGACTGCCCGGCGAAACTCGGCGCGCTGCTGATCGGTGAGCTCCGGCTTGAGCCAGAAGAAAACGCTGTGGACGAGCATGGGGGTTGGGGGGGATTCCAAATCTCAGGTCTGAAGTTTGAGATTTTCCAGAGGGCTGATCTTCACCCGCGCGCCGTTTCCGGCAAGTCTGCGCTGCCGTTTCGGGTCGCCGTTGAGGCGCTGAAATAGTTCGACGCCGCGCTTGCGCGTGCGAATAATTGCTTCGCCTCCAAGTCCAACGCGTGGGCGCGCGACTCGGGGACATCACGTCAGGATGCAGCAGCGGTCTCGGGCCCACCCTATTCCGCGTCAGCCTGTGGTTATCAAAAAATACAAACCCAACATGGCTAAAGCTAAAAAGAAAGTTGTGAAGAAGACGGCGGCGAAGAAGAAGAAGTAGTAGTCTGCCGCTCAAAACAACCAGCCGCCGCGGCGTGCGTGATCTTCACGTCGCCGCGGCGGCCGGTAGGAATCTCAAGCGGGGCGGAAGTCGCCCGGCGCTTTTCCGCCGCCGCCCTTGGGGCGGAGGCACCTGTCAGCACCACGTTACCACGGCGGACCGCATCGCCGATTACGAGAAAGACGCAATCATGCTCCGAGCTCTGCTCCGGGAGGAACCCGTCCAATAACGGGTCCGATCCCAATCCGCCGGAACGGCCAAGGCATCAATTGATGCCTTGGGCCGACCGGCAAAACGCGGGGGCCGCCCTTGGAGGCGGCCCCGCTCATTTTCCAGTCTTCGCCCCCCCATTTTTTATGCAAAAAACCAAGAAATCAGTCGCCAAGCGCTTCAAGCTCTCGGCCAACGGCAAGCTCATGCGGCGCACGCCCGGCTTCCGCCACCTCCTCAGCGCCAAGAGCACCAAGGCCAAGCGCCGCGCCACCAAGGACAAGATCGTCCCGCCCGGGCATGCCCGGCCGTTGCTTCGCTGTCTGCCATTCGGGCTTTGAGCCCGGAAACGTTTTCCGCGCGCGTGCGCCGGAAATCCTCAAGCCGCGGCGATGGTGCCGCGGCTTTTTCGTGGACGGAACACGCGCCCGCTCAGCGGCGGTGGTTCGCGTCGGCGTCGGCGCCCAGCTCGTAGCTGATCTTGCCCTCGGAAATCTCGCGCAGGGCGGTGTCTTCCGCCGAAAGTTTTTCCAGGGACACGACGAGCGGACGACTCCCCTGGCGCAGCTGCTTCACCCGGCGGGAGACCACGTTGACGAGGATCATCGGATCATCGATCACGAGGAGGGCAGCTTGCAGGTAGTCGTCGCGCATAAGGAGGAGATTCTAACGCGCCGGAACCCCGGCGAAACGGGAACGTGGGTCCCGCGCAACCGAAACACGACGCATATCGCCGCCCCGCCCCTCCACCCCGGCCAAGCCGTTGCCCCGCGAACCTCTTCGATCAGTCTTACTCTTCCCGCTTTTACGCGGGAAGAGTCTGGAACCCGAACTGGTCGGCCAGCGCGAGACTGTCCTTGAGCGAGCGCACGCCCGCCGTACAGCTCGGGTGCGAGAGCGAGGCCGCCGCGCAGCAGACGCCGAGCTTCAGGCTCTCGCTCATCGGCCACTCCTCGTGGATGCCGTAGAGGCAGCCCGCGGCGAAGGCGTCACCCGCGCCGGCAGCGCCCGCGATCCAGTCCTTCGGGAGGCTCAGGCTCGGCTGCCAGATGCTGTTGCCCTGCGCATCGTGGGCGTATGAGCCCTCCGGGAAATGGATCACAACCCACTGCTTCACGCCGTCGGCGATCAGCTTGCGGCCGGCCTCGACCACCGCGCTGCGCTTGAGGTTGGCGCCGCGGCCGAGCGAGAGGCCCGTCAGGCGCTCCGCCTCGAAGTCATTGATGAAAAGCACATCCACCAGCGGGAGCGTCGGGCCGACGATCGCCTTGAAGCGCTGGCTGTCCTCGCTCACGCAGTCCACGGAAGTCCGCAGGCCGGCGGCGCGGGCGTGCTTGAGCACCTCGCAGCAGCGCGGCACGCCGTTCTCGAGGGTGTCGAGGCGGTCGAGCAGCAACAGGTAGCCGAAGTGGAAGAGCTTCGCGGTCGTGTTGCTGAAATCAAAGTGGCCGACATCCAGCATGGCATTGGCGCCGCGCTGGTGGAAGAACGTGCGGCGCCCGGTGGACTCGACTGTCATCACATCGGTATAGCTGGTGGACGCCTCGGTGGTCGTCAGGAGCTGCTTCGTATCGATGTCACGATTGCGGCAGTCGGAGAGGATCGAGCGGCCGTCATTGTCGTCGCCCACCAGGCCGGCGGCCGAAAGGGGGAACGGGGCTCCAAGGATCGCGAGGTCGACCAGGATGTTGTACGGCGAACCGCCGGTTCCCTGTGCCTGGCTCTTGATCGAGGCCAGCGCGTCCTGGGCGGGCCAGGTGTCGATCAGCTTGACGTGGTCAACGATCCAGTTGCCTCCGGAAATGAGTCCTTTGCGCATGATTCAGGGGAATTTGATGACGGGTTGAACGGGTAAGAGTCTCCCGGGCGACCGCCCGAAAGGCTTTGGGATGCCAGAAACGGGCAGTCCCGTGCAACCAAAAGGATTGGGGAATTATCCCAAGAAGCGGGACCAACGAGGCCCATGAGCCCGACAACTCCGCCCGGTTCACCCCTAGGAAAACCGAGCCGGGCCCTGCCCAGCATGTCACGCAATCCGCAACGTGCTGGGCAGGGC
>CAMDOO010000107.1 GCA_945903545.1 Opitutus sp. GAS368 | reverse complement strand
CCGGCCCGTAGTTCCCGCTGCCGAGCGAGACCAGCCTGGATATCAAGCGTATCCTCGAGACCCTGCCGCACCGCTACCCCTTCCTGATGGTGGACCGCGTGCTGGAGTTCATCGGCGACGACGAGTTGGTCGCGATCAAGAACGTGACGATCAACGAGCCGTATTTCCAGGGCCACTTCCCGGGCGAGCCCGTGATGCCCGGAGTGCTCCAGATCGAGGCGATGGCGCAGGCAGCGGGCATCCTCATGCTGCGCAAGACCTCGGCCTCCGGCACCAGTGCGTTCTTCATGAGCGCCGACAAGGTCAAGTTCCGCCAGGCCGTGCGCCCGGGCGACCAGCTCGTGATCAACGCGAAGCTCACCAAGAGCCGTGGCAAGAAAATTGGCGTGGCCGAGTGCACCTGCACGGTGGGCGGCAATGTGGTGTCCTCCAGCGAACTGATGTTTGCGATCGTGGGCGCCGAGGAATAAGGATCCCGCCATGGCCGCTCGCATCCACCCCACCGCGATCGTCGAGCCCGGCGCCCAGCTGGGCGCCGAGGTCGAGCTTGGTGCCTATGCCTATGTCGGGGCCCAAGTGGTCATCGGCGACGGCACCCGGCTGCACCACCATGCGACCGTCGAGGGCCACACGACGATGGGCGCGAAGTGCGAGGTCTTTCCGTATGCCTGCATCGGCGGCCGCACGCAGGACCTGAAGTACGCCGGCGGCAAGCCGGGCCTGCGCATCGGCGACCGCAATGTCTTCCGCGAGTACGTCACGGTGCACGAGGCGACGAAGGACGGGGAGTTCACGGTGCTCGGCTCGGACAATCACCTTCTCGCCTACGGGCATATCGCGCACGACTGCGTCGTCGGCAACAGTGTGGTCATGAGCAACGGCGCGGTGCTCGCGGGCCATGTCTGGGTTGAGGACCACGTGGTCATCGGCGGCTACGGCGGGGTGCACCAGTTCTGCCGGCTCGGCGCGCACTCGATGCTCTCGGCCATGGCCAAGCTCGTGCACGACCTGCCGCCCTTCTTCATCGCCGACGGCATGCCGGCCTCGATCCGCGCGATCAACAAGATCGGCCTGGAGCGCAACGGCTACACGCCCGAGCAGCTCGAGCGGGTGAAGTCGGTCCACCGCATTCTCTACCGAGAAAAGCTCAACCGTTCCCAGGCGCTGGAGCGGCTGAAGCAGCATCCGGATGCCGGGTCCGACGAGTTCAAGCGCATCCTGGCGTTCTCCGAGGCCAGCAAGCGGGGTCTGGCTCCGGGCGGAGTGTGAGCGTGACGGCAGTGCGGGCGCGCAGTCAGGGATTTTCTTGCCGATGCAAGGCCCGACGCCGAGCATAGGGCCTATGAGCCCTATAGGCCCCATAGGCCCGATATTTTCAACCGATAGCCCGCCGACGAAAGGTCACTTCTTCCGGTAAACCGTCGCCGGGTCAAAGAGCCGTGTCGCCGTGAACTGCAGCTGCAGCGCCGGGTTGGCCGGGTCGGTGAGGCGGCGGTAAAAGCAGGACTTGTAGCCGTTGTGGCAGGAGGCATTGGCGGCGCCGGTCTGCTCGACCTTGAGGAGGAGCACGTCCTGGTCGCAGTCGGTGAAGACCTCCTTCACCAGCTGCACGTTGCCGGACTCCTCGCCCTTGACCCAGAGCTTCTGGCGGGAGCGGCTCCAGTAAGTGGCCTTTTTCGTCTGCAGCGTGTGGCTGAGCGATTCCGTATTCATGAAGGCGAACATCAGGACCTCGCCGGTCGCGGCGTCCTGCGTGATGCACGGGATGAGTCCGTCCGGGCCGAACTTCGGCTGGAGCGTGGAGCCGAGCTCGAGCTCGGCCTTGTTGGTGCTGCGGGCGGGAAAGACGAAGGAAGGCATGGCGGGAGAAATTAACGTGAGAGTGAAAGTGAAAGTGGGTGAGGAGTGGAGAGTGAAAGTGGGTGCGGAGTTGACCAAGGTCTTTCCCTCTCACCCTCCACCTCCCAATCACTTTCACTTCCGCCGCCTATCCCAGCGTCCGCAGGTACTCGTAGGTGTACAGACCGCTGCTGTGACCGTCGCTGAAGTGGAAGCAGACGGCGTAATTGCCGACGAGCTGCCAGGCCAGGACCTGGATGCCGGGGAAGGACTTGGTGCCCCCGCCGCCGTACTGGTGCCCGAAGATGTCCTTTTCCCCCATGTTGGAGGCGCTCGGGGAGGCGGCCCGGAGTTTCTCGAACGGGTGGTAGGATTCGCGGCCGTCGCTCCAGGCGATGGCGATTTCCTCTCCGACGATCTGGATGTTGGTGGGAGCGATCATGTATGCCGTACGATTGATGAGGGAGGATCAGGGATCAGCGCAAGCCGGGGGCTGCCAGGCATGGGACGGATAGGACCGAAGGGACTTAGGGATGGGTCGAACTGGAATTGGCCCAATCGGTCCCCTTAGCCCCATAGGGCCGATCATCCTGCCATCAGGCACACCGCCACGATCACCGTGGGCACCAGAGCCCCCAAGGCCAGTTTGAGGGGGGCTACTCCCTCTCCGAAGTACCGGCCCAGGATGGCCTGGCCGGCCGGGTTCGGGGCGTTGGCGATCACGGTGAGCCCGCCGCCGGCGACGGCGCCCGCCACGACGGCGTGCTTCAATTCGTCGGTGAAGCCCGGCACCAGGGTGGCGAGGTAGGTGATGGCGGCGTTGTCGTTGAAGGCGGTGAGGATCGTGGCCCCGACAAAGAGCGGCACCTCGCCGAGGCGGCGGAGGATCGGCTCGATCCACCATGCCTGCAGGCCGCCGTGGATGACCAGTCCCGCGAGGAAAAACCCGACGAGCACCGGAGGCCGCAGGTCGAGCGGGCTCTGGTGGTGGGCGGTGGCTTGGGCGAACGCCAGGTAGAAAAGGAAGCCACCGATGAACATCGCCGGGTGGTGCGCCTGCCAGACGGTGAAGGCGAGGAAGCCGAGTTGCACGGCCGTGATCCAGGCCGGCGCCGCGGGGCGCGGCGCCGGCGAGGGGCGGCGCGCCGCCCGCGGCCCGAGATCCGCCAGTTCGCGGCGGAAGAGGGCGAAATAAACCAAGGTGGCCACCACGATCCCAATGGCGGCGCGCCAGCCGAATTCGGTGAACATGTGCACGAGGTCCCATTGCCAGACCTGCGCCACCATGATCACCGGCGGCGCGGCGAAGTGGGTGAGGGTGCCGCCGACCGAGATGTTCACGAACAGCAGGCCGAGCGTGGCGTAGGCCAGGCGCGGACTGGGCTGGAGCTCGTAGAACTGCCGGCCGAGCAGGAGCGCGGCGATGGTCATGGCCGCCGGCTCGGTGATGAGCGAGCCGAGCAGCGGAGCGACGATCAGGATCGAGAGCCACCAGGCCGCCGGGGTGCCGCCGCCCAGGCCGGCGATGGCGCGGAGGCAGCGCTCGGCCAAGTCGAGCACGGGCCGGGTGGCGGCGAGGGCCATGACCACCACGACGAAGAGAGGTTCGGTGTAGCTGACATGGCCGCTGATGTAATCCACGACGGCGTTCCACCCCCGGAACCAGGTGATGGCCCCGGCGAGCACCACCACCCAGAGGCCGAAGACCGCCTCGATCTCGCCGAAGAAATGCAGGATCTGGCCGGCGAAGCTCACCTCCACCGGCTGGCCGTCGCCGTCGACCGAGCCGCCGGTCCGGCCGACGCGAGCGGCATGGCGTTCCTCGATGACATGCGCCCAGTGGCGGATTTTGGCCGTCAGGAAGGTATGAAGGATGGCGCAGCCGAAGATCACGAGCGCCGCGAGGTTGAGCGGATCCGCGGCGGCCCGGGCGGCGAGCACATCCCAGAGACCCGCACCCGCCGGGTCGGCATAGGAGTCGAGCGCCCGCGGCAGGGCCCCCGCCGACGCGGCCGCGTGCACCTGCCCGGCGAGGGCCGGCAGGACGGACAAGGCGAGCAGGGGACGCGGGCACATGCACCGAGCAAAAGTGCCGGCCCGGCAAAGGCAATGGGATCAGGCGATCCGGCTACAGGGCGAAGTACGGCAGGAGCAGGTCCTCCATGGTGTAGAACCCGCGTTTTTTTCCAAAGAGATTTTCCGCGGCAAACAGCGCGCCATCGCCGAATGCCTCCCGGGAAATGGACTCGTGCTTGAGGCGGATGGTCTGAAACGGAAAGCCGAAGAGCACCTCATGGGTGCCGATGATGCCGCCGGCCCGGATTTTTTTGACGCGCGCGGAGGAAATCCCGAGGTACTTCGCGATGCGCTTGGCGGTGCCGGAGGCGCCGGTCTTGCCCTTGAAATGCTCCTCCAGGATCTCGATGTCGGTGTACGGGGCGATTTTCTTGAGCACCTTCGAGGCGAGCATAAGGAAGTTGATGCCGATGGTGATGTTCGGCGACCACAGGACGGGAGTGCGGCGGGCCAGGCGTCGCAGCAGGGCGATCTTGCTCCGGGGACAGTGCGAGATAGCGGTGACGATCGCGATGTCACGCTCCGCCGCTTCCTCGCCGTAATAGTCGAGACAGTCATCGGCGGAAAAATCGACGATGACATCCACCGGCTGCCGGTCGAAGAGCTCGGCGGCTGTGAATTCCTCCCGCGAATAGATCAATCCGGGCTCGGTGGAGGAAATGCCGAGAAACTCCGGCACGGAGCGGTGCTCCAGCTTCGCGCTGCGGCGCACGACCCATTCGAGGACCGTGCCCGGGTTTTGCAGAAACACCGTCGCGGCCGACCGGCCCGCTTTGCCAAAGCCAAAAATACCAACTCTCATGCGTTTGTCTCCTGTTGTGCTGATTCGCGCAAGCCGTGGATTCGGGCGCGAAATGGTTTCGCCGCGGTCCCATTCCTTCCTTGGATCGGGCGCCGATGACCGGCGCGGGCCAACCCCGCTCCGCGTGCTTGGATCAGGATCTCCGCCGCCCGGGAGGGCACCAGTCGGGATGCCTGACATTAGCGTCAGCCGCGTGGCTCGCGGTGGACCAGCGACGGAGGGAGAAGAAATAGGTGAATATTTCGTGGATCCGCGAAATATTCGTCCTAGTTTCGATCCATCTTGTCCGACGAGCCGCCGACCATCGCCTACCTCTTCACGACTTTCCCGAAATCCACGGAGACGTTTCTCCAGCGCGAGATCATCGCCATGCAGGCGCTTGGGGTCCGGCTCCGGATCTATTCCTTCTGGGGCGGCGGCGGCACCTTCCGGGGCATCCCGGTGACGCCGTTCCCGAAGTGGAAGCTGCTCACGCTGCTCTGGATGATCCCGTACCAGGGTTACCGCCGGCGCGAGGTGCTGCAGCAGCTCCTGCGCGGGCTGATCAGCCGGAAGGCTCCGTCGTGGCTGAATTTCTGGGAAAACATGCTCGGCGCGGGCTTCGCCTGCCTCTGGGCCGGCGAGTTCCGGCAGAATCCACCGCAGTGGGTCCATGCCGCGTGGGGCGGGGCGCCGGCCACGGCGGCCTGGCTGCTGTGGCGGCTCGACGGTCATCGCTACAGCGCCGCGGCCCACGCCTACGACATCTACGAGCACGGCGGCGACTGGTGGCTGCGCGAGAAGCTGGCGCACGCCGCCTTCATCCACACCTCGACCGACATGGCGCGCCGTTCGCTGCTCGAGGCCGGCCTGCCCGCGGATCGCGTCCATTGCATCCGCCGCGGGCTTGACCGGCTCCTCACGGTCAAGCGCCTGCGGACCTCGCGCGATCCCCTGCGGCTGGTCTGCGTGGCGCGGCTCGTCGAGAAGAAGGGCCTCGACCACCAGCTCCGGATCTACGCGGCCCTGCAGAAGGCCGGCGTGGCCTTCGAGGCCCGCATCGCCGGCGAGGGTCCGTTGCGCGCCGAGCTGGAGCGCTTGGCCGGGCAGCTGGGGATCGCGGGCTCGGCGACCTTCACCGGGCATCTGCCGCAGCACGAGGTCTGGAGCCTGCTCAACTGGGCCGACGTCCTCCTGCACACGGGCGTCGTCGCGGCCAGCGGCGACCGCGACGGCCTGCCCAACGTGATCCCGGAGGCGATGTGCGTGGGCGTGCTGGTGGTGACATCTCCCGCCGCCGCCACCACCGAGGCGATCACGGA
>CAMDOO010000106.1 GCA_945903545.1 Opitutus sp. GAS368 | reverse complement strand
CCCCCCCCCCCCCCGGCTACAGAGATTACATGCTGGGCCCCGCGTCAGTTTTTCAACGCGGCCCGTACCTGCTCCAGATCGGCCGTGAGATCGAGGCGGTTGCCGGCCGGGGAATTTGCCAGGGGCTCGCTCCCCGCGGGGACGACGGGGCGGTAGTCCAGCCCGCGGAGGTCGGCCAGTCGCCAAAAGCCTCCGGCCGCGTAGGCGCGATGGAAAAGCTCCACCACGCGCGTCCCGGGCGCGCAAAAGGCGAGGTTGGCCAATCCCGCCCCATGTGGGCCGACCACGACCTTGGCGTGGCGGAACGCATTGATCTGCTCGGGCCAGGTCAGCTGCTCGAGCCGGACCTTGGCAAACCCGGCCGCCTGGAGTTCGGCCCAGAGTTCCGGCTCGTTGGTGATGCGGCGCCGGCGCGCCCCTTCCCTCGTGATGTAGAGGCGTTCGCCCCAGGCTGAGGCAGGCGAGAAAAATGGCGCCACGAACGCCGTGACGAGGTCCAAGCCATGCTGCGTTGGCTGGACCACCGTGCCCGCCAGACTCGGGACGATGAGTTGCTCGCAACGAAAGTGAGTGCGGCGGTCCGCTTCCAGGACGGCGCCCGTCCATCCATACTGCGCGAGGGCGGTGCGGCTGTACGGCTGCGTCGCGTGGGCGATCAGGTGGTCGGCCGGGCCGCGCGGGAGCGAAAGCAACCGGGGAAGTTCATCGAGCAGCCAGTGGCCGTAGCCCTTCGCGAGGGTCGTCGCGATGACCGCGGTCGTGCCGGGCAACGGCTGCGGGGGAGGGATCCTTTGCTCGGTCAGTAGCCAGTGTTCCCCGAAGGGTTTGCCGAAATCCAACGACACGTCGCGAGCCACACTCGTCCCGTCGGGCGCGAGCACGATGCCGGCGCCGAGCACCCGTCCGCCGGGAAGGCGGGCCAGGAACCGCGCAGGAACTTCCGTCCGCAGCTCCGGGCGCCAGAATTCCTGCAGCTCCGGATCCGCCCGGACGGGCAGGACATGATCCACCATGCCCGGGGCCGATCGCGTCTCCATCACGCCGCCAAAACGCACGACGATGCTGGCGAGCGATTCGCAGCGCGCGGGCGGCGGCAAAAAAGTCGGGGGCGTCACGGGATCCCGGTGTGCGCCACGCCACCTGTTTTTTCAAACCCCTTCGCCCTTCCCACGCGGCCGCGCCGAAGCCGCGGGTCAGGCTGAAGATTGATTTTTACTGTAGGAGCGGGTTTATCCCGCGAATGATCGCCGGAATCGCTCCTGCAGTCGGACCGGATCCTCAAACTGTACCCGGGTGACAAAGGCTCCGCCAAAATGACTCCGCCATTTTGGTTTCTAACAAAGCGGCGGACGAAGTCCGGCGCTTTGTTAGCGTTGGATTGCGCCGCCGCAGATCACCAGGTCCACGGGATTGCCGCCCATTTCGCAGGCGAGCATCCGCTCATCCTTGTGCCGCAGGAGGATCAAGTCCGCCCGCTGGCCGGGGGCGATCGTGCCCCGGTCCCCGAGGCCGAGCAGGGTCGCTGCGTTGACGGTGCAGGCGGCGATGGCCTCGGCCGCGGTCAGGCCGCAGAACCGGACCGCCAGGGCGATGGCGAGCGGCATGGAGTGTCCCGGAGAGGAGACGGGGTTGCAATTCGTGGCCAGCGCGAGCGCACCACCGGTCTCCACAAAAAAGCCGGCGCGGGCAAAACGCTGGCCGGTGCTCAGGGAGGTGGCCGGGAGGATCACTCCGAACGCGTGGGAGTTCGCGAGCAGGGTGAGGTCGGCCTTGGTCGAGACATCGAGATGGGCGACACTCAGGGCGCCGAGCCGCAGGGCCTCGGAAATCATGCCGAGCGTGACCTGCTGGTCGGCGGAGACGCGGAGCGGATGGCCCCGCAGCTTGGCCCGCTCGAGGAGGCGGACGCAGGATTCCACCGTCCAGGCGTCCCGGTCGCAGCACGCTTCCACGGGGATGCCGGGAAATTCATGGGAGACCGGGGCGAGGATTTCCTTCGTCACCATCTTGGAGAAACCCTCCGGGTCGCCCTCGTTTCCCTGGCCGAGGAAAGCGGTGGGAACGATGGTGGCCGGCCATTCGTGGGCGGCGCGCTGGATGGCCTGCAGCATCTTTTGGTGGGCCTCGGGCGTGATGCCGTGGCTGCTCTTCACCTCGGCGGTGGTGGTGCCCTCGCGGAGCATGACCCCGAGCCGCTCCTTCAACCGGGCCGCGAGCTGTTTGCGGGTGGCCTGGCGGACATCATCCACCACGGCACTGAAGCCCCGGCTTGGATTCGGCGGGGGCGGCGAACCCGGGCTGGCTGGCTCCAGCAAGGCCGGCAGATCGCTGTGCCAGCACGCCTGGGTATGACAGTCCACGAATCCCGGCATCAGCACCCGCCCGTGGGCCTCGATGATCTCGGCGCCGGCCGGAGCTTCCAAGGCGGTGCCGACGGCGACAATCTTCCCGCCGTCCACCAGTACCTCGCCGTGGTCGAGGGCGGCCAGCTGGCCCAACTCGGCCCCCCGCCGTGGCCGGGCGCCGCCCGTGAGAGTCAGGACACGGGCGTTGCGGATGAGGATGGTCATGGGGACAGACTGCAGGCTTCGCCCGCAGTCTGCCAAGCCAATGGCTGCGCCCTTGGGATGGGGAAGGGTGATGGGCATCATAGATTCGCTGGATGAGCCCCTTTTTCGGTTCGCTCTGGCTGATTCCTCGTCCTTGATCGCGGCACCCCGTTATGTCCGCCCCCAAACGTCTCGGTGTCGCTTTCATCGGCAGTGGTTTCATGACGCGGTTCCACATCCAGTCGTGGCTGGCGGTCCGGGATGCGGACATTCTCGGTGTCTGGAGTCCCAACCCCAAGCACGCCGCCGCGACCGCCACCTATGCGCGTTCGCTCGGCGTCGGTCCGGCGCGAGCCTACAAGTCGATCACCGAGCTGGTGGCGGATCCGGCGATCGATGCGTTGTGGATTTGCGGGCCTAACCACAAGCGCGTGGAGAATCTCGAGGAGATCGTGGCGGCGCTGGAGTCGGGCCGGGGCACGCTCAAGGGCATCGCGTGCGAGAAGCCCCTGGCGCGGAATGTCGCCGAGGCGCGGCGCTGCCTGGCCCTGATCAAGCGGGCGGGTGTGCCGCACGGCTACCTTGAGGACCAGTTGTTTGTGCCGGCCCTGGCGAAAGGGCGCAGTCTGGCGTGGGCCCGCGGGGCGGCGATCAGTGGCCGGCCGTACCTGGCCCGCGCCGCGGAGGAGCACAGCGGGCCGCACATGCCGTGGTTCTGGCAGGGCGCCGAGCAGGGCGGCGGCGTGCTCAACGACATGATGTGCCACAGCGTCGAGGTCGTGCGCCATCTGCTGACCGATCCGGCCAAGCCGCGCCGCAGCCTGCGGCCGGTCAAGGTCACGGCGCAAATCCACAGCCTGAAATGGACCCGGCCGGAGTACGTGCGGCGGCTGAAGGAGTCCATGGGCGCGGCGGTGGACTACGCGAAGCGGCCCTCGGAGGATTTTGCGCGCGCGACCATCGAGTTTGTCGATGACGCGGGCCGGCCGCTCATCGGCGAAGTGACGACCTCTTGGGGATTTGTGGGCGCGGGACTGCGGTTGAGCTGCGAGCTGCTCGGGCCGGAGTACTCTTTTGCGTACAATTCGCTCAACACCGGCGGCCAGCTCTTCCTCAGCCGGCGCGTGACCGGCGCGGCCGGCGAGGACCTGGTGGAGAAGCAAAACGCCGAGCAGGGCCTCATGCCGGTCGTCGGCAACGAGGCGGCGGAATACGGCTACGAGGCGGAGAACCGCCATTTTGTCCGCAGCTTCCTCGACGGCACGGCTCCTGCGCTGACCTTTGACGACGGCCTCGCGGTCGTGGAGCTGCTGATGTCGGCCTACATGAGCGCCGAGCAGGGCCGCACGCTGTCGTTTCCGCCGAAGGGGCTGGAGAAGTTCATACCCGCGGTCGCGCGCGGGACGTGGAAGCCTTAGCGGGAACCAAGCATTTCGCCCGCGAATTCACGCGAATGGACGCGAAGACCAGAGAAGAACCATCGAGCCGATCAGATCGGAATCCCCTCCGCTTTTCATTCGCGTGCATTCGTGTCCATTCGCGGGCCAAATGCATGGACCCGTTATAGTTCAACCCCGATCCCATGACCACGCCTCCCAACCCCACCTCCCGCGGCGCACTTTTCATGATGATGGCGCTCGAGTTCTTCATCTGGGGGGCGTGGCTGCCGCTCATCTTTGGCTACCTGCCGAGCCTTGGGTTTACGCCGGGGCAGCAGTCCCTGATCCTGAATGCGTTTCCGGTGGCCTCGATCGTCGGGATATTTTTCAGCAACCAGTGGGCGGACCGGAAGTTCGCTCCGGAGCGGTTCCTCGCGTTTTCCCATCTCATCGGCGGGCTCGCGATCCTCGGGTGCGGTTTCACGAGGGATTTCCTGCCCTTCTTCCTCCTGATGCTCGTGCACTGCCTGTGCTACGTGCCCACGATCTCGATCGCGAACTCGATCGCTTTTGCCAACCTGCGCGATCCGGCGAAGGAGTTCGGGCTGGTGCGCATGGGCGGCACCGTCGGCTGGGTCCTCGCGGCGTGGCCCTTCACCTTCATCTTCGTGAACTGGGAGGCCGTGGCCGTCGCCAAGACCTCGGGCTTCGTCGACTGGCTCGGCACCGCGCTGGCCCACCCGCTCGTGGGGGAGGCGGCCCAGGCCGCGACACGGTGGACCTTCATCGTGGCGGGCCTGGCCTCGCTCGTGCTCGCCGCGTTCGCCCTCACGCTGCCCCGCACCGCCGCCCGGCCGGCCGCGGCGGCCGGCAGCGCGTTCGCGTGGCTCGATGCGTTCAAGCTGCTCCGGCATCCGTTTGTCCTCGTGCTATGGCTCGTGACGCTCGTCGATTCCTTTGTCCACAACTGCTACTTCAGCTGGACGGGGGTATTCCTCGGCACGGCGAAGGAGGCGGGCGGCGTCGGCCTGGCGTCCAACTGGATCGCGCCCGTGATGAGCATCGGCCAGGTCGCGGAGATCGGCACGATGTACATCCTCGGGGCGACGCTGAAGGCGCTCGGCTGGCGGACCACGATCATCATCGGCATCCTCGGCCACGCCGCGCGCTTCGCGGTGTATGTGTTCATGCCGCAGAATGCCACCGCGATCATCCTCATCCAGGTGCTCCACGGCATCTGCTATGCGTTCTTCTTTGCGACGGTCTACATCTTCGTGGACGCGTACTTTCCGAAGGACATCCGCTCGAGCGCGCAGGGCCTCTTCAACCTCCAGATCCTCGGCCTCGGCGCTCTGCTGGCGTTCTCGATCTGCCCCTGGCTGATGCAGTCGGTCTTCACGACGGACAAGATCGTGGACTTCAAGGGCCTGTTCCTGGTGCCCCTCGCCGCGTCATCCGTCGCGGCCGTGGTGCTGGCGCTGTTTTTCCACCCACCGAAGCAGGCGGAGGTCGGAAGCGGTGCGGGCGGTGTGGCACACTGACGCCACGCGGGACAGACGACTTCGATCCGGTTTTAACCGCGGATTCCTCGGATTACGCGGATGGGAGCGGGGTTGCGGATCGCAGATCGAGACCGGAACGCGGGTTCACGGTTCAGGACGGACCCCTGGTCGCAGAGAGCCGGCAAAGGCCGGCCCTCGCGGAGAATTCGGATGGTCTTTCTCGGCGGGCTGCGTACTGGGATGGGGCATGAGTTCTCCGGCGCAGTCCGACAATCCCAAGCTTCGTTCCCTCGCGGAAGCGGTTGCCCGCCGGCAAGAGCTGCGCGCGGCAGGCATCCAGGTGGTACTGACGAATGGTGTCTTCGACCTCCTGCACCCCGGGCATCTGCACTATCTTGAGTTTGCCGGGAAGCTGGGCGGGGCTCTGTTCGTGGCGTTAAACAGCGATGCGAGCGTCAAGCAGCTCAAGGGGCCCACGCGCCCGATCCAAGGCGAGCGGGAGCGGGCGGCGGCGCTGGCCCGGCTGCCGCAGGTGGACACCATCGTGATCTTCCGCGAGTTGCGCCTCACGGCCGAGATCCGCGCGCTGCAACCGGATGCCTACGGCAAGGCGGGCGACTACACCCTGGAGACGCTGGATCCGGGCGAGCGGGCCGCGCTGCAGGACGCGGGGGCGCGGATCGAGTTCATGCCGTTCCTGCCCGGGCACAGTACCACGAAGCTCATTGCGGAGCGGAAGGCCTCCCAGGGCGGATGAGGATTGGATCTCGCAAAGAAGTTTGGCCGCAAAAAGGCGCAAAAGGCGCAAAAATGCCTCGGAAGTTTGGCCACAGAGCCCAAGCCTCAAGAACTTGGTTCTATGGCTCGGAACGATAGCCGTCTGAACTCTGTGGCTTTGTGCTCAGT
>CAMDOO010000105.1 GCA_945903545.1 Opitutus sp. GAS368 | reverse complement strand
ACCGCCGAGCAGCAGCAGGGGCTGGAAGAGCAGGCCGCCACCAAGATCGCGCTGGTCGACCCGGCCCGGGCCGTGGACTGGATGCTCAGCCACAGTCCGCCCACCGAGGACCGCCTGAAAAAATTGGAGCCGATCGTGAAGGCCTGGCTGAAGTCCGACCCGGCCGGCGCAATCAACCGCCTGCCCAGCCTCCCCGGCCTTACTCAGGCCGAGCGCGACGCCGCCAATGCCGTGGTTAACCCGCCGGCGAAAAAGTGAGGGAGGGCAGTTGACGGTTGGCGATGGCGGAGGGCTGATGATCCGACTGTAGCTGGCCTCGTTGAGGCCGGCCCCATGACCGCGTTAGCGGGGTAGGGCTGGCCCGCTGGGCCGGCCGCGATCTTTCGGATCTGGCATGCAACCCGGCCGATCCATTGGCCGCAAAAAGGTGCAGGAGGCCCAAAAAAATCCAGATGGGGAGAGAGTAACGCTGATCTGCGCTAATGAACGCCGGTGGCTTCGGAAATAATCGCGGTCGGGCCAGGGGCCCAACCCTACCGCCCTAGATCCAACGAGGCGGGCCGAGTTTTTGGGATAGTGGTGCGGCCCGCCGTTCCCGAAGGTTGCCCGAAGGATCCCCGATAGTTGCCCGATGGTTGATTCCCATTCTCCATGGCCTCAGCGGCCTCCTGTAAAAGGTCCGGGGATTTGAAGCTTGCTCCTCCTCCTGTGCCGGTTTTGTTCCGATCCTCTGTCAGTTGCCGAGCTAGCTCAGTTGGTAGAGCAACGCTTTCGTAAAGCGTGGGTCGTCGGTTCGATTCCGATGCTCGGCTCCATTTCAGAACCCCGCCGGTCCCAAGCCGGCGGGGTTTTTGTTTGGCCGGCACCCCCAGGGGTCTGGGCGCCAGGACCGGGGTGTATGCCTACTTCCCGGCGGGTGGCGGACGGCGTATGGTCATCTCGGTCGAGATTCCGATCATGCCAAACCAGTCCCTTATGATCGCGAACACCCTTTCCGTTACCCCCGTCCGTTTGGACCTGTGCCCGGGCCGCCTGATCGAGGCCCCGGCGGAGGGCGTCTCCGCACCAGTCACCCTGGCTCCCGACTCTGACGAAACGTTTGCGGAGCGGTTCTGCTGCCATTTTGACGTGCCCGCCGAGACTTTCGAAACCGAGATTTTGCGGCGCACCCTCTACCCCCATGCGCGCTGGCTCAACCTGTTCGCCCCCTGGGATTTTTTTCTCCCCGATCGCACCTTTGTGTCCAGCGTGGGCCGGTTGACCCGCCGGCATGATTTCGACGGTGAGGCGAAGGACTTTCAAGGCGACCGGTGCAATGAGTGTTTCCTGCGTCGCTGCTGCCGGCTCCGGGTTACGGTCGGGCCGCATGCTGAGGCTGTTTGACGAGATCTGGCCCAGTCCACTTGCCGCGGAATGCGCCGCGCAGGGGCCCGGGGCGCCGGGCGCCTGAGCGCCTGGGGCGGGGGAGACGCGGGATCTCGGCCGGTCGGCTCCAGCGTTGCCCAATGCCCGGCCTTCCGCCTGCGGGGCTGGCTGAAGGGCTCAGTTGTTCGAGATATCGTCGTCGGCCAACTCGCCCTGCAGCTTGCGGCGGAGGCGCAGGGAGGCGATTTCCCCCTTGAGCTGGCGGGAGAAGAGCTGGAGGCGGCGGTTCACGTCGAGCGTCTCGAGCAGTTTCTGCTTCACCGCGGGATTCTCGCAGAAGGTGAAGGCCGCGAGGTCGGAAAAGACCTCCGGGTCCTCGATCGTTTGCACGAAGGCATTCACATCCATCGGCGCGGGGACACCGAGTTTGGACTTCAGCTGGAGCAGGCGGCCCAGTTCCTTCCGGAGGCGCTCGTTCTCCCCGGCCTCGGCGCCCGGCGCACTGGCCAGGGCGCGGATCTGGATCGAGCGGTAGGGTTTCTCGGCCACAACCCCGAGCACCTCGACCCGGACCAGGCCCTGCAGGAGCAGGTCGGAGGTCCCGTTGTCGCGTTTCTGGCAGGCGCGGATGATGCCCACGCTGGCGATCCGATGCAGCGGCTCGAGGTCGTCGTCCGGGTCGGCCACCCGCGGGTCGATGCCCGCCACGGCAAACATCCGGTTGCTCGCCAGCACATCGCGCAGCATGCGGCGGTAGCGGGGTTCGAAGATGTGCAGCGGCAGCAGCGCCTGCGGGAAGAACGCCACGTTGGGCAGCGTCATGACCGGGACCTCGGTCGGAAGGGTGATTTCCATCTCCATGGCCGGAACGTAGTCGGGCCGGGAGAAAATTCAACTGTGCCAGCAGACTGTGGGCGACGCCCGCGTTTGCCCGGATTATTGGTAGCCGGGGTCGTTGACCCCGGTCCCGATCCACCGGCCTCAACGAGGCCAGCTACAGCAGTCAGCGGGCGATGCAAAATGGCTCATGCGTTCCCGCGGGTGGGCAGGAGGTGTGACATCGTGGCGTGCCGCGAGCCCCCCCGATTTAGGGGCAGGCAACGAGCGATATTTTTTAATCAATATCCATCAGCGACTAATGTAACATCGATCATCGGGGCATGCCCATTGCTAGGAGAGTGGTATGAGTCGCATTCTTGGCATCGATCTAGGCACCACCAACTCCTGCATGGCCATCATGGAGGGCGGAGAGCCGGTCGTCATCCCCAACGCCGAGGGCGCCCGCACGACGCCGTCCGTCGTCGCTTTCACCAAGAACGGTGAGCGTCTGGTCGGCCAAGCCGCCAAGCGGCAGGCCGTCACCAACCCGCGCAATACCGTCTTCTCGGCGAAGCGCCTTATCGGTCGCAAATTCACCGAGGTCCGGGAAGAGGCGAAGAACATGCCCTTCAAGGTCGCCGAGGGTAAGAACGGCGATGCCTGCATCGAGGTCCAGGTCGGCGACAAGACCGAGCAGTTCGCCCCGCAGCAGATCGCGGCCTTCGTCCTCGGCAAGCTCAAGGCCGACGCCGAGACCTACCTCGGCGAAAAAATCACCCAGGCCGTCATCACGGTCCCCGCCTATTTCAACGATTCCCAGCGCCAGGCCACCAAGGACGCCGGCAAGATCGCCGGCCTTGAGGTCCTCCGCATCATCAACGAGCCCACCGCCGCCTCGCTCGCGTACGGCCTCGACAAGAAGAAGGACGAGAAGATCGCGGTGTTCGACCTCGGCGGCGGCACCTTTGACGTGTCGGTGCTCGAGATCGGCGACGGCGTGTTCGAGGTGAAGGCCACCAACGGCGACACCCATCTCGGCGGCGACAACTGGGACGAGGCCCTCATCGGCTGGCTCGTCGAGACTTTCAAGAAGGACAACGGCATCGACCTGCGGAAGGACCCGATGGCCCTCCAGCGTCTCAAGGAAGAGGCCGAGAAGGCCAAGATCGCCCTCTCGTCCACCCAGTCGGTTGATATCAACCTCCCGTTCATCACGGCCGATGCCTCCGGCCCGAAGCATCTCAACGTGCAGCTCAGCCGCGCGAAGATGGAGCAGATCTGCGACAGCCTCTCCGAGCGCTGCATCCAGCCTTTCAAGAGCTGCCTCAAGGACGCCGAGCTGACGTCTGCCCAGATCGACGAGCTCGTGCTCGTCGGCGGCATGACCCGCATGCCCAAGATCGTCGAGATCGCGCACAAGCTCGGCGGCAAGGCGCCGCACCAGGGCGTGAACCCTGATGAGGTTGTCGCCGTCGGCGCCGCCATCCAGGGCGGCGTGCTCAAGGGCGAGGTGCGCGACGTGCTGCTCCTCGACGTCACCCCGCTCACGCTCGGAATCGAAACGGCCGGCCAAGTGGCCACCGCGATGATCCCGCGCAACACGACCATTCCCTCGAAGAAGACCCAGACCTTCTCCACCTACAGCGACAGCCAGCCGTCGGTCGAGATCGTCGTCCTGCAGGGCGAGCGCCCGATGTCCCGCGACAACAAGGTGCTCGGCACCTTCAAGCTCGACGGCATCCCGCCCGCCCCCCGCGGCACGCCGCAGATCGAGGTCACCTTCGACATCGATGCCAACGGCATCCTCCACGTCTCCGCCCAGGATCTCGGCACCGGCAAGGACCAGAAGATCACTATCCAGGGCTCGTCCGGCCTCACCAAGGAGGAGGTCGAGAAGATGACCAAGGAGGCCGAGCTGCACGCCGCCGAGGACAAGAAGCGCAAGGAGGCCGTCGAGACCAAGAACCAGCTCGATTCCGCCGTGTACCAGCTCGAGAAGACCCTCAAGGACGCGGGCGACAAGCTCCCCGCCGACAAGAAGGCCCCGATCGAGGCCGCGCTTGCCGAAGCCAAGAAGGACCTCGAGAGCAACGACGCCGACCGCATGAAGGCCGCGCTCGAGAAACTCTCCAAGGTCGGGGCCGAGCTCTACGCCGAGGCCCAGCAGGCCGCGCAGGCCGCCGGTGCCGCCCCCGAGGGCGCCGCTGATGCCCCGAGGCCGGAAAAGAAGGCCGAGAAAAAGGCCGACGTGGTCGACGCCGATTTTGAGGTCGTCGACGACGACAAGAAGAAGTAAATTTCATCCCTTTGCGCGCCCTCCGCGGTCATCGTGGAGGGCGTGCCTTGTTCAGCGGAATAATCCCATCTCTCAACCCAAACAAAATCCAATATGGCTAACGTCAAAATCAAACCCATCGGTGATCGCGTCCTTGTCGAGCACATCGAGGAAAAAGAACAGGTCCGCGGCGGCATCATCATCCCGGACTCCGCCAAGGAAAAGCCCCAGGAGGCCAAGGTCATCGCCCTCGGCACCGGCAAGAAGAACGAGGACGGCAAGGTCTCGCCGTTCGAGGTCAAGGTCGGCGACCGCGTCCTCATCAGCAAGTACGGCGGCACCGAGGTAAAACTCGACGAAAAGAAGTACACCCTGGTGCGCGAGGACGACATCCTCGGCGTCATCGGCTGAGGCGCTTCGCGCAATCTCAGATCTCAAATCTCAAATCTCAAATTACCAAAATACAATGGCCGCCAAACAACTCCTCTTCGACGAAGCCGCCCGCCAGAAAA
Organism: Opitutus sp. GAS368; assembly: GCA_945903545.1. GTDB lineage: Bacteria > Verrucomicrobiota > Verrucomicrobiia > Opitutales > Opitutaceae > CAIYFD01. The sequence goes on along the minus strand of CAMDOO010000105.1, from coordinate 1,648 downwards.
TCCTGCGCGGTGTCGAGCTCCTCTCCCGCGCCGTCAAGGTCACCCTCGGACCCAAGGGCCGCAACGTCGTCATCGACAAGAAATTCGGTTCCCCGACCGTCACCAAGGACGGCGTGACCGTCGCCAAGGAAGTCGAGCTTCCCGATCCCTACGAGAACATGGGTGCCCAGATGGTGAAGGAAGTCGCTTCCAAGACCTCCGACGCCGCCGGCGACGGCACCACCACCGCCACCGTGCTCGCCGAGGCCATCTACAAGGAAGGCCTCAAGAACGTCACCGCCGGCTCGAACCCGATCTACCTCAAGCGCGGCATCGACAAGGCCGTCGAGGCCGCCGTCGCCGAGCTCGCCCGCATTTCCAAGAAGGTCAATTACTCCGACGAGAGCCCCCAGGTCGCGACCGTGTCCGCCACCTGGGACACCGAGATCGGCGGCAAGATCGCCGAGGCCATGGACAAGGTCGGCAAGGACGGCACCATCACCGTCGAGGAGTCCAAGTCCATCGACACCACTCTCGACGTCGTCGAGGGCATGCAGTTCGACAAGGGCTACCTCTCCCCGTACTTCGCCACCAACATGGAGGCCCAGGAGGCCGTTCTCGAGGACGCCTACGTGCTCATCCACGAGAAGAAGATCGGCAACCTGCAGGAGTTCCTGCCCCTGCTCCAGACCGTCGCCAAGAGCGGCAAGCCCCTCCTCGTCATCGCTGAAGAGGTGGAGGGCGAGGCCCTCGCCGCGCTCGTGGTGAACAAGATCCGTGGCACGCTCAATGTGTGCGCCGTCAAGGCGCCCGGCTTTGGCGACCGCCGCAAGGCCATGCTCGAGGACATCGCGGTCCTCACCGGCGGCCGTTGCATCACCGACGATCTCGGCCTCAAGCTCGAGAACCTCACCACGGCCGATCTCGGCCGCGCCAAGCGCATCGTGGTCGACAAGGAGAACACCACCATCGTCGAGGGCGGCGGCAAGTCGTCCGACATCCAGGGCCGCGTGAAGCAGATCCGCCGCCAGATCGACGAGACCACCTCCGACTACGACCGCGAGAAGCTCCAGGAGCGCCTCGCCAAGCTCGCCGGCGGTGTCGCCGTGCTGAATGTCGGCGCCTCCACCGAGGTTGAGATGAAGGAAAAGAAGGCCCGGGTGGAAGACGCGTTGCACGCAACCCGTGCCGCGGTGGAAGAGGGCATTGTCGCCGGCGGCGGCGTCGCGCTGCTCCGCTGCGCCAAGGCCATTGACGCCGTCAAGCTCGAGGGCGACGAGGCCATCGGTGCCACGATCGTGCGTCGCGCGATCGAGTCCCCGATCCGCATGCTCTGCGCCAATGCCGGCGTCGAGGGTGCGGTCGTCGTCGGCCAGATCCTGGCCGGCAAGGGCAACTACGGCTACAACGTCGCCACGGGCGAGTACGAGGACTTGGTCAAGGCCGGCGTCGTCGACCCGACCAAGGTCACCCGCACCGCCCTGCAGAACGCGGCGTCCATCGCCGGCCTGCTCCTCACCCCCGAGTGCATGATCACCGAGATCCCGGACAAGAAGGAAGCTCCGGGCGGCGGCGGCCACGGCGGCGGCGGCATGGGCGGCATGGACTACTAAGTCGGCTTCGTCCCGCACCTGCGGGACGGCGCAGGCCAAGGCCCGCCAGAACAATC
>CAMDOO010000104.1 GCA_945903545.1 Opitutus sp. GAS368 | reverse complement strand
TTGAGGATTGAGTTCAGAGGGTCGTTTTTGCGCCTTCTGCGCCTTTTTGCGGCCAATGGGATTTCGGATCGGAACCCTGCGTTCCCCGCGGCCTCTGCGCGCCACCATTCCGGGGCTCAAGCTCTCCCCTCCTCCGAACTTAGCGCTCTTCGCGTCTTTGCGTGACACCAATCCGGATCAGAACCTGACCGTCATCTGCAACGCCGTCGTCTGGGAATACGGGGTCGGCGCGTTGGTCTCGCGCTGGAAGCTGTGCTGCAGCTTGAGCTGCGTGTGCGCGCTCATCCGGTAAGAGGGGGCGAGGTCGAAGCGCCAGGTGGAGCGGCCCCACGCAGCCTCCCCGCCGCTCCCATCGGGAATCTTGTTGTAGGTCTGGCGGTTCAGCCGCCCGGCGAACGAGAAGCGCGGACCGAAACGATAGCTGGCCTCGACGTAACCCGAGTAGGTATCGGCGCTCCCCACCCCGGGAATGCCGAAACGGGCCACAAAAACCTCCGACCAGACCTGCCAGCGGTGCCACGCAAAGGAGATATCATGACCCAGCACGAGCTGGCGGTAGTCGTCCCGCTTCGTGCCCGCCCGCACGGTCTTTTCAGCGCTGGCACGGAGATACGGTCCCTGGCTCGCAGAGAATCCAAAATTCCAGGCGGCGCCGGGCCGGTAGCCGATCCGGCCGCCGATCGTGCCGTCGCGCCAGCGGCGCGGCAGGTCGTCCCAGACACCCGGGTCGGAGGAGAGCGAGGAGTTTTTCCATTCCGCCGCGACGTCGATCTTACCCAGGCGGCCCGCCACCGCGAGGCCCGTGGCATAGGACGGCCCCCACAGGATCGGCACCCGGAGGGTCTTTTCCTCCTGCTCGGCCCGAACCACCTGGGCCGGCGGCACATGGGCCCAGGAGAGTAACTGGCGCGGGGAGCGGACCGCCGCGGTGTCCCAGATACCCGTCAGGGCCTCGTAGGGCAGCGGCGCGGTGATAAAGGGATTGGCCCAGGCCCCGTGCCGCGGCACCCAGCTCCCGACCACGGTGCCGAAGCGGCCGACCTGGGCGGTGAACCCGCCGCGCTCGGTCGGCGTGGTGCGCAGGGCGTATTCATCCAGCCGGAGCCGGACCGGATCGGAGGAAGGATCAAACCCGCGGTCGGCCCGGATCTGCGCAAAGGCGTAAAGCCGGCGGCCCAGCTCGGCATCGAGGTAGACCGAGAGGCGGGGATTCAGCAGCGAGCGACCGTCGGTGAAAAGCAGGCCGGGCGAGGGCTGGGAGAAACGGTAGCCCTCGAGCTCCAGCGTGCCGCTGGCCTGGACGCGCACCTGGCCCTGCATCGTCTCCGTGGAAAGTGCGCCGTCGATCGCATCGAGAAATGCCTGCGCCTGCAGGGCCGGAATCCCTCCCGCCAAACCAAACGCCGCCAGCAATGCCGCAAATCCGCGGACCTTACGGCCGCTGCTCGCTGGGGTATTGCCGGGGGGCTGCATGGCGATGGATGAGAATGTAGGGGTTCAGCACGCGGAATGCCACCGGGAAATGGGGGAGACGCCCGGCCAAGGGATCAGATACGCCGGCCGGTCATTTCTTCCTGTTGTTCACGAGTATCTGCGCGGCAGAGCAGAGAATCCGAGGGTCGGAGGATCTGAGGGTCAGAAGTGCAGAGGGCCAAACATTTCCTCCGATCCTCAGATTCTCCGATGCTCCGACCCTCGGATCCCCTGATCCTCAGGCCTTTGGATCAACCGCCCGGCGGAGGGTGACCTCGAACCGAGTCCCGGTTTCGTTCGACCCCACCAGCCGCAGGTCGCCGCCATGCAGGCGGGCGAGCTCACGGGCGAGGTTCAGGCCCAGGCCGTTGCCGGGGACATTCTCCCCGACCGCCCCGCGATTGAAGCGCTCGAAGATCCGGCCCTGCACCCCGGGCGGGATGGGCTGGCCGGTGTTTTCCACCGTGACCTCCACCGTGTCCCCGGCCTCGCGGGCGGCCACGCGGATCCGGCCGCCCGGCCGGTTGTACTTCGCGGCATTCTCCATCAGGTTCTGCACCACCAAGGCGAGGTAGCGCCGCTCCCCCAGCACCTTCAGCCCGGCCGGCAGCTCGTTCTCGATCACAATGGCCTCCGCGCCCGGCATCGCGCCCACGTCATCGAGCGCGGCCTCGAACAACTCCGTGAGATTCACCGCGCCCATCACGATGGCCAGGCGGCCCGCGTCGATGCGCGACAACAACAGGAGATCCTCGATGATCCCCGACAACCGGTAGGTCTGGTGCACGAGCGCGGAGATCTCCTCCGCCCGCTGGGGCGTGGTGCCCTCGCGATGCCCCAGCTCCTCCAACCCGGCGCGCAGCACGGTCACCGGCGTCTTCAGCTGGTGCGAGGCGTCGGCCGAGAAACGCGCCGCCCGCGCCAGGTCCTCCTGCCGCAATTCCAGCGCCGCCTCCGCCCGGTGGAGCTGGGCCCGGTCCGCGGCCGAATCCTCGGCGAGTTTCGTGACCACGCGGGCCAGCCGGCCCGAGAGGTAGTGACTGGCGCCAAAGGCACCGATCAGGAGGATCATCCCCGCCCCGGCCACCTGCCAGCGCAGCGTACGCCGGCGTTCCTCCAAGGCTGTCAGCGGATAAACCGAGACCTCGCTCGCCGGCGCATAGAGGGAATCCGGGTTCAGCCGCTGGTGGAAAATCCGGTAGGAAACGCCGTCCACCACCGTGAGAAAACTGCTGCCGTCGGCATGCCCGCCGGCGATCTCGCGGGTCACGGCCGGGGCCAGGGCGGCCCGGATGGGTTCCGGGATCGCCGGCGCATGCAGTCGCCCCTCGCGCCAGAGTCCCCGCAGGATGCCCGTCTCGGGCCGGGCCGCGAGCGGGAGTGTATCAAAGCCGACCACGAGGGCGCCGATGACCTGGTCGGAATCGACCGAGATGATCGGCATGGTGATCATCTCGACCAGCGAATCCTCCCCCGAGGATTTCGGACGCAGCAGGTAGCCGATCTGCTGGTCCCGCGTCAGCCGCGGGAGCTCCAGCTGGTACTGTTCCACCGGTGCCAGAATGCCAAAACGCTCCGGATCCTTGCCCGGGATCGGGTAGAGTTTACCTTCCCGATCGAGGAAACGGTAGAACTCGGCATGCAGGCCGCGCTCAGCTGGACCCGCCTGGTCGGAGGGAGCCTCCATCACGACCCGCATCTCCAGGTCGGCCGTGTCGTAGAGCAGGTCGATGGCCTCGTCGGCCGGCTCCAGCGTGCTGGCAAAACGGGACTTGCGGACCAGCACCCGGACGCGCTCGACCAAGGCCGCCTGCCGGATGTCGCGCACCTTTTGCCAAAGCCCGATCTCAGCTTGGAAGGTCCGCTCGAGGTCGGCTTCCACCTCGGACACCACGCGCCGCTCGGCCACGTAGAGGGCCACGCCGGCCACGGTGATCACCACCACCATCATGGCCCCGAGCAGCCGAGCCCGAAAGCTCGAGGCCGGCAGTCGCTTGGGTTCCACCGGAGTCATGGGAAGTCGATGCTCAGGGTGCCCGCAGCCGGAATCTCCACCTCGCGCTCCAGCGTGGTGTTGCTGTCCTTCCAGACCTTCAGCTTGTACTTCCCCGGCGGCACCCCGGTCAGGCGAAAACGACCCTCCTTGTCCGTCACCACAAAGTAGGGAGACGGGACCACCACGATCAGGGCGCGCATGTTGGCGTGGATGTCGCAGCGCAGGATGACATGCCCGGGCTTTTCGAAGAGCTGCGGCGGCGGGATCTCATCCTTGCGATAGCGCCCGAGATCGAAGCGCTTGGCCTGGTTGTTCGAGAAAATGTTATGATAGAAGTCGTCCAGGTTCGGGAACTCGACCTTCGTGCCGACCTGGATGGCCAGGAAAGAGGGGATGAAGGCCAGGTCCTTCTGCTCGATCCGCTCATTGCGCGGGGCCCCCGCCGGCAGGGGAAATTCCCCCTCCAGATAAACCACCGCCACCCGGGGATTGGGCATGGCCGTGCCGTCGCTGGTATAGGCGACGCCAGATTTTGGCGCCGGCGTGGGCAAGCCGGTCCGCGTCTTCGGCGCCGGCGCGGGCGAGCCCGTCCGCGGCGGGAGCTCGTACCGCTGGGTCGGCATCCGTTCGGACGGCACCGCGATCGGGGGCAGGTTGACCCGGCCCTCGATCTCGGAGGCCAGCAGCGCGCCCGGGGCCAGCAGCACGCCGGCCAGCCAAGCGATCAGCCCCAGCCGCCCCCACCCGGCCTCAGGCGCGGGGCGGGACGGGCTTGAAGCCGGCGGGGCTGACTTCCGAGATCGCATAACCGACGGTACGAACCGTGTGGATGAGTGGCACGCCAAAATCCGTTTCGATTTTCCGCCGCAGCCGCGTGATGAAGATCTCCACCGTCCGGGTCTCGTACTGGTGGTCGCGCTGCCAGACGCGCTCGCACAACTCGGTGCGGGAAAAGGTCCGCCCGGGCTCCTGCATCAGGACCTTGAGGACCTCGAACTCGCGCGGGGAAAGGGCGATCGGCTTGCCGGCCCGCGCCACCTTGTGCTCGCGAACATTCATGTGCAGGTCGCCGACCTTGAGCACGTCCACCGACGCCTCGCCCGCGCCCCGGCGCCCGAGCGCCTCGACGCGCGCCACCAGCTCGTCCATCGCGAAGGGTTTCGCCAGGTAGTCGTCCGCCCCGGCGGTGAGCCCCTTGATCCGGTGGCCCACCTCGCCGCGCGCGGTGAGGATCAGGACACGGAGCGAGCGCGACGACTGCCGGATCCGCGCCAGCACCTCGAGGCCGTCCATCGTCGGCAGGCCCAGGTCGAGGATGACGAGGTCGGGCGGATCGGAGAGCGCAGCCTGCAACCCGACGGCGCCGTCGGACTCGGCCCGCAGGATATGGCCATGACGACTCAGGGCCCGGCAGACATGGCCGGAAAGCTGAAGCTCGTCCTCAATCACCAGGATGCGCATCTACAGGACAAGGATTTGCGGGGATCCCGTGGACGAAAGCAGACAACGGTAACGCGGGCGTTACCCGGCGGGCCTCCGGGGGTGGCCCCGGGGACTCATTGCGTCACTTGGATCGACGAGACCTTCACCGCAATGCTGTGCATGGCCGTCTGCGGCGTGAAGTTCACCGTGAGCTCGTCGATGGCGATATAGGGCCGCCGCTTTTCGACCGCTTCATAGAAGTTCCTCAGGCTGTCCCAGCTGACATTGCTGGCCGAGGCCCGGACGGAATGCAGCGAAAGCTTCGAGTTGGGGGCATCCTTCGCCGGCACGATGCTGCTCGAGGCATTCCGGATGCCGGCCCCCATGAGGATCTGGTTCAACTGCGAGGACAGCTCGTTGGCGTTGAGCGAGGAGCCCGGCTTCAGCGTCGCGGAAGCGGTCACGGCCCGCTGCTCCACGGCGTCGCGGCTTTTCAGGACGGTCTCCTGGCGCTTGATCGTGGCCAGCCGGCCGCTCTCCTTGCGCCAGAACACGCCGGCCTTGCCGCTGAAGACCGTGAGCCAGATCAGGGCCCCGATGACCACGAGGGAGGCCAGCAGGAGTTTTCCCCGCAGTTGCAGGCTGAGGAAATAGGCTTTGAGCGCTTTCATGGGTTGGTGGCGACCGTGGCGGCGACCGCGGCCTTGAGGGCGTCCGGCTTGAACGTGACGGTCAGGTCAAAGGTGGTCCGGCCATTGGCCGTGCTGTTCTTGGAGACCTCGGCCCGCTCGACCGTGGGCAGGTTCCCGATCGCGGTCCGGAACGCCTCGACATCCTGCGAGTTGGGTGTCTGGCAGCCGAGCGTGATGACATACGGGTTCTGCTCCGCGTTGGCGACGGAGCGGTTGAACGTGACGGAACCGCGCTGGGGTAGCCGATGGATCTCCGTCATCCCCTCCAGCGGGAGGAAGAGCTTGTTGAGGCGCTCCTCGACGGTCTTGGCGATCTCCTCCTTGGTCTCGATTTCCGCCACGAGCGGCCGGTTCCGGTTGATGGTCAGGTTCAGGCTCTTGTCCCACCGGTCGCCGAGGAAGACCATCGCGAGCTGGAGGAAACCGATCGCCAGCATGGCGGCGACGCTGCCCGCGGTGGCGCGCCAGAGCCAGAGGTCATTGCGGACCTTCTTGCGCCAGGCGGTGAGCTCGTCGCGATCGCGGACGTCCAGGGTCTGGGCGACGCCGACCGGCAGCGTGGCGTTGAAGGTGCCGGCGGTGAAGGCGTACTGCTTCTCGTCGGGCGAGGAGGCCGCGACCGGCGTGGCGGAGACATCGATCACCTTGCGGCTCGCGCCGGCGGCGCGGAGCAGGGCGGCATGGATCCGGGTCCGGGTGGCCTCGTCGGCTTCCGCGGGCACCGGGGCGCAGACCACGCGGACCGGCACGGCGCCGTCCTCCCAGTGGATCGCGGTCAGGCCCTCGGCGGACGGGAAAACCAAGGTGGTGGCCGGCTCATGCGGCACAGCCAGGAACGCCGCGAAGGCGGGCGCCACGAGGACCGCGTCGGCCCAGGCGGCGTGCTGGTCGGTGGTGAAGCGCTTGCGGTAGCAGCCGAAGACCAGCGCGTGGGGCGAACCAGGCACCCAGTGGAAACCGTGGTAGAGCTGGGCGGGCGGGAACGGGGACAGGCCCTCGAGGGCGAGTTCGATCTGGGCGGGGACGTCGGCGGGCGCGGTGCCGGCGGCCACCGGGACCGTGCGCACAAAAAAGCGGTGATCGGGCAGCAAGGCGATCCGGGCCGGCGGGGGGCCGGACTTCAGGAACTGGAGCAGTTTCGAACTCATGGGGGGGGTGCTTCCTCGGTCAGAGCCGCGGAAAACTGGGGCGGCTCATAATTCTCGCGAATTTCTATGACTGTAAAGGGATACCGGAGGGAGGTGGTGGAGTTGGCGGCGGCACCGGCCCGGCCTGCGCCGGCGGCACC
>CAMDOO010000103.1 GCA_945903545.1 Opitutus sp. GAS368 | reverse complement strand
GAGCGCGCAGTTGCCCTGCATCAGCGTGGCGACGCGCTCATAGGCGGCACCGGTCAACGGCCGGGGCATGTCCCAGTAGATTCCGTGGTGCACGATCAGGAAATCGACCCCCGCCGCCACGGCTTCGCGGAACGGGACCACGCCCGCGTCGACTGCGGCGCCGATCTTGGTGACGCGGCCGTCGTTGGCAACCTGCAGGCCGTTGAACGCCCCCGGGGCGTCCTTGTACGCGATACGGCGGGTCCGGTGGTCACAGTAGGCGACGATCTTTTCGAGCGCGGGCATGGGGCGATGTCCAAGTGACAGGTGACAAGTGACAGGTGACAAGAGGGAATCCATCCGAACCGCGCGGCAACAACATCGGAGCACGCAAGGCCGCCACCAACTACCAACTACCAACTACTCACGCGCCGATCCGGCACGTGTGGGCGCTGAAGCCTGCGCCGAAGCTTACGACCCAGAGGTCGCCGTCGACGGGCCGGCCTTTTGACCGGAGCTGCTCCTCGAGGGCGAACAACACGGACGGGCTGCTCATGTTGCCATGGTCCCGGAGGACCGCGGTGCTCGCGTCGAGCACGTGGGGCGCGATCACGGGGGCCAGGGCTGCGAGGACATCGCGGCCACCGGGATGACTGACCACGCCCGCAACCGGCCGCGGGCCACGCTCGGACCAAAGGCGGCTGACCGCCCCGGCGGCGAGGGTCGGTACGGCCGGGTCGAGCAGGTTCCGGAGTTTTCCCTCGCGGGTCTCGAAACGGAGTTTGTCGCGCTCGCCCGGGAGATGCAGGGATTTGAAGTCGAAGGCGCGCAAACCGGAGGGCCCGGGCGTGCTCCGCCACACGGTCGCGGCGGCACCGTCGCTGAACAGGCAGGCGCTGACCAGCACCCCGGGATCGTCGTCGAGGTAAAAGGCGGCCGAGCAGATCTCCACGGCCACGCAGGCGACGGTGGCCCCCGGCCGGGCCGCGAGCACATCGGCGCCTGACCGCAGCATCGGGATCGCCGCGCCGCAGCCCAGGCCGACCAGATCCTGCAGAATCATGTCGGACCGTAGTCCGAGTTGTTCCGCCACATAGCTGGTAAGGCCGGGACAAAGATAACCCGTGCAGGTGCAGATCAGGAGGGCGTCGAGTTCCGAGGGTTTGACTCCGGCCTGGGCCAGCGCGTCCGTGAGCGCCCGGCCAGCGAGCTTGGGTGCCTCGGCGCGAAAAATGGCATTCAGTGCGTCCGGTCCCTGTTCAAAGATCTTTTCAATGTCCGGGGCCGCAAAGTGGCGGTGCTCGATGCCGTGCTCTCCGCGCAGGATGCTGTGCAGGATCAGCCGCGACCGCTTCGAGAGCCGCTCGCGCGCCGTCGAGCGCTGGATGATGTCCCAGCATTGCGGCTGGGCGTAGGTGGCCGGCGGGACCGCGGTGGTGAGGGCGTGGAGATACATGAAATCAGTGCAGCAAGGCGTAGAGCGGTCGCAGGGGAGGAAAACCAAAGGGCGCCGCGGCACGGAGCCAGCGCTGCCGCGCCGGGCGCAGGATCCACGGATGCAGCAGCGTGGCCGAGCGCAGGCGGCGGTTGAAGCGGGAGGAGAGTGACTGCGCAATGCGGTCGGATGTGACGGTCCAATCGACTGCGCCCCGGGCGTACTCCCGCAGGTGGGGCAGGGCGCATTCCGCGGATTGGAACGCCATGGCCATGCCGTTGCCCGTGAAAGGCGGCGTCACGCCGGCGGCGTCGCCGAGCCTCGGTCCTGCGCCGGCCGCAATGCCGGCATCGAAGTCCACCCCCGCCACGGCGCAGAAGGAGGTGGCGTCAATCGCGGCGCCCGCGAGCCGCTCTGCGAGTGCGGTGAGTCCGGCGGCCTGCAGGTAGCCGAGCAGCAGGTTGGGGCCCTTGGCGCAGAGTGGGCGGCGGGCGAAGAGTCCGCAGACGTTGACGCGGTCGTCCTCGATGGGCGCGAGTCCGACATAGCATTGATCGCCGAGATGCAGTTCCAAATCGGAGGTGAGGCTGAGACCCCGGACATGGAACTTCAGTCCCATCCACCCGGGATTCGCGCGGCGCCGCCCGGTGCAAAGCACGCGGCCTTCCCGCGCCTCGAGGTCTGCGACCCTCGTCGCGGTGTGCAGTCGCCCGCCGGCTTCCACAAAGGCGGCCGCCAGCGCGGCGTCGAGTCGATGGCGACTGAGGCCAAGCGCAGGCTCCGGGAGCCGTTGACGGCGCTGGACGGGACCGTTGCCAAAGACCCAGGCGACCTCGTGGTGCCGGTGCGCCCCGGCGAGGAAGGGACCGAGTCCAAGATTACCGATCGTGCTTTCGTCCAGCCCGGCGATGAATTCGCCGCAGACACGGTGCCGCGGATACTGGCCGGCCTCGAACAGAGCCACCGGCACGTCGGAGCGCCGGAGCGCAAGGCCCAGGGAAAGGCCCGCCAGCCCGCCGCCGATGATCTCGATCTGGCGGCTTGGTCTCATGGCTTTTTCATGGCGATCATCCGATACGCTCCCAAGGCCGTGGTGTGGCACCGGATGTCCCAATCGGCTCCGAGTCCGAGCAATTCCGGCAGTTCCCGGCCGCGAAAGCCCGCCTCGATGCTCACCCGGGCGTCGTGCAAGGTCACGCGGTCGGCGCCGAGCAGCCGGCCGAGGATGGCGAACATCGTCTTGGATGTATTTCTCCGGGCCGGCTCGCTGGCGAGGATGACGCGGCAGTGAGGGCGCAGGCCGGCTCCCAATTCGCGCAGCTCGGAGGCCGAGAGATGATGGAAGATCAGGTTGCCGATGATGACCGGATAGAAGGCGTAGTGGGAAAACGACCTCAGGTCAGCCGCGTGCCAGCTGCGCTCGGCCGGCCAGTCGGCCGGGGCGGGGCAGGTTTGCTCCAGCGCGTGGACATTCAGGGCGGCCCGCGTGGCCTGCAGGGCGAAGGAGCCATCGCCAGCACCCAGCTCAAGGACCGCCTCGTTGGGTTGTGCCAGGCGGTGCAGCTCGCGCCACAGCCAGCGATAATTGCCCATGAGGGTGTTGGTCAGCCGCAGGTCGCGCCGGCTGCGCCGGGCCGCCGGGTGGTCCGCCGGGAGCGAATCCAGGATCTCAGGCGTGAGCACACGGGGCATGGCAGTAAGGTTGCCCGATGGAAGGAAATCACAACCGCCAATCGGGAACCTGCGCGATTCCCCTGAGGTTTACCCGCAAATGGAACCGAATTCACGCAAATGAAGGCCAGACAGTTCATGGGCTGGTACACGCGCTGGCGAAGAAGGAACTTCCATGCCGCTTGGGTAATTTGCCCGCTGCGCGAAATTCGCGTTCATTGGCGTCCATTTGCGGGTAAAAAGGACCGGCTCTTTTGGGATTTGGCATTTCCGCGGATTGGCTTTCCCTCCGATCCATGAGCCAGCCCAAGACGCCCGTCGACCTGATCGCGGAGGCCGCCGCGAATTTTGCGGGGCGCCCTTCTTGGGACGAGTATTTCATGGCCACCGCGGTGCTGATCGCCTCGCGCTCCAACTGCGAGAGGTTGCACGTGGGGTGCGTGATTGTCACGGCCGGCGACCGCAAAAACCGGATCGTGGCGGCCGGCTACAACGGCCACCTGCCCGGGGCGCCGCACGAGTCGATGCTGCGGGACGGGCACGAGCAGGCGACCGTGCATGCGGAGCAGAACGCGGTGGCCGACGCCGCGCGGCGCGGCAGCTCGGTCGAGGGCTGCATCGCCTACGTGACGCATTACCCGTGCATCAATTGCGCCAAGATCCTGGCGGCGTCCGGCATCGCGGAGGTCCGCTACCGGAGCGACTACCACAACGACCCGCTGGTGGCCCCGCTCCTGAATGGCGCGGGAGTGCGGGTGCTGCAGCTCGACTGATGAGAGAGCGCACCACCATTGCCCGCCGTCGTTGTCTGGCCGGCTCGCTGCTGCTCGCGCGGCCGGAGCTGCAGGAGGGAGCCTTCCGGCATACCGTGATCCTCATGTCGAGCCACAGGCGCGAGGGTGCGATGGGCGTGGTCCTGAACCGGCCGCTGCAGCGCACCCTGGGCGAGATGGACGGCGACTACGCCCTGGGCCCGCTGGCCGGGGTGCAGGTTTTTCAAGGGGGGCCGGTGCAGACCGACCAGATGATCCTGGCCGCGTGGCGGCTGCAGGACGGCGGGTTTCAGCTCCACTTCGGGCTCGATCCCGCCCGGGCGACCGCTCTGGCCACCGAGGAGAACATGGTGGTGCGCGCCTTTCTGGGCTACTCCGGCTGGTCCGGCGGGCAGCTGGAAAACGAGCTCCGGCGCGACACGTGGGTGACGACGGCGATTCCACCCAACCTGATGACCCATAACCACGACGAGACTCTCTGGCGGGCCGTCCTGCGCACCGTCAGCTGGGAGTGGAAGATCATGGCGGACGGCCCGGACGACCCAGGCCGGAACTAGAGGAAGTCATTCCGGGGTGGAGGTCCACCCCGGCTACATCGGGTCGAGATCTGATGTAGCCCCGGCAGACCTCTGCCGGTTTCGGACCGCCTAGTCCGGAAATTCCGTTGACACTACCCGGCCCCGTCCTCTGTTTTGCGCCCTTTATGAAAGTCGTTTCCTCCATCAAATCCGCCAAGAAGCGTCACCCGGACTGCCAGGTGGTCCGCCGCCGCGGCAAGATCTACGTCATCAACAAGACCGACCCGCGTTACAAGGCGCGTCAGGGCTGATATTTCCATTTTTACCGTGAAAGCCGAAGGCCATCCCACTCTCAATCCGGTCTGCTTCATTGACGTCGCGACCGGCAAGAAATTCCTGACCCTGTCGACGATGAAGTCCGCCCGCAAGGAGACCATCGAAGGCGTCGAGTACAGCGTCATCGTGCGTGACGTCACCATGGACTCCCACCCGGCCTACACCGGTGAGAAGCGCCTGGTCGACACCGCCGGTCGCGTCGAGAAGTTCACCTCGAAGTTCAAGCGCGGTTCCTCTGCCCCGAAGAAGTAAGGCAGCGACCGTCAGGTCCCCAGTTTCCAGGCCCGCCTTACCGGCGGGCCTTTTTTTTCGTGCCTCCCGGCCAGTGACGCCCAACGTCAGCGCTTTCCCATGCGAATCCGCGCCTTCCAAGGTCTTGTCCCGCAGCCTGCGCTCGCGCCCGAAGTGGCGTGCGTGCCCTATGATGTCGTCAACGCCGCCGAGGCGTCGGCCCTGGCTTCCGGCCGGCCGCGCAGCCTGCTGCACGTGGACCGGGCCGAGATCGACCTGCCGGGCGGGACCGATCCCTACAGCGCGTCGGTCTACGCCAAGGCCAACGAGAATTTCCTGCAGCTCCAGCGCGAGGGCGTGCTCGGGCGCGAGCCCGGTCCCTGCCTCTACATCTACGAGCAACAGATGGGTGCCCACCGCCAGCGCGGGCTCGTGGCGGTCTGCCATGTCGAGGACTACGACGCCGAGCTGATCAAGAAGCACGAGAAGACCCGCAAGGACAAGGAGGACGACCGCACCCGCCTGATCGAAACCTTGGGCGCCAACACGGGCCCGGTGTTCCTCACTTACCGCGACGAGGCGGCCGTGACGGCCCTCGTGAACGCCAAGGTGAAGGAGCAGCCGCTGCATGATTTCACCGCGCCCGACGGCATCCGTCACACGGTGTGGCGCATCGCCGGCGGGGCCGAATGGATCCAGGCTTTTGGACGCGTGCCGCTGACCTACATTGCAGACGGCCATCACCGCGCGGCCAGCGCCGCCCGCGTGGCCCGCGGGCGCCGCGAGCGCAATCCCGCCCATCGGGGCGACGAGGATTACAACTGGTTCCTCTGCGTCATGTTCCCGGCGAGCGAGCTGAAGATCCTCCCGTACAACCGTATTGTGTTCGACCTGAACGGACACAGCCCGGCCGATTTCCTCGCCAAAGTAAGCTCCACCTTCGGCCTCGTAGAGAATGCGGCGCCGTCACCCACGGCTATCGGTCAGGTCAGCATGTACCTCGGGGGAAAGTGGTACGGCCTGAAATGCCCGGTCGATCCCAAGGCTGATCCCGTCTCGCGGCTCGATGTCAGCGTGCTGCAGGACAAACTCCTCGCGCCCCTGCTCGGTATCGATGACCCCCGGACCAGCAAGCGGGTCGATTTCGTGGGTGGCATCCGCGGCACGGGCGAACTCGTGCAACGGGTCAACTCCGACGGCGGCGTGGCCTTTTCCCTCTATCCCGTGACGATCGGCCAGCTGATGGACATCGCCGACGCCGGCCAGATCATGCCGCCGAAGAGCACTTGGTTCGAGCCCAAGCTCCGCTCGGGACTGTTTGTGCACACGTTCTAGCGCCGATGCGGCGCAGGGACATGTGACAGGTGACGAGTGACAAGAGGGTAGCGACGATCCGGTTTCTCGTCACTCGTCACCTGTCACTCGTCACGGCGCAAAGCGGCCTTACTCGCTGCCCGGCTGACCGTAGTAGTAGACCTTGATGTTCGCGGTGTCGCGCAGGTAGTCGATGCGGCCGACCGTGAACTTGTGGATGTCGAGGCCGGTGCGCTCACGCAGTTCCTTCAGCAGGGCCTGGTAGTGCTCGGGCTTGGTCTTATCGATGCTGTCGTACTGCAGCGTCTTGACCTCGACCGGGCGGAAGAGCACGCGCCCATCGAGCAGGAAGGCGCAGAGCAGGATGGAGCCGTTGATCAGGAACATCTCGAGGATCGTGCCCTTGTTCGCAGCCGAGAGCAGGCCGATGGCGATGCACACGAAGAGGTAGGTCATGTCCTTGGTCGAGATGTCCTCGGTGCGGTACCGGAGCAGCGAAAAGACGGCGAAGAGTCCGAAGGCGGCACCCATGGAGAGGTCGACTTGGCTCAGGAGGTAGGTGATCAGGAAAATCGTCACATTGAACATGAAGAACGTGAAGAAATAGTCGGTCTTCCGGTAGTGCGGGTAGTAGATCCCCACGATGAGGATGAGCACGGAAATCAGGTTCACGCCGAAGCGGGGGAGAAAGGTCTTCTTCAGGCGCTCGAACTTGAGGCTGAAGAACGGGGGGGC
>CAMDOO010000102.1 GCA_945903545.1 Opitutus sp. GAS368 | reverse complement strand
GTGGGGCTGACGTAGCCGAAGGGATTGGCGCTGGGCGCGGCGAGGGGGATGTCGGCGAGCTTCAGCAGGCGACGGAAGAGCGGATGCGAAGGCACGCGCACGGCGACGCTCGGCAGTCCTGCGGACACGGCGTCGGGGATGACCTCGCGCTTGGGCAGCACGATCGTGAGCGGGCCGGGCCAGAAGGCGGCGGCGAGCCGGTACGCGGCGGAGTTGGGCACGGCGACACCGGCCAGATCACCGACCGAGGCGAGATGAACGATGAGTGGGTCGGTGGCGGGGCGGCCTTTGGCGCGGAAGATTTTCCGGCAGGCCGCGGCGTCGAGCGCATTGGCGGCGAGGCCGTAGACCGTTTCGGTCGGTACCCCGACGATCTCCCCCCGGCGCAGCGCGGCGGCGAGCGCCGCGAGGTTGCGCGCTGTGCCGCGGAGGATGCGGGCGGGGGAGCGGTTCATGTCACCGCTCAGTTGAAGGGCGAAAGTTGAAAGGTGAAGGCCGGAATCGAACCCGGAAGGTGGCACGCAGAGGGCGCAGAGTACGGTCCGTGGCTTTCCGGGTTCAGCGGACCCTCTTGAAAACGCCGTTGCTAATCAAAATGCGCCGGGTACGGTCAGCCGATGGTCTTTGAATGGGATTCGGCCAAGGACGCCGCCAATCAGGCGAAGCACGGATTGAGTTTCGCGCTGGCGGCCCGGGTCTTTGCCGATCCCAACCGAATCACTTTGGAGGATAATCGGCATGGGTATGGCGAACCGCGTTTCAACACCACCGGATCGGTGGAAGGGTTGTTGATCGTCACGGTCTGCCACACGCCCCGTGCCGGAGTCACCCGGCTCATTTCCGCCCGCCCCGCCAGTCGTCTCGAAAAACACCGCTATCATGAACAAGATCATCCGCACGAATCTCGCTGAGATTGTGGCCCGGCCCGTTTCGGCGAGCGAGCGGGCTCAGCTGCGTACCCTGGCCAAGCGGCCCGACGCGGCGCTCGATCTGACCGATCCCGCCGAGATCACCGACGCCGATCTGCGCCGAGGCAGCGCCCGGATCGTGCCCCATGGCGGAGCCCGGCCAGGTGCGGGACGAAAGCCTACCGGCCGTCTCCCTGTC
Organism: Opitutus sp. GAS368; assembly: GCA_945903545.1. Taxonomy (GTDB): domain Bacteria; phylum Verrucomicrobiota; class Verrucomicrobiia; order Opitutales; family Opitutaceae; genus CAIYFD01. The sequence continues at coordinate 5,897 of CAMDOO010000102.1, read as the reverse complement.
ACCCTGCGGCTTAAGCCGGGCTTGCTCCGGAAGCTCCGGGCCCAGGCTAAGCGCGAGGGCAAGACGTTGTCGGAAATTGCCGAGGCAAGGCTTCTGATTTCCTGAGAGGTCGGCCCTGAATTGATCGTCCCGGTTCCCCCTTCTCCAATTAACATGCTCCTCTTGTCCCGCTTCCGGTTGAACCGACTTGCCCTGGCTCTGTTGGTACCGGCCGTGTTCGTTCTCGCCGGCGAGCCGGCGCGGACGGACGCGTTCCGCATGATTCAAATCGACGGCGGGGCCGCGGAGAGCATGGGTGTCGCGGATTTCAACCAGGACGGGAAACTCGACGTCGTCTCGGCGGAGAGCTGGTACGAGGCGCCGGGCTGGGCGAAGCACGCGATCCGCCCGATCCCGGTCGCCAGCGGCTACATCGACAGCTTCAGCGACCTGCCGCTCGACGTGGACGAGGACGGGTTCACCGATGTGATCCAGATCGGGTATTTCGCGCGGCGCATCGTCTGGATGAAGAATCCGGGCCGCAGTGGCGGACCCTGGACGGAAAATCTCATCGAGGCGGTCGGCCCGACCGAGTTCGCCTTCCTCGTGGACCTCGACAACGACGGGCGTGCCCGCGAGCTGTTGCCGCAGTTCACCGGCGCCGCGAACGGCCAGCTCTGCTGGTACGGGCTGAAGGACGGCAAGTGGACGCGGCATGTCGTGGATCCGGTGGGCTACCATGGGCACGGCATCGGCGCGGGTGACGTGAACGGCGACAAGCGCAACGACATCCTGACACCGGCCGGGTGGTTCGAGGCCCCCGCTGATATCATGGCGGTGGCCAACTGGACGTTTCACGAGACAGACTGGAAACGGAAAGCGATTCCGGCCCCGGCCCCGGGTCAGGCGACTCCGACGCAACCTGCGCCCGTGGTGGTGCCGGCGGCGGGGGCGGCTCCGGCCCAAGCGCGCGATGCGGAGTGGGGTTTCATGTACGTCCTCGATCTCAATGGCGACGGCCGGAACGACGTGCTCACCAGCAGCGCGCACAGTTACGGGCTATGCTGGTTCGAGCAGAAGGCGGACGGGACCTGGACGCAGCACATCATCGACCATTCGTGGTCGCACCTGCACGCGACCGTGCTCGCTGACGTCAACGGCGACGGGCAGCCGGACCTCGTCACGGGCAAGCGTTTCCAGGCCCGCAACCGTCCCGCGCCGGGCGACGACGATCCGCTCGGTCTCTACTGGTACGAATTCACGCGCGGCGCCGGCGGGGCCGTGACCTGGACGCGGCACACGATCGACTACGGCAGCAAGGCCGGCGGCGGCCTGCAGATGGCCGTGCGTGACATCGATGGGGACGGCGACATGGATGTCCTCTCCGCTGGCAAGACCGGCCTCTTCCTCGCGGAGAACCTGACGAAGGACGCGGTCAAAAGGTAGGGTCGTGTGTCTCACGCGACCTCGATCCAGGGCATGTGGGACACATGCCCCTACCGTCCTCTTCTGCGAGCCCGGCGACCGCAGCGTGAAACCTTCCGGAGTCGGAGCGGGCCGTCGGGCGCTGCGGGCGGAATGATGGGATGGAAAAAAATCTGAAATCTGAAATCTGAAATCCAAGAAAAGGAATCCGGGACCATCCATCCTTAGATTTCAGATTTCAAATTTCAGATTCCCGGCCCCCATCACTTCCACAGCCCGAGCAGTTCCTTCTTCCGGGCCCAACCGGTCTGGCCGTTGGTGAAGGAGAGGTGGACCCAGTCGAGGTAGGTGTTGTCGGCCACGCCGATGGTGCCGGCGGCGAGGGCGCTGGTCTGCTGGGTGTTGTCGGCCTCGGTCGGGATCGAGCGCAGGGTGCCTCCCGGCGCCCAGACGAGCATGGCGCGCGGGTCGCCCGCGATGCCGTAGAGGCGGCGGCTGTACTCGGCGGCGGGGGTGAGGACCAGACCGGCGAGGAGGAGGAGGAGCGCGACCGGTGTCAGCCAGCGGGCGCGCGAGCCGTAGGCGCGGAGCAGGCCGAGGGCGACGGCGCCGCAGAGCAGCGTGAGGCCGGCGGCGAGCGCGAACTGCCAGCCGCCCGGCGAGGCCTGCATGGCGAGTTTCTGCCTGCGCCCGGGCTGGGCGAACTGGCCGAGACCCTCGACGGTGTAGCCGGCCTTCGGGTAGCTCGTGGCGAGCTCGCGGTTGACGCGCGCATCGCTGGGATTCTGCACGAAGGCCACGCTGACCTGGGCGGCGGCTTCGGCCCATTTTTGTTCCTGGGCGAGGGTGAGGGCGAGATTGTGGTGCGCGACCCAGTTGGCCGGGTCGCGGGCGAGGTCGGCGCGCCAGGTCTTTTCGGCGGCGGCGAATTTTCCGGCGCGGTAATTCGCGGCGGCGTCGGCCGCCTGGAGGCCGGCGGGTGCGGCCAGCAGCGCGAGCGCGAGCAGGAAAAAGAACGGGAACAGATTGCGCGGCAGGAGGAGGCTGAAGACCGAGAAGGCCGGGAGGCGCTGGCCCTGGAGCGCGGTTTGGGCGCGGGTGATCCAGTCGCCCGGCAGCCCGGACTGGGCGGCGTAGAGGGCGCGGTCGGATTCCTCCCAGAGCATTTTCCACGCGGGGTCGTGGAGCGTGGTCGCGGCCGGCGCGGCATGGGCGATGCCCCAGAAGGCGACGGACTGGTGCTGCCAGTCGAGGAGCAGGCGCGAGCGGGTGGCGGCGTCGGCGCCCGCCAGGGCCTTGAGCGTGGCGTGCATTTGTTTCTGCGCGAGCCGGCGGCTGCGCAGTGGATCGGTCTCGGTGGCGCGGCGGAGGGCGAGGGCGCCCCAGCACACGGCGAGGAGCGCGAGGGGCGCGGAGACGAGGGCGAGGAAGGGGGTGCGGGCGAGCGGCACGAGGGCGCGGCCGCCGGCGGCGATCGGGTCGCCGGGGATCGGCGAGGGGCCGGCGGGCTCCTCGGGCAGCTTGGTCCGGGGATTGTTGGCGCCGGAAAGGTCCGGGCCCTTGGCCGGCGCCGAGGTGCTGGTGGGGACGTTCAGTGTGACGTTGGGCGAGGCGGTGCCGCCGGTGATGGTGACGGTCACGGCATCCGACGTGAGGGTCTTGTAGTCCCCGGTCCTGGGATCGAAGCAGGCGAAGTTCACGGGCCCGATCCGATAGGAGCCGGGCTTGGTGGGAATGAGCACGACGTCCTCGACGAGCGTGGCCTCAAACAGCTTGCCCTCGGAATTGGTCTTCTTGGCCTTGGGCTGGACGACCTGGAAATCGCGGGAGACATCGCGGGGGGGCAGGCCGGCGATCTCGGGCCAGTTGCCGGTGCCCTCGAGGGTGAGGGTCCAGGTGACCGGGTCGCCGACATTGGCCGTCGCGGGCACGACCTTGGCGGTGAGCTTGAAGTCGCCCACGGCGCCGTTGAAGCCGGCGGGCGCGTTGCCTGGCAGCGGCTTGATGGTCAGCTCGGGCTGGGTGGAGACGACGGAGAGCTGCTCGATGCGCGGCGCGCCGAAGAAGCCGAAGCTGCCGGAGCCGATGTTCACGACCTGTTGGGCGGCGTTGAGCTTCACCCGGCCGGCACTCCGGACGTAGGCTTGGGTGCGGTAGGTGACATTCGCGCGCGGCTCGCCGTTGACGACGGAGCTGGATTGCACCGGGAGCGACCAGGCCTCGGCGGCGAGGGGATCAGCGTTCCAGGTGATGTCGCTGCCGAGCTGGCTCTGGGTGCGGCCGGGGACGCTCACGGTGTAGACGAGGGGAAACACCTCGCCGGCCCAGAAGGTGGTGGCCTCGGTGGTGAGGGTGGACCTGACGCCGAGGTCGGCCGCGGCGGGCAAGGTTCCGCCCGTGTAGGCGGAGACGCGGACGGGGCCGGTGGAGGTTGGGACGTCGAAGGCGGGGATGCGGACGGAGCCGCCGCCCTGCGAGCGCAGGCGGTAGCTGAGCACGACGGCCTGGGACACGGCGCCGTTGAAGATGGAGGTCTGCGACGAGCTGCCGACGAAGGTGAACGTGAAGCCGGTGACGGCGGGCAGGACGGGCTGCGTGTTCCCGGCCGGGGCGGTGCCGCGGTAAACGAGCAGGAGGTCCGAGGGATCGCCGGAGTCGCCCGGGGCCCAGCCGACGGATTGCGCGAGGGCGAGGGGCGCGAGGAGGGCGAACAGGAAGGTGAGGAAGAGGCGGCGCATGCGGTTTACCAGTCTTTGCCGGGGGGCTTCGCGGTGGGTTGATCGTCCATCAATTGAAAGAGGTCCGCGGGGTTGTCGCGCTCGCGGAGTTCGTCGAGGTGCTGCAGCGGGACGGTGAGCGAGGGATTCTCGTTGCGGGGCTGCTGTTCCTTGGCGCCGCCGACCTGCTGGGTCTCGTTCTTCGGGGGGGGCTGATCGGCGGGATCCGGCTCCTCGGGCGTCTCCTCCTCGTTCATGTCGCCGAACGCGGAGCCGCTGCCGTCCTTCTTCTGCTGGTCGGCCTGGGACTTCTCCTTTTCGTCCTGCTCGGGCGGCTGGTCCTTCGGCTCGGATTTCTGGTCCTGCGGGTCCTTGGAGGGGTCGCCCTGGTCCTGCTTGTTTTCGCCGGACTGGTTCTGCTTTTGCTCGTCCTGCTTGTCCTGCTCCGGGGGCGGGGGCGGCGGTTCCTCGGGCGGGGGCTCGTCGGGATTCCTCAGGAGCGCCTCGAGCTGCTTGCGGAGGTCGGACCAGTCGGCGGCCTTGGGGTCGAGGCCGGCGCCGAGCTCGACGGCCTGGAGGGCATCGCGGATGGGGGGCTCGGGCACCTTCTCGTTGGCGGAGAGCAGCTGGTTGCCGTAGTTGAGCGTGAGCCGGGCGAGCTCGGCCCAGTCGGCGGCGGCGCGGCGGGCCTGGCGGGAAATGCGATCGACGGCCTTGGCGAGGGGCGCGGCGGCGACCTTGGCGACCTCCTCGGGGGAGGGCTTCGCCGCGGGCTCGCCGGCGGCGGTGGGCGGAGGCGCGGGCGGTGAGTTCGGGTCGAGCGTGGCGGCGCGGAGGGCGGGACCGGTGCCGGTGAGGAGGAGGACCGCGGCCAGCAGGGTGGCGATCCCGGCGCTGGCGGGGCGGTCGGCGGATGGGCCGGCCACGAGGCGCAGCGGGCGCGGCTTGGGCCGGGCGGGGAACTCGCGCCAGTAGCTGACGAGGAGGAAGAGCAGCGCGGGGGCGAGGGCCCACTGGTAGCGCTCGGCGAGCCGCACGCGCAGCTCCTTCTTGAAGGAACCCGCCTGGCCGGCCTCGACCGTGTTCTGCAGGAGCTGGGCAATGTCGACCCAGGTGCTGGCGTCCTCGTAGGTGCCGTTGGTTTCCTTGGCCAGCTCCTGGAGGGTGGCGTTCTCGAGCTTGGACATGACGACCGCGCCGCGCTCGTCCTTCACGAAGCTGCCGGCGCCGTCGGGGATCATGCTGCCGCCGGAGGTGCCGACGCCGAGGCCGATCACGCGGATGCCCTTTTCCTTCAGGGCGGGGATCTGCTCGCGCCATTTCTCGTCCGTCGCCTCGCCGTCGCTGAGGATGATGAGGAAGCGGTCCGAGGTCCCGTTGGCGCCGAACGACTCGGCGGCCGCGCGGAGCAGGGCCTCGTAATCGGAGCCGCCGGCGGGCAGGTAGCCCGGCTCGAGCACGGGCAGGAATTCGTTGAGGATCTCGTAGTCGGAGCTGAGCGGGCTCTGCACGAACGCGGTGCCGGAGAAGAGCACGAGCCCGACGCGCTCGCCCTCGAGGCGCTCGAGCAGGGACTGGATCAGGAGCTTGGCGCGGCCGAGGCGGTTCGGCTTCACGTCCCCGGCGAGCATCGACTTGGAGAGGTCCACCGCGATCATGATCTCGCGCGACTGGTCGAAGACCTGTTCCTCGATCCGGCCGTACTGCGGGCGGGCGAGGGCGACCACGGCGAGGGCGAGCCCGAGGCAGAGCCAGTGGCGCGCCCGGGCGCGGCCG
>CAMDOO010000101.1 GCA_945903545.1 Opitutus sp. GAS368 | reverse complement strand
CGTCCACCGTCCACCGTCCACCGTCCACCGTCCACCGTCCACCGTCCACCGTCCACCGTCCACCGTCCACCGTCCACCGTCCACCGTCCACCGTCCACCGCCGCCCCATGCCCCACCCCACCACTTACCGCTTTTCGTTCGGTCCTTGGAACATCAGCGAGGGCGCCGATCCGTTCGGCCCCGAGGTCCGTCCGGTCACGCCGCACGAGTCGAAATTCGCGCTCTATCGCCCGCTGGGTTTCGAGGGCGTGCAGTTCCATGACGACGACGTGGTGCCGGACCTCGACGCGCAGACGCCGGCCCAGATCGCCGCCAAGTCGGTCGCAGTCGCACAGATGCTGAAAAACCAGGGGCTCACGCCCGAATTCGTTGCGCCCCGCCTGTGGTTCGCGCCGCAGACCGTCGACGGCGGCTACACTTCCAACAGCGCCGGCGACCGCCAGTACGCCTGGGACCGCACCAAGAAGTGCCTCGATATCGCCAAGGCCGTCGGTTCCAAGGCGATCGTCCTTTGGCTCGCCCGCGAGGGCTCCTACATCCGCGAGGCCAAAAGCGCGAAGCTCGCCTACGAACGCCTGCTCACGGCGATCAACCAGATGCTCGACTACGACAAAAGCATCGAGATCTGGATCGAGCCGAAGCCGAACGAGCCGACCGACATGGCCTATGTGCCCACCGCCGGCCACGCCCTCGCCCTCGCCTACGCTTCGCAGGATCACAAACGGGTGAAGGGGCTGATCGAGACCGCCCATGCGTTGCTGGCCAACCTCGACCCGAGCGATGAGATGGCCTTCTGCCTCGCGCACGACAAACTCGGGAGCGTTCACCTCAACGACCAGAACGGGCTGAAGTACGACCAGGACAAGAATTTCGGCGGCGCCAACCTCCGCGCCGCCTTCAACCAGGTCCTCGTCCTCGAGGACGGCGGCTATGGCCACCGCGGCGAATTCATCGGCCTCGACGTGAAGACCATGCGCACCCAAGCCGGCAGCCCGGTCACGGCGCACCTCAAGAACAGCCGCGAGATCTTCCTCCTGCTCGTCGACAAGGCCCGTTCCTACGACCGGAAGCTCGTCCAGCAGCTGCGGGACAACCGCGACTACGAGGCGCTGGAGATGTACACCATCCGGCACCTGTTGGGAGCCCGGTGAAGTGACGAGTGACAAGTGACGGGTGACGAGAATATGAAAAAGACCTTCTCCATGCCGCTCGCTGATCTGCGCCTATTCCCGTTGAGCTTTTGTCTGGTCACTTGTCACTCGTCACTCGTCACTCGTCACTGATGATCAAGTCCCTCGACGCCAAGCTGGCGGCCATCAAGGCGGACCCGAAGTCGCGCGCCTTCATCCTGGCGGATGCCAAGGACGCGGACATGGCCTACGGCGTGCGGGCCCCGGGCGGGCGCTCGTACCTCGCGCAGCGGGGCGCGCGGCCGGCCCAGTTCTCGCCGGAGATCTGGACGCGGGAGGAATACGGGTACCGCAACCTGCCCGAGTTCCTGGACATCATCCGGGAGGTCACGCAGCAGGGCCTCGTGGACATCATGCTGATGTCGGCCTACGTGAACGAGCAGCTCACGATCAAGGAAGGCCTGTTCAAAAATTCGCCCATCACCCCCGCGGCCCGGGCCAACGACACCACGGAAGTCTGGGCCGTGCGCCACGGCGCCTACACCGCGGAGCCGAGCCAGCCCTTCCGGAGCGCCCACATCGACCACATCCAGTGCGGCGTGGCCGACTGCGACCGCGACGCCGAACTGCCCGGCGCCAACCTCGGGCTCTACTCGCTCACCTACCTCAACGACCTCCAAGCCGACCGGGAGGCGCTGCTGTGGTACAAGTCGTTTCGGGAGGAGGCGGAGCGAAAGGGGTTCCGTCACTTCCTGGAGGTCTTCGATCCCAACGTGGATTCCGGCATTCCCCCGGAGAAGCTGGGCGAGTTCATCAACGACAACATCGTCCGGACCCTGGCCGGCGTGCCGCAGGCCGGCCGGCCGATCTTCCTGAAGATCGTGTACCACGGACCCAAGGCGATGGAGGAGATCGTGCAATACGACCCCAACATGATCGTGGGCATCCTCGGCGGAGCCTCCGGCACGACCCACGACGCCTTCAAGCTCCTGCACGACGCCCAGAAGTACGGCGCGCGGGTGGCGCTGTACGGCCGCAAGATCAACCAGGCCGAGCACCAGCTGGCATTCATCGAGTTCCTCCGCCGCATCACCGAGGGCCAGCTCGGGCCCGCGGAGGCGGTCCGGGCCTACCATGGCGTGCTCCAGGCCAAAAACATCAAGCCCCACCGCGCGCTCGAGGAAGACCTGAAACTCACCGACGTGGCGATGAGCTACGACAACCGCGGCGCCAAGCCCCGGCACTCGGTCGAGATCCGGAATAATCCCCTCGCCCGCAAGGGCCCGGCCGCTCCCTCCGTCCCGCCCATTTGGCCGGTGCTCGCCAACGGCCATCCCGACTTTGCCAGGATGTCCTCCGCCCAGCGCCACGCCTACAACGCCGCGCGGCTCGGAGGGCTATTCCCCTAGCCCGGGCCGCGGGCATGCCAGAACCTTGAATCCTCCTGCCTGATTCCCGCCCGCCCCGGTTTTCGCTTCCCCACCGCAAACCAGTTCCCTTCTCTCCGGCTCCTTCCGCGGTTTCGCGGATCCTTCACCCTTCCCCCAAAAAACATGAACCTGAATCGCAAACTCCGCATGGGCATGGTCGGCGGCGGCCGCGGCGCCTTCATCGGCTCCGTCCACCGCATGGCTGCCGCGCTCGACGGCCAGATCGAGCTCACCGCCGGGTGCTTCTCCGCCGACGCCGAGAAGTCCCGCCTCTCCGGCGCCGACCTCCGCCTCGACCCGGCCCGGGTTTACGGCACCTACCAGGAAATGGCGAAGCGCGAGGCCGCGCTCCCGGCCGGCCAGCGCATCGACTTCGTCAGCATCGTCACGCGCAACAACACCCACGTCGCCATCGCCAAGGCCTTTCTCGAGGCGGGGTTCAACGTGATCTGCGACAAACCCGTCGCCTTCAACCTCGCCGAGGCGCGGAAGCTCAAGGCCATCGTGCAGAAGAGCGGCAAGGTCTTCGCCCTCACCCACAATTACACCGGCTACCCGATGGTGAAGGAGGCCCGCGAGTGGGTCCGCGCCGGAAAGCTCGGCCAGCTCCTCAAGGTCGTTGTCGAGTACCCGCAGGGCTACGCCATCACCGCCATCGCCGGCGGCGAGGGCAAGATCGCCAACTGGCGCATGGATCCGTCGATCGCAGGCATCTCGAACTGCATGGCCGACATCGGCACGCATGCGACCAACCTCGCCCGCTTTATCACCGGCCTCGAGATCGAGGAGTTGTGCGCGGACCTCAACACCTTCATCCCGGGACGCCTGCTCGATGACGACGGCACCTGCCTGCTCCGCTTCAAGGGCGGCGCGCGCGGCCTGCTCTTCGCCTCGCAGATCTCCAGCGGCGACGAGAACAACCTCAACATCCGCGTCTGGGGCACCCAGGGCTCCCTCCAGTGGCACCAGGAGAACCCCGACGAGCTGATCTGGAAGGCCGTCAACGAGCCGCACCAGATCCACCGCCGCGGCAACAGCTACCTCGCGCCGATCACCCAGAAGTACTCCCGCACGCCGTTCGGCCACCCCGAGGCGTTCATCGAGGCCTTCGCCAACGTCTACCGCGCCGCCGCCGACGCCATCGCCGATGTGCAGTCCGGCAAGCCGCTGCCGAAGAACCCGGAGTATCCCACCATCGACGCCGGACTCGAGGGCATGGCCTTCATCGAGAGCGTCGTGAAATCCTCCAAAGCGGGGGCCAAGTGGGTGAAATTTCCCAGACTCTGAGCACGATCCTTCGGTCCGTTTCACGCAGAGACCGCAGAGAGCGTAGAGCACGGATTCCCCCACAGGAGCCAAAGCAACCACCAGCGCTCCGCCCTGACCCGAATTCAGTTCCCTGCCTGCACCCTCTGCGCTCCCTGCGCTCTCTGCGTGCCACCTGCCTTATTCCTGATTTTCCGGTAAGTCCTGCTCACCGTGAATCCTGACCTCATCGGCCGTCTCGCGACCCTGCTCGGCCAGGAACACATCCTCACGGCGGCGGAGGACTGCGCAACCCCGGCAGATCCTGCAGGCGATTCCCGGCTTGGAACTGAAGGAATGCGCGGAGTCCACCTGGTGCTGCGGCAGCGCCGGCATCTACAGCCTCACCCAGCCCGAGACCGCGACCTGGCTGCGCGACCGCAAGCTGGGTCACCTCCATGCGACCGGCGCGACGGTGATCGCGACCGGCAATCCCGGCTGCCAGCTCCACCTTGAAAACGGCCTCCGAGACGCCGGTGACCACAACCGCGTCGTACATCCCGTGGTGCTGTTGGCGGAGTCGTATCGGGCGGAGTCGGATACCGGGTAGGGGCGTATGTCCCCACACGCCCTCCGGTCCAGGGCGCCTGGGACAGGCGCCCCTACCTTGGGGCCAGCGGTTAATCAGCTGCCGAACGATCACGTAAACCGCACCGAGGCACCGATCGTGCCGCCCGGGAGTCCTTCGCAACGTTGGTGGATCGTCTGCCCCGCCTTGGTTGGAACCGAGGGCGACACCGTGCCGAGGCTCAACAGATCGCCGGCTTTCAGCTTCACGCCGGTCGCGTTGAGATCCTGCACCATCCAGGCGGCGACATTCAGCGGGTGGCCCAGCATCGCCGTGCCCTTCGCCCGCACGAGCTCCTTGCCGGTCTCGTCGGTGAGGATGAAGTCCTGATGGGCGAGCGCATCGGCGAATTCCTGCGTGGGGAGCACCGGCAGGCGCTGGCCCATCACGCCCAGCCGGGCCGCCACATTGATCGCCGCCAGCATCGCAGCCGTCGGCGCGAGCTCGGGTGAAGTCAGCGGATCGGGGCACTCGATGAAAGCCACCACCTCCGAAAGATGCTGCAGCAGTTCCAGGTGGGTCCGGGCGGAATTGATGCCCTCATCCTTCACCACGACGATGAAGTCGGCCTCGTAGGAGGCGCGCCCGCCGAAGGCGGCCGGGATTTCCGTCCCGCTCGGGATGAGCATGTCGCGCAACAGGACTCCGCGGACCGGCGCGTTGGTCCTGTAGCGTTTCTGCGAGGCGGCCGAGACCAACCCGGCCTTGTAGCCGACGACCGGGCCGAGTTTGCGGCCGAGCTCCACGACGTAGCGCTCCTGAAACGCCATTCCCTCCGCGAGACTCAGGCCCGTCGGCGTAGCCGTGCTGATGCGTCGGGCGAAAAAATCCGCGACCAGTTGCGCCAGGCGGGGGTCCAGGTAATCGGAAAGCATGCTCCCGTAATCCTCATCCGGAAGCTTTCCGGCCGTCCAGACATTGCCGGAACCAAGCGGGCACCTTGGGAATCAACCGTTGACTGGAAACGAACCCGCTCCGGGGATTCCATCCATGGGCACACCTCCATCCAAGTCCTCCGTCCACATCCGCCAGGGCTCGCTCTCCATCGCCCCGGAGCTGCAGGCCCTCGTGGAGCAGCGCGTGGTCCCCGGGCTGCCGTTCACCGCGGCCCAGTTCTGGGCGGTGCTGGAGCAGCTCGTGGCCGAGCTCGGCCCGCGCAACCGCGCGCTGCTCGCACACCGCGATGCGCTGCAGGTCCAGATCGACGTGTGGCACCGCGCGCATCCCGGCACCACCTTCCCCTCCGTCGAGTACCAGGCCTTCCTCCGCGAGATCGGCTACCTCGTGCCGGCCGGTCCGGTCGCTATCATCGCCCCGCGAAACGTCGATCCGGAGATCGCCCGCATCGCCGCGCCGCAGCTGGTGGTCCCGGTCACGAACGCCCGTTATGCGCTCAACGCCGCCAACGCCCGCTGGGGCAGCCTCTACGACGCGCTCTACGGCACGAACGCGATTCCCGCCGATCCGGCCAGCACCGGCGGTCAGGGCTACAACCGTGACCGCGGGGCGAAGGTCGTCGCCTGGGTGCGCGCCTTCCTCGACCGCACCCTGCCGCTCGCCCAGGGCAGCCATGCCAGCGCCACGCGGTACGCGGTTAGGGACGGCCGGCTCGCGGTGCAGTTGCAGAACCAAGGGCTCACCGGCCTGACCGCCTCCACCCAGCTCGCCGGCTGGACCGGCGCCGCCGCAGCGCCCACCGCCATTCTCCTCCGCCACCACGGGCTCCACGTCGAACTGCAGTTCGACCGCACCAGCCCGGTGGGACGCGATGACCTGGCCGGCCTCAAGGACGTCGTGCTCGAGTCCGCCCTCACCACGATCCAGGACTTCGAGGATTCCGTCTCCGTGGTCGATGCCGCGGACAAGGTCCAGGTCTATGTCCACTGGCTCGGGCTGATGCGCGGCGACCTGACCGAAACGTTCCCCAAGAAAGGTCAGGAACTCACCCGCACGCTGAATCCCGACCGGCGGTACACGCGGCCCGAGGGCGGCGAACTGGTTTTGTCCGGCCGCAGCCTGATGCTCGCGCGCAACGTCGGCCTGCACATGCACACCGACGCCGTGCGCGACGCACAGCAGCAGGAGATCCCCGAGGGGATGCTCGATGCCGTCTTCACCGTCGCCAGCGGCATGCACGATCTCGCGGGCCGGGGCCCGTTCCGCAATTCGCCGGCGGGCAGCATCTACATCGTAAAGCCCAAGATGCACGGGCCGGAGGAGGTCGTCTTTGTCTGCGAGATCTTCTCCCGCATCGAAACCGCGTTCGGCCTGGCGGCCGGCACGGTCAAGATCGGCATCATGGACGAGGAGCGGCGCACGACGGTGAACCTCGCCGCCTGCATCGCCGCCGCCCGCGACCGCGTGATCTTCATCAACACCGGCTTCCTCGACCGCACCGGCGACGAGATCCACACGAGCTTCGAGGCCGGCCCGATGGTGCGAAAGAACACGATGAAGCAGCAGCCGTGGATCGCGGCCTACGAGGATTGGAACGTCGATCACGCCCTCGCCTGCGGCTTCCGCGGCCGCGCCCAGATCGGCAAGGGCATGTGGGCCGCCCCCGACCAGATGGCGGAGATGCTCACGACCAAGATCGGTCATCCCAAGGCCGGCGCCGCCACCGCCTGGGTCCCCTCCCCGACCGCGGCCACGCTGCACGCCACGCACTACCACGAACTCGACGTGGCGGCCCGCCAGCAGGAGCTGGCCGGCCGCGCGCCGGCCAGTCTCGACACCATCCTCACCGTGCCGCTGCTGGTTTCCGCGCGCCCCTCGGAGGCCGACCTGAAGCGCGAACTCGACAACAACGTCCAGGGCATCCTCGGCTACGTGGTCCGATGGATCGACCAGGGCGTGGGCTGCTCCAAGGTGCCGGACATCGACGACGTGGGCTTGATGGAGGATCGCGCCACCCTGCGCATCTCCAGCCAGCACATCGCCAACTGGCTCCGCCACGGCCTCTGCACGCGTGAGCAGGTGCTCGAGACCTTGCAACGCATGGCCGCGGTGGTCGACCGGCAGAACGCCGGCGATCCCGCGTACCGGCCCATGGCGGTCGCTCTCGCGCAGAATATCGCGTTCCAGGCCGCCTCCGAGCTCATCTTCTCGGGTGCAACCCAACCCAACGGCTACACCGAATTCATCCTCCACCGCCGCCGGCGCGAGGTGAAGGCGGCCCAGCGGGCGGTTTAAACTGTAGCCGGGGTCGTTGACCCCGGTGCCTGCGGCCGCGCCTG
>CAMDOO010000100.1 GCA_945903545.1 Opitutus sp. GAS368 | reverse complement strand
GTGAATGATTCGAAACTGCTGCCACCCGTAGGTGTCTGGACCGTGTCTCAGTTCCAGTGTGGCTGATCATCCTCTCAGACCAGCTACCCGTCTTAGCCTTGGTGAGCCGTTACCTCGCCAACTAGCTGATAGGCCGCGAACTCCTCTCCGAGCGTCAGGCCTTGCGGTCCCTGACTTTGGTATGCCCTTCATGCGAAGGACAACCTGATGCGGTATTATCTCTTCTTTCGAAGAGCTATTCCCCACTTGGAGGTAGATTGTTCACGTGTTACGCACCCGTTCGCCACTGCTTTTGTTATGTATTGCTACACAACAAAAACCGTTCGACTTGCATGTCTTAACCACGCCGCCAGCGTTCATTCTGAGCCAGGATCAAACTCTCCGAAAAATCAGAGAATAAGAACCTAGTGATTCTTGAACTACTTGATTACTTGTTTTGCCCGCTTCGCTTTTAATGGCTCGGCAGGACTTTTTGAATTTTGATTGGGGGTCCCAATCAATCGCACAGAGTAAATTTCAAAGAGCCTTCCCCGATGGGAAAGAGTTCAAACGAAACCTTTCGTCTGACCCCCGTCAATGGTTTTTTTGAATTTCTTCGGAAAACCTTTTCGGCCCGCAGGCGACCGAATCGAGGGACGCGGAGAAAAGCCCACCTGCGCTGTTGCGCAAGAAAAACTTTCAGAAAAATGCAGATTCCCTCGTACGCCCCGACGCTCCCGGGCGCGAACGACTAAGTACTGATCAACAAGTCTTTACGCAGGGGTGTCCCGGCACGCTCCTACGGTGAACGCGCCGGTGACGCGCTTCCTCCTCCGCTCCTGCAGCTCAGGAGATTATCTCAACCACGAGAGCGACGGGAATCACGGCATCCGGGCCGAGAACGAACGCTGTATCCAACTGCTGTTGCGCGAGGCGGGCCGCCGCTGGTGTGCCGGCGTGTACCCGGCAAAGCTCCCCGCCAAGGGCGACGCGCTCCCCTACCTTGGCGAGATGGCTGATGCCCACCGCTGGATTGATGGGCTCGCCCGCACGGTTGCGGCCCGCCCCCAAGCCGTGCGCGATTTCGGCGATGCGTCGGGCCCGTACGGCCGTCACCACGCCCCCTCGCTGGGTCTTAAAGGCTTCCACCACAGGTGCTTGAGGCAGGCGCTCAGGATACTGGACATGGTCGACTGAGCCCCCCTGCGCCCGGACCATGTCGAGGAACCTCTCCCAGGCGGCTCCATTCCGGACCACCTGCAGCAGCTCCGCCCGGGCCTCGGTCGGGGACGCACACCGTCCGGCCAGCACCAGCATGTGCTCACCGAGGGCCAGGGTGAGCTCCATCGTGTCGGCGGGGCCGCGTCCCTGCAGGCACTCGATCGACTCCACCAGCTCGAGCGCATTGCCCACCGCCCGCCCGATGGGCTCATCCATGCGGGTCAGCAGCGCGCGGGTCGCCACGCCCGCGGCATTGCTCACCGCCACCATCCGGCGGGCGAGCTCCCGGGCGCTCGCCAGGTCCGGCATGAACGCGCCCTCGCCAAACTTTACGTCGAGCACCAGCGCATCCGTCCCCTCCGCCAGCTTCTTCGAGAGAATACTGGCGCAGATCAGGGGGATGCAGGCCACGGTCGCCGAGACGTCCCGCAGGGCGTACAACTTACCGTCCGCTGGCGCCAAGTCCGCCGTCTGGCCGATGATCCCCACCCCGATTCGATCCAACTGGGCGCGGAAAGCGTCCAACGGCATCGCCACCTTGTACCCCGGGATCGACTCCAGCTTATCCAGAGTGCCACCCGTGTGACCCAGCCCGCGGCCGCTGATCATCGGTACCACCACCCCGCACGCGGCCACCATCGGCGCGAGATGCAGGGAAATCTTGTCCCCCACCCCTCCCGTGGAGTGCTTGTCGACCTTGGGCGCCCGGATGGAGTCGAGCTTGAGCACCCGCCCCGAATGCATCATGGCCAGCGTGAGGGCACGCGTCTCGGTGTCGTTCAACCCCCGCAGGAAGATCGCCATCAACATGGCGGTCAGCTGGTAGTCGGCCCAAGAGCCGTCGGTGGCACCTCGGACAAACGACTCAATCTCCCCTTGGTTCAGGACTCCGCCATCCCGTTTCTTCGCGATGGTGTTCACCACATTTTCCGAGGCCATGGCCCCGACCATGCCGCGGGAAATCCCGCAGGCAATTCAGGACGCAGGGATTCAAACTCCGGAATTTTTGACCACGGATTTGGAGCCCTGTCGCTTCGCTCGGTAACACGGATTACACGGATCAGGTAAGCTGGATCCCCGGGGTAGAGGTCTACCCCGGCTACAGCTCGGAGCTCGGCCCAGAGATCTGATGTAGCCCGGGCAGACCCCCTTCGATTCCGCTCAGGGCCTTGAGCCTGTCGAAACGGCCCTGCCCGGCTCCGGAATTTTTGACCACGGATTTCACGGATGGAAAGCCTGGTAGGGCGTGTCTCTCCGTGACCGCCGCGATGATCGATCCCATGAGGGCTGGCTCGCCGAGCCAGCCGCGATCTTCCGTCATCCGTCCTCTGTCCTCTGTCCTCTGTCCTCTGTCCTCCGGTATACTATGGATTCGGACGATCTGACCGGCTCTTGAAATGCGCCTCCAATGGAGCAATCAGCGGCCCGATCTCCTGCTGTGTGACAACCCAGACAATTTTGAAATCCACCGCTCCGTAGTCATGGGCGATGCGATTGCGCATGCCACGGATGCGTTTGAACGGGATGTCCGCCAACGCCGTCTCGGTCGCCTTGTCGATTTTGTGGGCCGATTCGCCCAGGACGGAAATCCGCAGGGCCACGGCATCCCGCTTCTCGCTGTTGTGCCAGAATTCGTCGAAGCCAACCCCCGCCATGTAGCCATGAATGAGCCGCGCCGCCTCGAGCATGTCGTACAGATAGGCGTCCTGCGACTTGGGTGCGGGCTTAGCCATGATAGATCACTCTCGTATCAGCGAGAATCGAGGCGCGACGATAGGGATTGGACATCTGGTCCACGGAATCACGCGTCAGCAGATGCACCGGCACACCTAGGATCGCGGCCATCTCCTCCTCCATCGCGAAGAAGCGAAGTCCCGGATTGCCGGCAAACGTTGCGATCAAGTCCACGTCACTGCCGCGCCCAGCCTCGCCCCGGGCCGTCGAACCGAAGACCTCCAAACGTGAGATACCGGCCTGACGGCAATAATCGGCCAGGAGATTCGCGATCGCTTCCGGGGCCGGCGGCGTTCGCAAACGCCGCGGTGCCGGTTTCTCACCGAGACGCACCGCGTTCCAATACGCCACCGACTTGGCCCGATTGGCTGCGGTCTTTGCGGGAGAACGTGCTTCGCCGCCCTTTCGGCTGAAGGTTGCGTGGTTCATGATATTACCCTAAGCGCTTAGGTTACTAAGTCAAGTTATTAATGCTATTATACATATGGTTACGAAACATTGTTATCATAGAGTTGGCTTGAAATCCTTGCGCATATTCGTCCATGATTTCGGTCCTTCGCTTCCTGATGGGCGCAGATCAGCGAAGATGCCCGGCACAATGGGTGCGGCGGCTCCTGCCCCTTGGGAAACCGACAGGTCAGGCTGACCCGTGGATCGGGCAGGACAGCATAGGCGGGCCGAGGACGACACCCTCCTTGAGGAAGGAGAGGCGGTCTCGCATCCCACGAGCTGGCGGTATGCCGTCACGGGCACCTACCCATCCGGTACGCCGGTTTCGATCACCGCGACGGCGGTGGATCGTGGCGGCAACCAAGGGAGCAAGATGACGATCTGGAGCTGAGGTAAGCCCAAGGACGGGAAAGAGACAGGAAGTCAGGTCTGACAGGGTAACGAGCCGCCGGGGGATCCACCGGCGGCTTTTTTGTGCCGAATCATCCCGGGGCAGAGGTCTGCCCCAGCTACAGCAGATCGAGATCGGATGTAGGCCGGCAGCACGCCCGGCGAAGCTCAACGAGCGAAGTCGCGACCTCTGCCGGCGGATTGGGGATTGCACGATCCCCGGGCAGGGGCCGTTCGACAGGCTCAGGCCCTGAGTGAAATCGAATGGGTCTGCCCGGGCTACAGATCGGGATCGGATGTAGGCCGGCAGACCACTGCCGGCGTATTGGAGATCATTCCCGGGTAGAGGTCTACCCGGGCTACAAGGACTCAGACCGGCACTTCCGCCTCACGACTGCTCATTAGCCCGGAAGGCCAGGCGCACGGCGTCGAGGGGGGCGCGGGTGAAGTTCTTGATCGCGGTCACCGGGGCATTGAGGCGTGAAACAGTCGGAGGGGGCTCGGCCGCCTCGATCTGCGCGATCGCCTTTTCCTTCATCTTGAGCCGGAGCTCCCGGTCCCGGAGCTGATCTTCCTTCTGCTTGACCACGCGCTCCTGCTCCCGGAGGTGGAGGCGGTCGTCGAGGAAGTTCTTGCGCTCGGCCTCCTGGATTTCACCGGTCCGCTGCAGCTTGGCCCAGGCTTCGCGCAGGGCGCGCTCGCCGGCCTCGTCCGGGACGCGCTGGGGCGCACCTATCCCACCCGTCCACTTCACCCGTTCCGTCTCCAGCATCGCCTGCATCTCCCGCAACCGGCCCTCGTACGACCGGAGGTTGGTTTCCTGCGTCCGGATCATTTCCTGATCCTCGTGCCAGCGGCGTCTTTCGCGCGCGAGCTGCAGGCTTTCCTGGCGCACGCGCACCGCGTCGCTGGCGAGGCGGTCGTCCTCCTCCTCCAAACGGCGGCGCCAGTCGGACAATTCGGCCCGCACCTGGCTCAACTCCGCGTCGGTCGCGGATCGCGCCGGGGCCTCATGCGCGAGGCGCTGCCGTTCGCACTCCAGGGCGGAGCGCTCGCTCGCGACATTCGCCCGCAGTTCGCCCAGGGCCCGGGCTTTTTCATCGATGGCCAGCTGGGCCGCGGCGGCGAGTTCGCGTTCCTGGCGGATGGTCTCCATCTCGCCCTGCAGGCGCTGCACGTCGGCGCCCTGCGCGACGAGGGTGCGAAGCTCCACCTCCAGCCCCGCCTTCTCCTCCTCCAGTCGGGCCGCCCGCGCCAGCAGCGTGCGCTTTTCCCCGATCAATTGGAGCAAAGCCGTTTCCAGATCGGGACTGCCGGTCATCGCCGGGGCGGACGCATCGCCGGTCCCAAGTTTGCTCTCCAGGCGACCGAGTTCCTCCGCATCGAGATCCGGAATCTTCCCGGAATCCTCGAGCCGGAAGAAGGCCATGGCCTGACGCAGCACCGGCATGGGATCGTCGGACATGGCCACCACCTCGGCCACACCTTCGCGAATTCCGGGGCCGCCGGCGGCCAGATCCCGTTTACCGACCATGAGGAGCACCTGAAGGGTGGGCTGGATGCCACGCAGGCCAGCCGAAAGGTCTCCGTTCTCCGGTTCGGTGAAGCACCCGTCGACCAGGGCCAGGTCGAACCATTCGGCACTCGCCCCCGCCAAGGCCGACCCAAGGGAATCAAACGGCCGGACATCGAAGCCGGTGGCGGCAAACAGCATCACCAAGCGGCGTCGCATGGTCTCGTCGTGATGGGCTATGAGGATTTTTTTGCAGGTTTTCATGGCGCAGGGAGGGCGCGGGGATTCGCGCGCGAGCACCTTACGCTTTCCTTTCGCTCCCTGCTATGGGTGGAGCGGGCTTTTACTCCGGGTTTACCCCGCAAGAACGATTTGGATAAAGTATTTACCGATCTCCACCAAACCGGTTTTTGCCCCAGAGGCACAGAGACGCGGAGGACGGATGGTTGGTGTTCCGATCTTAAACCAAAACAACGAGGCTTGGGCTCTGTGCGCTCTGCGCCTCTGGGGAAAAAACCTGGCCCCGGCACCATTTCGAAACGATCGGGTGTAGACCGGCAGCACGCCCGGCGAAGCTCAACGAGCGAAGTCGGGACCTCTGCCGGCGGATCGCGATCATCGTCGGGCAGGGGTCTGCCCGGGCTACAGTCATAGGGCGCTCAGGCGCCCACCGGGTGCCAGGTGGTCTTGCACTCGACCAAGGCGCGAATCCATTCGAGGCCCTGCGCGTCGTCGGACCAGACATTCCCGGAGAGAGGATCCTTCAGCCTGACACGCTTCACGCTGTCGGCCGCGCCCATGGCGAGCACGCGACCGTCGTCGGGGCCGCAGATGGCGCTGAGGGCGCGAATGTGGGCGTGGCTCGCGTAGGTCGGGATCATTTCCTTGCGGAAACCCGTCAGAAGATTGACGACGCCACCAGGCAGGTCGCTGGTGGCGAGGAGCTCGCCGAGCAGGATGGCCGGATAGGGATTATGCTCGGAGGCCAGCGCCACGACGGTATTGCCGCTCACGATGGCGGGAGCGATGAGCGAGAGGAGCGCGAGCAGGGGCGCCGCGTCGCCAGCGATCACGCCCACGACACCCATGGGCTCGGTGACGGTGAAATTGAAGAACGGTCCCGACACCGGGTTCACGCTGCCAAGCAGGTGCTCATACTTGTCGGCCCATCCGGCGTAGTGCACGAGCCGGTCAATGCTTAGCGCCACCTCCGTTGCCGCGTCGCGCTTTTTCCCCGCGGGTGCGCCAGCGATCAGGATCGAGTCACGCAATTCGCCGGCCCGGGCCTCGAGCATTTCCGCGAGGCGATAAAGGATCTGGCCGCGATTGTAGCCGGTGCGCTTCGCCCAACCGGGGCCCGCCTTGGCCGCGGCCTCGACGGCATTGCGCAGGTCCTTGCGGGTGCACTGGGGAATATTGGCGACGAACTCCCCGGCCCGGTCGCGCAGCGCGAACGTCCGCGCGCTCTCGGAGCGAATGAACGCCCCGCCGACATATACCTTCGGGGTCTTGGTTACCGGGATGCGGGGCATGTTGGCTCGGAGATGGAAGATGGGAGATCGGAGATAGCTCAGGCCGTCTGCAGGTAATCCAGCAGGCCGTGGCGGCCACCTTCGCGGCCGAAGCCGCTCTCCTTGTAGCCGCCGAAGGGCGAGGCGGGATCGAACTTGTTGTAGGTGTTGGCCCAGACCACGCCGGCCTTCAGTGAGCTGCTCATCTTCAGGATCCGAGAGCCCTTGTCGGTCCAGACGCCGGCGCTGAGTCCGTACGGGGTGTTGTTAGCCTTCTCGATCGCCTCCTCGATGGTGCGGAAAGTCAGGACGCTCAGCACCGGGCCGAAGATCTCCTCCCGCGCGATGCGGTGGCTCGCCGTCACCCCGGTGAAGAGGGTCGGCCGGAAATAGAAACCCTGCGTCGGCAGCGTGCAGGGCGACTGGTAGAGGTCGGCGCCCTCGCGCACGCCGGCGGCCACGAGGGAGCGGATCTTCGCCAGCTGCTCGCGCGAATTGACCGCGCCCACATCGGTGTTCTTGTCGAGCGGGTCGCCGACGCGCAGGTGGCGGAGGCGGAACTTCAGCCGGGTGATCACTTGCTCAGCGACCGATTCCTGGACGAGGAGGCGGGAACCGGCGCAGCAGACATGCCCTTGGTTGAAGAAAATGCCGTTCACGATGCCCTCCACCGCCTGGTCGATCGGGGCGTCGTCGAAGACGATATTGGCGGCCTTGCCACCGAGCTCAAGGGTCAGGCGCTTGCCGGTCCCGGCGAGCTTCCGCATGATGGCCTTGCCCACCTCGGTCGAGCCGGTGAAGGCCACCTTGGTTGCCAAGGGATGGGCGATGACCTCCGCGCCGACCTCGCCGCCGCCCGTCACGAAATTAACCACCCCGTTGGGGAGCCCCGCATCCTGCAGGATCCCGGCGAGCTTCAGGCAGGTGATGCTGGTGGTCTCCGCCGGCTTCAGCACCACGCAGTTGCCCGCGGCGAGGGCCGGGGCGATTTTCCACGCGAGCATCAGCAGGGGGAAATTCCACGGGATCACCTGCCCCACGACGCCGAGGGGACGCGCGCGGCCGCCGGGGACGACGTACTCGAGCTTGTCGGCCCAGCCGGCGTGATAAAAGAAATGGGCCGCCGCCATCGGGAGGTCGAAGTCGCGCGACTCGCGGATGGGTTTCCCGCCGTCCATCGTCTCAGCCACCGCGAACTCCCGCGCGCGGTCCTGGAGGAGGCGGGCAATGCGGAAGAGATACTTCGCGCGATCCCGGCCGGGGAGCT
>CAMDOO010000099.1 GCA_945903545.1 Opitutus sp. GAS368 | reverse complement strand
CCAGGTCCGTGGGCAGCGGGATATCGTAATACCCGTGCTGGAGGAAACGCTCGGCGGCCAGGCAGTAGTTGGCCATGTCGTCGTTGCCGTACGAGATCCAGGAGAACCCGAAGCGCAGCATGGGCCAGCCGGCGTAGAGCAGGTAGCCGCAGGTAATGAAGAGGAACGGGAGCAGCTGGACCCACGGCAGCTTGGGGCGACGCCACCAGAAAATCGCGGCCGCGAACACTGCCAGCCCCACCGTCAGCCACGGTCCGCCCGTCCGGACCGGGATGCCCCAGACGTTGAGGCGGGTCAGGATGACGATCACCAAGCACAACCCCACGGTCGGGGCGATGAACCAGCTCCAGAGCACCCCCAGCCGGGGCCGCAGCAGGCTGACCACGGCCTGGCCCACGAAGGCCAGATACAGGAACAGCGAAACGACAAGAAGGTGGGCAATCATCGGACTGGAAAAGGTTCAGCCTTCAGAAACGGGGGCCGGAAAACAAGCCCGGTTTCAGCTGGCCCGCCAGCGGAACGGGGTGGTGACAACGCCATGCTTCCGTCGCCAGCTGGCAGCATAGATACGAGACCTTGGCCTCGGCTACGTCGTATCCGGGGCGGCCTGGACTGCGATGTGGGAAGGGGTGTGATGACCGATCGTCAGGACGACGTCTGGCGGGTGGCGCGGTCACGCCTGGCCAGCAGGTTGGTGTATTTCATGCCCTTCATGGAATCAACCAGCCTAGCCAAGTTGTCGTCAGTGAGTTCATGCCCGGTGTTTGGATCGCTGATCTGGAAACCACTGGCGCGAAGAAAATCGACCAATTCGCGCCACGTGGTTCCGCTGCGCTGGTAGGCGGCGGGGAAGAACTCGAAATACACGGTGACGGCGGGCTGGGCTGCGAGCGTTTGTTGCATTCCGCGCAGGGCCTCGAGTTCCCAGCCTTGAATGTCGATCTTGATGAAATCCACCTCGAGGCCGGGCAGAAACGTGTCGAGCGCCACGAGGTCGACTTCGATGGTGCGCCGGAAAAGCCGGTCTTGCGGCCGGCCCAGGTGATTGTCGCCGGAATTGGTGATCTTCTGGTGAAGGGAGATGCGGGCCGACCGGGCGCCGAGGGCGCAATTGTGGCCCTCGATCCAGTCGACTCCGTTCTGTGCGCAGTTACGGCGGAAGGCTTGGAATAGAACGGGATCCGGCTCGAAGCAGATGACCCGCCCGCGCGTTCCGACCAGACTGCCCATGAGAACGGAGTACAGCCCCACGTTGCTCCCGACATCGAGCACTCTCATCCCCGGGCGGATCCATTGCGCAAGGTGGTGGCGGTCCTTGCGGCCCATCAGCCCGCAGCGGTGCGCGCGGAGGTAAAGCCAGCGTTCGAACCCCGGTGACGTCAGTTTCAGGTCCCAGACCCGGCAGTTTCCCTTCCAGAGTGAGAGGTCATTGAAGGATGCCGCCGCATGGTTAAGTAGCCGAAGCAGCGGATTCATGGGCCCAGGAGAAGGTTGGGCCGTGCGTTGGGGCATTGCCCCGGGTTAACGACTTGGTGACAGATTCCCATCCGATTCTGAGTTCTGGATGACGCTCGTGCGACCCGACCCTTTCGCGTCGGGCCTCGACAAGTGATCGCGGCGTTCCTTGGTGGGAGGAACCTGTGAATTCCGGTCCCGGGTAAGCGTGGCCCGCGGCGGGAGCCGTGGGATCCCTGCCCTCCCGGGCAGGGCTGCATTCTGAGTGGGTGCTGGCCCAGCTGGCCCATTGTGCAAGTACGGTCCCCCCGCTTCCAAATAGGCTTCAGTTTCCCCAAGGCTGTGGGATGCCCCATCACCACCTGATCCCGAGTGCGAGCAGGCGGGCGTCCAGCGCCCCGCGGAAACGGATCCGGCGGGCCCAGGCGGTGATCTTTTCCATGTCGGCCTGCTTCTCCGGGCCGTGGAACCGGGTTCGTACCCGGATCATCTCCTCCGCGCCGGTGGTATGGATCGCCGCGCTGGTCTTTTGGGAGGGATGCACCCGGAAGCAGCCGAGGAAATAGGGCAGGCGGACGATCCGCAGGTTGGCCTGCGTGAATCGCGCCAGGAGGTCCCAATCGAGCGCGAACTGGAAGCTCGGGTCGATGCCGCCGACCAGGTCCCACGCGCGTTTGCGCCAGAACAGGGTTTCCTGCGGGACATAGTCGATCCACTCGAGCGAGCGGGGCTCGTGACGCGGCATGACCCAGCGGCCAATATCGCGGTCCTGCTCGTCGATGATGATTCGGTGCCCGTAGACGCAGTCCACCTCCGGGTGCCGGGCGAAATACTCGCCGACAAAACGGAGCGCCCGCGGCGAGATGAAGTCGTCGGAATTGAGCCAGGCCATCACGTCCTCGGGCCCCAGCTTGCCCTCGAGGTGGAGGAAACCCTTCCGCACGGCGTCCGCCTGGCCCTTGTCCGGGGCGCTTTCCGCGTGGGTGAGTTGGTCGGCGTAGCGGGCGATGATCCCGGGGCTCGCATCCTTGGAGCCGCCATCCTGCACGACATACAGCAGGCGCGGGTAACGCTGGTCGAGGATGCTCCGCATGGTGCTCTCGACGAACGCGGCCTGGCCGTAGCTGGGGGTGACGAGGCCGATGAGAGGCAGGCGGTCATCGGACAGGGCCGGCTTGGGCAATTTATCCCACACCAGGGCCCGGGGCTCGTAGTGGCGGAGGATGCCGATCTGCATCCAGTACGCCTCGACCACGCGGTGGAAGAGCCAGTCGCTGAAGGGCACCTGGAACTTCAGCCGCCAGTGCGCGCGCGTGGCCGCCCAGAGCCGGCCGAGGCGCGGGCCGATCCCGGTCGCTTGGGACGCCAGTTGGCGGATGACCTTCTCCCGCTCCACGCAGGCCGTGTGCAGGGTCTGGATGACTGCCTCCTTCTCGGCGAGGAGGCGCCCGTAGTGCTTGGCGCCCTCGAGGGCGGAAAAACCCGCGGCGATGTTGGCGAGCGAGCCCTCGGCCTCGCGCCGGGCCTTCAGGTGCTGGGCCAGCTCGACGTCGCGGTGGGCCACCAGCGCCTCGATGTTGCGGATATGCACGTCCTTGGCCTCGAAGTCGCGGGCGATGCGCTCGGTGTTCGCCGGCTCCGGCACGTTCGCGTAGATCGCCTCGAAGCGGGCCAGCTTGGCGAGCAGGTCCGTCTCCCGGTTGACGGTCGCCGCCTGCTCTGCCGCGCGCGCGGCCTGGATCCCGGCGATATACTGGTCCTTCTCGCCGTGCGCCGCGTTGAGCTCGGCCACGATCCGCTGGAATTCCTTGATGTGGCCGCTGCTGGTGAAGATGAGCTGCTCCCGCTCGTTGCAGACGGCCTTCAGGGCGTCGATTTCGCGGTCCTTGGTGTCCGCCTCGGCCTTGAGCTCGGCGATCTCCTGGTCCTTGTCGGCGCACTCGGCCTCGAGCTCGGCCTTGATCGCCTCCATCTCGGTCTTGCGCTCCTCGGCGGCGCGCTTGAGGTCGGCGATCTCGCCGTCCTTGAAGTCGGTCTCCTTTTTCAGCTCGGAGATCTCGGTGTCCTTGGTGTTCGTCTCACCCTTGAGCGCATCGATCTCGGCGTCCTTCAGGTCGGTCTCGCCCTTGAGTTCCTCGATCCGGTGCTGGCGCTCGATGCGGTCCGCCTGCAGGGCGCGGTACTGCTCCGAGGCGGCGGCCATCATGGCCTGCGTCTCGGCCGGGATGTGCGCAGCCGCGATGACCTCGTCGACCGGGCGGTCGCCGGCGGCGAGCAGGCGCTCCACGGCCCGGCGCACATCGGCGGGGGCGATCGCCTTCACACAGGGGGCCTGGCCAAAATGACAGTCCCAGTTGCAGCCGAAGCAGGGCAGCGGGTGCACGACGGACACGGCCTGGGTGCCGACGGGGCGGAAGCGCGGCCAGTGTCCGCCGCCGAAGATGGCCGCCACGGGCCGGCCGGCGGCGGCCGCGAGGTGCATCGCGCCGGTGTCGTGGCCGAGATAGAGCCGGGTCTTCCCGAGCAGGGCGGCCAGCAGCGGCAGCTCGCCGTCGCGCCCGAGCCATTGCGCCGGGCGGGGGCCGCCGAGCGCGGTCACGCCGGCCGCGACCTGGGAAATGATTTCCGACTCCGAGGCATGCCCGAGCAGCAGGACCGGGAGTTTGCGCTCCTGCTGCAGCCAGTGGACGAGCGCGGCGAAGTGTCCCGCCGGCCAGGCCTTGATCGGGACGTTGGCGAGGCCGGCCGGGAAGACGGCGATCCACTCCTTGCCCGCGAGGCCATGGCCGGTGAGGACGCGGTCGGCCGCCTGGGCGGCCTCGGCCGGGATCCGCACCACGGGTTGGGAACGGGGCAGGGCGCGGCCGGCGAGCTGGTCGGCGAGGCGGTGGTTGCTTTCCCAATCGCGGCCTGACGCCTCGACCGGCACGAATTCGGAAAATGACCCCGAGGCGCCGGCACCGAACTCCAGCCGGAAGGAGGCGGCGAACAGCGGGTCAAGTTCGCTGGACCCCAGCGCCACGCGCCGGGCGGCCGGGAAGCGGTGCGCGACCGCCAGCTCGAGCCAGGTGCGGTTGATCGTGGCGGCGACGATCAGGTCGGGCTGGAGCGCCTCGAGCTCGGTCAGGAGGGCCGCCAGCGGGACGCGGCAATCCGCGGGCTTGGCGGAGAAGGGATTGAAGCGGGCGACGCGCCACTCGATCCCAGCCGGGAACAACGGCGCCAGCGCCTCGTAGCCCGCGCGCACCACCACGGTGTGCCGGGCCTTGGGCCAGGCCCGCTGCAGCTCCGCGAGGGCGGAGGTGAAAATGACGAGATCCCCGATGGTATCGGGCCGGAGGTAGACGACGCTCTTGGGCGGAACGGGCACAGGGCAGAAAAAGGGGCGGGAGCCCCGGTGGGCGAGGAGATTAGCGGCGCACCAGCACGGCGGCCCCGGTGACGTAGTTGTGATGCGGCGCGCTGCGCAGGTGCCACTCGCGGAAGGCGGGGATGTCCCCGGCGTTCCAGCTGGGCGCTACGTGGTTGCCGAAGTCGGGATGGAACCAGAGCTCCCGCTCAAACTCGGCCATCGTGAGCGCGCGGCCGTTCCACTCCGGGAAGGTCATGCCCAGGCCCGGCTCGCAGATGTCGAAGGAGATGAACAGCGGGGAGCGGGGCTTCAGCACCCGGGCGATCTCGGACATCGCAAGGCGTTTGTCGGGCTGGTGCTCGATGACCGAGAAGCTCGTGACGGCGTCGGCGCAGGCATCCGGCAGCGGCAGGCGCTCCGAGTCGACGAATTTCCAGTCGACGGCCACTCCGAGCTTGGCCTTGAGCTCGCGCCAGCGCGGCTCCCACTGGCGGTCGGTCTCGATCAGCGTGACCTTCGCCCCGCGGGTGGCGAGCAGCCAGGGCATCGGCGAGATTTCGCTGCCGAAGTCGACGAGGTGGCGTCCACGCCAGTCGATCGACCCGAGGCCGTGGCGGTGCAGCCAGGGATATTCCCAGACCTTGGACCAGTTGGTGAACTCCCGCAGCCCGTGCGCGGCCGCGAAGGCGTTGGACTCGGCCATGAAAGCCCGGAAGGGGGGGGACTCGAGCTCGGGGACGGACGCGAGGCGGGGCGGGACGGGGCGGGGACCGGACTGCAGGCGGCGGGTGAACCAGGAGAGGAGGGACATCGAAACGTTCAGAGCGTGATTTCCAGCGGCAGGCGCGCGATGCCGTAGAAGGGCCAGGTGTGGTTGTGCTCGTAGTGCACCACGAGCGGGCCGAGGCCCTCGTGCTTGTCGTGGAGAAACCCGAAGTTGGCCCCGGCGGCCGAGGGCTCGCTGGCCTCGAGGCTGAAGGTGTACTCGCCCGGCTGGAGGCTGCAGGTCAGCCGGAAGGTGACCACGCGCTCGTCGCCGGCGGCCATGGGCGGGAGCACGAGGCCGAGCTGGCGCGTCCCGGCCGCGAAGACGAGGTTGGCCATGCGGTCGTAGAGATTGATGCCCACGGCGGGCTCGGCCACCGGGTCGTGGGCGCGCAGCAGGCACCGGAGGGTGAGGACCCGGTTCATCTCGACGCGCAGCGAGGGCGCGCCGTGCTCGTTTTCGGCGGCGGCGGCGGCGATTTCGAAACGATGCTCGCCATGGCGCGAGCGCGCGGCGGGGAGAAGGTTGTTGGCCAGCAGTGCCTCGCGCGCCCCGGTGTCGACCGTGGCGGCGGACGGCGTCGCGTCGCCAACCTTGGCCTCCGCGCCGGTCCGGGCGCCGAAGAGTCCGTAGTAGCGGCTGACGGTCTCATCGGGCGGACCGACGAAGTTGATCCGGCCCTGGTCGAGCAGCACCACCTGCTCGCAGAGGTTGCGCACGGCCTCCATGTCATGGGACACGAAGAGCAGCGTGGTGCCGCTCTCGAGCATGGCGTGGAGCTTTTTGAAGCACTTCTGCTGGAAAAACACGTCGCCGACCGAGAGCGCCTCGTCGATCACGAGGATGTCGGGCTGCACGGAGAAGCCGACGGAGAAGGCCAGGCGGACCATCATGCCCGACGAGTAGGTCTTCACGGGCTGGTTGATGAAGTCGCCGATGTCCGCGAATTCCGCGATCTCGGCGAATTTTTGCTCCATCTGCGCATGGCTGAACCCGTAGATGGCGCCGTTCAGGTACACGTTTTCGCGGCCGGTGAAGTCGGGGTTAAAGCCGGAGCCCAGCTCAAGGAGGGCGGACACCCGTCCGCGGACGTCCACCGTGCCGGAGGAAGGGGCGAGGGTGCCGGCGATGAGTTGGAGGAGGGTGCTCTTGCCCGAGCCGTTCCGGCCGATGATGCCGGTAGCCTCGCCGCGGCGGACCTCGAATGACACGCCGTGGAGGGCGAAGAAGTCCCGGCGGCTGCGGGTGGCGCGGTGCTCGAGCGCCTGGCGCGGGGCGCAGCCCTTGGGGAGCAGGCTGGCGGCGGTTTCGAGCAGGGGAGCCCCGAGCCGGGCCGCCGGATTATTCCAGATGCGGTAGGCCTTGGTGAGGTCCTTGACTGTGATGATGGCGTCGTCCGGCATGCGTTCGCTTGGCAGGCGGCGCAGCGAAGCGCCGGCCGAAAGGGCCTGCAAGGATGGAGTTCGGCGGCCGCCTCCGGTTAATTTGAAATTTGAAATCTGGAATCCACCGGGGAATTGCCGGCAAGGGATCTCAAATCTCAGATTTCAGATTTCAAATTTTTAGACCGGCCGGCTCCCGGGCCGGTTTATGGGATCGACAGTGAGCGGCGGAGCATTCGAAAAGGTGCGGCACGATGAACGGATCAACCCCCGCGACTTCGGTCGGGCCGACGGCACCGGCGGCGCGGCTCCTGCGGGGCGGCGTCGAATGGGCGGCCGGCGCATACGCCTTCGCGGCGGTCACCGGGCTGCGAGGCGCGGGCGCCACCGCGGGTGCTTGGGCGGGTGTGCTCGGGTTTTTTTTGGCGGCGGGCGTGCTCGGCTGGTTCCTGCGGCGATCGGAGCGTCCGGCCTGGCTCGTCGAGGCCGTCCTGCTGGCGGTCGGGGCCCTGGGGCTGGCGGTCTGGCCCGGGGTTTCCGACGGGATGGCGACGGGAGTCTTATGGCGGGTCCTGGCGCTGGGGCTGCAGGGCGTTGCCCGGGCGGGAGCCGGGGAGCGGAAGCCCGGATGGGACGATCAACTTCGGGTGCTGCTGCTGTTTGTTTTGGCCGCGATCAGCCTCCAGGCCTACCTCTCGCCGAACCTGGTCGGACCGAAGGATGCCCGCTGGTATGGCAACGCGGCGTTTGATTTCATCACCCGGCTGCGGGCGGGGGAATTCCCGGTTTTCTCCGGCGAGAGCATTTATGCCTTCAACGGCAACGTGCAGCTGGTGCGCAGCGCCCCGGCGCACCTGCACCTCGCCGCGCTGGCCGATCTCCTGACCGGCCGGAGCCTCGCGCCGCTCGCACTCCAGCACGTGGCACTCCTGGTCTGCCATCTCGGCGGGGTCCTGTTCCTCTATACGGCACTGGCGCGGATGCGGCCCGCGGACCGCTGGCTGGCCGGGGCGTTCACGGCGGTCTACGCAACCAGCCCGGCCCTGCTTACGCTGCTGGTGTTGCACGACATGTACATGACGTTCACCGCGCTGCCGGCATTGCTGGTCGCGTGTTATGCGGCGGCGCGGGTGGGGGAGACCCGGGCCTGGCGCCATTTCGCGTGGTTGGGGGCGGCCTGCGCGGCGATGTGGCTGGGGCATCCCCCGA
>CAMDOO010000098.1 GCA_945903545.1 Opitutus sp. GAS368 | reverse complement strand
CAGCGCGCGCTGGCGCTCCGGCCGGACTCCTCAGACCTCCGCCTGAAGTTTGCCGCCGCGCTCGCGCTGGCGGGCCGCGACGCCGATGCCCAGGAGCAGAACCGCGAGGGCCGGCGCCTCCGCGACCTCGGGCGCTGAACCGGAAAGGTGCCATGGATTCCAACGGAGGCAGCCCGGACGTTGGTGGAGTGACGGCGGGGTGGGGCCGCCTCGCGCCGCTGGTGCTCGTGCTCGCCGGGATCATCGCCTACGCGAACAGTTTTTCCGGGGTGTTCACCTACGATGACCTGCATTCCATCGTGGATAACCCGACGATCCGCCACCTCTGGCCGCCCGGGGACGCGCTCTCCCCGCCGCGCACCAACGGACTGACCGTCAGCGGCCGGCCGGTGTTGAACCTGTCGTTTGCCGTGAACCACGCGGCCGGCGGCCTGAACCCGTGGGGGTATCACGCCGTCAACCTCGCGATCCATCTGGGGGCCGCGCTCTTGCTCTACGGTCTCGTGCGCCGGCTGCTTGAGTCCGGTAGGGCGGGGACTCCGCTCCCCGCCGATTCGAAGGACGGTCACGGCGGGGAACGGAGTCCCCGGCCTACCGGGAGAATCAGGCCTGGGGCGGAAGCTCCGGTGGCGTTTGTGACCGCCCTCGTCTGGCTGGTCCATCCGCTGCAGACGGAGTCGGTGACCTACATCGTGCAGCGGGCGGAATCGCTGATGGGATTGTTCTATCTGCTTACGCTCTACGCCTTCGTGCGCGGCGCGCAGGCGGCGCGTCCCCACGGGTGGTGGGTGCTGGGTGTCGGCGCGTGTCTCCTCGGCATGGCCACCAAGGAGGTCATGGTCTCGGCGCCGCTGCTGGTGCTCCTCCTCGACCGGACCTTTTTCGCCGGCAGCTTCGCCGGGGCGTGGCGCCAGCGGCGCGGCCTTTACTTTGCGCTGGCCGCGACCTGGGTGCCGCTGGCCCTGCTGGTGCTGAGCCTGGGCGGCAACCGCGGCGGCTCGATCGGGCCCGGGCTGGGGCTCGACTGGTGGGGCCACTGGATGACGCAGTTCCGCTCGATCGGGCATTATCTCCGGCTGACCTTCTGGCCGCATCCGTTGATTTTCGACTACGGGGCGGAGCGGGTGTCGGGTCTGGGCCAGATCTGGGTCCAGCTCCTGCTGGTCGGCGCGCTGCTGGCCGGCACCGCCTGGGCCGTATGGCGCCGGCGGACCGAGGGGTTCCTCGGGATGTGGTTTTTCGCCGTGCTGGCGCCGACCTCGCTGCTGCCGGGCCCGATTCAGATGACGGTGGAGCACCGCATGTACCTCGCGCTCGCGCCGCTGCTGTTCGCGCTGGTCCTCGCGGGCCAACGCCTGCTCGGGAGGCGCGTGCTCTGGGCCGGCCTGGCTCTGGCGGTGGCTTTCGGGGCGCTGACCTTCGCGCGGAATCGCGTCTATGCGAGCGAGCTGGCGATCTGGGGCGATACCGCGGCCAAGCGGCCGGACAACGCCCTGGCCCGCTACAATTACGGGATCACGCTCTTCGAGGTGGGCCGGCTGGAGGAGGCCGTGGTCGAGTACGAGGCGGCCCTCCGGCTGAAGGGGGGCGTCAAGGACGAGCCGGAGCACAACAACCTCGCCACCGCCCTGTCGCAGCTCGGGCGGAAGCGGGAGGCGGTGGCGCACTACGAGGCGGCGCTGCGCGGACCTGCGCCCAGCGGGGAGGTGATCTACAATCTCGGGCTGCTGTTTTACCAGCTGGGCGAGAACGAGGCCGCGCTGGCGCGGTTTGAGGAAGTCACCCGCCGCAAGCCGGACAACGCCTCCGCCTGGAACATGCAGGGCCTGGCGCTGGTGGGCAGCAACCGCCCGGCCGACGCCCTCGCGCGGTTCGAGGAGGGCCTGCGGCGGGCCGGCGATGCGCCCGACCTGTTCAGCAATCTCGGGCTCACGCTCATGCGGATGAACCGGCTGTCCGAGGCCCTCCCGCCGCTGGAGCGCGCGGTCAAGCTCCGGCCCGGCGTCGCCCCGTTTCACTCCAACCTGGCCATCGCCCTCGCCCGGTCGGGCAGGCTGCCCGAGGCGGCGGAATTTTTCCGCCAGGCGATCCGCCTGCAGCCCGATGACGCCGATGCGCGGATCAAGCTCGCCTCGGTGCTCGTGCAGTCCGGCCGCGGCGACGAGGCGCTGGCCGCCTACGAGGAGCTGGTGCAGAAGATCCCGGCCAGCGCGCAGGGGCACGAGGCGTTCGCGCAATTCCTCAGCCGGCTGCCCGGCCGCGAGCTCGACGCTGCGCGACACTTCGCCGCGGCGAACCGTTTGAACGGCAAGCCGTAGTTTTGCCACAGAGCCACAGAGAACCCAGAGTCCAAGCCTCGTTGTTAAACACCCGGATGATGGCTAAAAAAGCTCCCGATGTTTTCAACGGCAGATTGCACAGATAAAACCGGGCAAGGATTTTGCCTCCGAAGTTTTTCCCACAGTGTCACAGGGTCGGAAGTGGGTTGATGATTGTTGGTGCCGATCCCCAAATAAACAACGGGGCTTGGGCTCTGGGCTCTCTGTGCCTCTGGGGCAAAAACCGGCTCGAGGCCATCATCACGGCTGAAGCACTGCTTCAAACCTGTCTCGACCGGCCACAATCGGGTTTGATGCCCCGGCGTTGGCGGCTTTCCCTCGCGGCTGCCCCATGTCTGTTCGCGACTCCCAGCCAGCCGTTGTCCCGCCCGTCCCGGGCCCGGCTGCGAACCGTCCCTGGCTCTGGCTGCTCCCGGCGCTGGCCGCCGTGCTGGTGTACCTGCCGTCGCTGCCGGGGGAGTTCATTTGGAACGACCCGGACTATGTCACCAAACCGGAACTCGCCACGCTGGCCGGCCTCGGCCGGATCTGGACGGAGCTCGGCGCGACCGAGCAGTACTATCCGCTGCTCCATAGTTTCTTTTGGATCCAGCAGAAGGTCTTTCACTACGACCCGCTGGGCTACCACGGGGTGAACGTGCTGTTGCACGCCGCGTGCGCGGCGCTGCTGGCGCTGGTGGTGGCGCGACTCTTCGCGTCTGGGGATCGGAGGGTCGGAGGATCGGAGGATCGGAAGTCGGAGCCTCAGATCCTCGGATCTTCGGATCCTCGGTCCGCGGCCAATGCGATCGCATTGCTCGCGGGCCTGATCTTCGCCGTGCATCCGGTGTATGTGGAGTCGGTGGCGTGGATCTCCGAACAGAAGAACACATTTTCGCTCTTCTGGTACCTGCTGGCGGGACTGGTTTACCTGCGCTGGCAGGCAGCGGACGGTAGGGTTGGCTCGACGAGCCGGCCCTACCTGTGGTGGAAGAGTCCCGGGTACTGGCTTGCGACATTCTTTTTCCTCCTCGCGATCCTCTCGAAGTCGGTCACGGCGACTCTGCCGTGCGCGTTGATGGTGGTGGCCTGGTGGCGCACGGGCCGGCTGGAGCGCGGCACCTGGGGCCCATTGCTCCCCTGGGTTCTATTTGGCCTATTGGCTGGCGCCGTCACCGGCTGGGTGGAGCACCACTTCATCGGCGCGCGGGGCGACGACTTTGCGCTCAACCTCCTCGAGCGCGGCCTGCTGGCCGGCCGGGTGATCTGGTTCTATCTCGGCAAGTACGCCTGGCCCGCCGACCTGATCTTCATCTACCCCCGATGGACCGTGGACGCCGGTGTCTGGTGGCAGTGGCTCTACCCGGTGGCGGCGGTGGGACTGCTTGGCGCGCTTTGGCAGATCCGCGGCCGGACCCGCGGTCCGCTGGCCGGTTATCTGATCTTCGTGGGGTCGCTCGTGCCGACGCTCGGCTTCTTTAATGTCTACGCGTTCAAGTTCTCCTACGTGGCCGACCACTGGAACTACCTGCCGAGCCTCGCCCTTGCGGTCGTGGCGGCGTGGGGGACGGTGACGTTGGCCGAACGGTTCGGGGGTAGGGCCGGCTCGTCGAGCCAGCCCTACTTCAGGATCGCATCAGCCGCCCTGCTGCTCCTCCTCGCCGCGCTCTCGGCGCGGCAGACCCGGGGGTACCAGAACCTCGAGATTTTTTATCAGACGATCCTGCGCCGGAATCCCGACTGCTGGCTGGCGGCGCACAACCTCGGCGGGCTGCGGCTCGACACCGGCCGGTATGCCGAGGCCGTGCCCTACTACGAGCAGGCCCTGCGCGTGCGGCCCCAGCTGACCGAGGCGCTGAACAACCTGGGGGGAGTCCTGCAGCGCCTTGGCCGCCGCGAGGAGGCGATCGCGCGCTTCCAGGAGGCTCTGCGCTGGGCGCCGAACGATCCCGACTTTCATCGCAACCTTGGCGGCGCCCTCGCCTCGGTCGGCCGTTTCGACGAGGCGGTGCTCCGGCTGCGCCGGGCGGTTGAGCTCAAGCCCACCGACGCCGACCTGCACCGCCTGCTCGCGCAGGCGCTGTTCGAGGCCGGCCGCCCCGCGGAGGCGGCGGTCGAGCGCGCCGAGTTCGACCGGCTGCAGGGCAGGCGCTGAACCCTTGCTAGCTGCTTTCGGAAGTTTTGCCACAAGGCACAGAGGTCACAGAGCCCGAGCCTCGTCTTTTGATTCCGATTCGGACCCAAAGCATCGCTGCATGGTTGGAGTTATCCGGGGCACATGGCCGACCGGTATCTGATCACGACGAGGCTTGGGCTCTGTGACCTCTGTGCCTGTGGCAAAACCGGCCCGAAATCCCCAGCGCGGTTGCGGCACCGCTTCAGCCCTGCCCAGGCCGGTCACAATCGGGTTTGATGCAGGGGAGGAGTCCGGTTTGCCTGCGTTCACCCATGCCCCCGACCTCGCCGTCCCGTGCCCCTACTGCGTCCACCCGTGCCTGGGTGGCGGCCGTGGTTCTGGTGCTGGCGGGTCTGGCGGTCTACCTGAACGGGCTCGGCGCCCCGTTCGTCTTTGACGACCGCGACGTGATCGAGCGCAACCCCTCGATCCGGAGTTTGGCGGGTTCGTTCTTCCCGCCGGCGGCCGACGGCATGACATCCAGCGGCCGGCCGCTGGTGAACGTGACGCTCGCGCTCAACTACCTCCTCGGCGGCACCGAGGTGGGCCTCTACCACGCCACCAACCTGCTGATCCACCTGTGCGCCGGCCTCGTGCTCTACGGCATCCTCCGTCGGCTCCTGCCCTCGGTTCCCGCCGGGAAACGTCAACTAATAGATGACATTGCGCCGGGGGATGCGGGCTGGAACCCGGTGGCGTGGGTCGCGGCGCTGCTCTGGATGGTGCATCCGTTGCAGACCGAGTCGGTGACCTATATCGCGCAGCGCGCGGAGTCGCTGGCGGGGCTGTTCCTGCTGCTGACGCTGTACGCCTTCCTGCGCGGCACCGGGGAGACGGATGCCGGGCGGCGGCGGGTCTGGCAGGGCGTCATGGTGGCGGCCTGCCTGCTCGGGGTTTTCTGCAAGGAGACCATGGTGGTGGCGCCGCTCGTCGTGCTGTTGCTCGACCGGACCTTTGTCGCGGGAAACTTTCGCGACGCCTGGCGGCAGCGGCGGGGACTGTACCTCGCCCTGTTCGCCACCTGGCTGCCGCTGGCGTGGCTGGTGGCGGGCTCGGCGGGGCGGGGTGGGACGGCGGGACTGTCGGCGCAGGTGTCGCCTTGGCATTATCTCCTCACCCAGGCCTGGGCGGTTCCGCATTACCTGCGGCTCGCGCTCTGGCCGGCGCCGCTGGTCTTCGACTACGGCATCGGGCTGATCCGCGATCCGGCGGAGGTCATCGTGCCGGGCCTCGTGGTGCTGGCGCTGCTAGGCGCCACCGTCTGGTCGCTGGTCCGGCGTCCCAGGGTCGGCTTCGCCCTCGCGTTTTTCTTCCTCCTGCTTGCGCCGAGCTCGAGCGTGGTGCCGGTGGCCACGCAGGTGATCGCGGAGCACCGCATGTACCTGGCGCTGGCGGCGGTGACCGCGCTGGCGGCGGTGGCCCTGCACCGCGCGCTGGGCCGGTCGGCCTTGGGCGCGGGGGTCGCGCTGGCCGTCGCGCTGGGGGCGGTCACGGTGGCCCGCAACCGCGATTACCAGAGCGAGCTGGGGCTCTGGCAGGACATCGCGGCGAAGCGTCCGCAGAACGCGCGGGCCCACGCCAACATCGGCCAGCTGCTTTCCGAGCAGGGCCGGGAGCTGGAGGCGCTGGCGGCCTACGCGGAGGCGCTGCGGATTTTGCCCGAGCAGCCGCGGACGCTGTTCAACGCCGGCCTGTCACTCACGAACCTCGGCCGGATCGACGATGCCATCGGGCGTTACACGGCGGCGGTGGAGCTCGATCCGAAATACACCGATGCCCACATCAATCTCGGGCTCCTGCTCCTCGAAAGGGATCGGGCCCCGGAAGCGCTGGTGCACCTGTCTGAGGCGGCGCGGCTCGCGCCGGAGCAGGCTGAGGCGCTGAGCGGGTGGGGCAGCGCGCTGGCGCAGACGGGAAAGCTGGCCGAGGCCACGGACGTTTTCAACCGGGCCCTGGCGAAGGCCACGGAGCCCGCCCTGGTGGCGAACCTGCATTTCAACCTTGGTAATGTGGGCATGGCGGCGGGGCGGCCCGACCAGGCGGCGCGGGCGTTTGCGCTGGCGGCGAGCCTGAGCCCGGACAACGCCCCCGCCCATTTCAACCTGGCCGTCGCACTCCTGCGCCTCGGCGGGCGGAACAGCGAGGCGGCGGCGCACCTGGAGCAGGCGTTGCGGATCGACCCGGGCCTTACGCGCGCCCGGGAGATGCTCGCCGAGCTGCGGCGGAATCCGCCGGCGTCCCAATGAGTCGGGCCGCCGTGCAATTCGCGCCGCCGGTCGCCGGGCTCCGCTGGCCCTGGCCGGCCGCGATCATCGTGCTGGCTGGCTTCCTCGCCTACGCGAACAGCCTCCGCACGCCCTTCCTGTTCGATGATTTTTTCTCGCTCCACCAGAACCCGACGATCCGCCAGCTCTGGCCCTTGGGTGGGCCGCTTTCCCCGCCGGCGGACGGATCGAGCGTGGACGGCCGGCCGCTGGTTAACCTGAGCTTCGCGCTGAACCATGCGGTCGGGGGATTCGAGGTGCTGGGTTACCATCTGGCGAATCTCGCGATCCATTTGCTGGCGGCGCTGGCGCTTTACGGCGTGGTGCGGCGGACGCTGGGGCTCCCGGCGATGCGCGAAAAGATCGGCGTCGCTCCGGCCTGGCTCGCGCTGGCGATCGCGCTCGGGTGGATGCTGCATCCGCTGCAGACGGAGTCCGTGACCTTTGTGGTGCAGCGCACGGAGTCACTGATGGGCATGTTTTTCCTGGCGACGTTCCATGCCTTCGTGCGCGCGGCGGAGAACCCGGCCTCGCGGTGGTGGCCGGTGGCGGCGGTGACGGCGTGCCTGGGCGGCATGGCGACCAAGGAAGTGATGGTGACGGCGCCGCTGCTGGTCTTCCTGTTTGACCGGACTTTTTTTGCCGGGAGCTTCGCAGCGGCGTGGAAGGTGCGCCGCGGGCTGCATCTGGCGCTGGCGGCGACAATGCTGATGGTTTTCTGGCTGATGTGGAAATCCGGGGCGAGTCGTGGCAACGGCCTGGGGGGAGCGGACACCGTGAGTTCCTGGTCCTATTTGCTAACGCAGGCGAAGGCGCTGGTGCTGTATGTCCACCTGACCCTCTGGCCGCACCCGCTGGTGATCGATTACGGCACGGGCGTCGCGCGGAGTCTTGGCGAGGTCTGGGTGCCTGGGCTGGCGATCCTCGCCGCGCTGGGTCTCACCGCTTACGCGCTGGTGCGGCGTCCGATGGCGGGTTTCCTGGGGGCGTGGTTTTTTGTCATCCTGGCCCCGAGCTCGAGCGTGGTGCCGCTGGCGACGCAGACGATGGCCGAGCACCGCATGTACCTGCCGCTGGCCGCGGTCGTGGTGGCGCTGGCGTGGGGCCTGGGAAGGCTGGGTTGCCGCGTGGCGGGGATCGCCGGGGTCGTGGTCCTCGTGCTTTGGACCGGCGGGACCGCGGCGCGCAACCATGACTACCGCACCCCGGTCGCGCTCTGGGAGCAGACGGTGCGGCACCAGCCGCGCAATGAGCGCGCGCGCAACAATCTCGGCCAGGCGCTTTATCAGGCGGGCCGGCTTCCGGAAGCCGTGCCGGAACTCGAGGCGGCGCTCGCGCTCCAGCCCTCGTCGGAGACTCATGGTTTGCTGGCGCTGACCCTCGCGGCCCTCGGGCGGCCGCAGGAGGCGCTGCCCCACGCCCGCGAGGCGGTGCGCCTGAAGCCGGGGAGCGCGCCGGCGCACAGTTCCCTCGGCACGGTGCTGGGCAACCTGGGGGACATCGATGGCGCGCGGCTGGAATTGCAGGAGGCGCTGCGGCTGGATCCGAGGCTGTCC
>CAMDOO010000097.1 GCA_945903545.1 Opitutus sp. GAS368 | reverse complement strand
CGCAGCCCGGATTATTCATGCGCATCCTCTTCTCGACCTGTTCCGCTGCCCACTACATGGCTCCCCCGCAGCTTGCGGATGAGCAGGTGAACTGCGGGCCGTTCTTCCAGGACCGCGAGATCGGGGGCCGTTTCGTCTCCCTCGCCACGCCGAAGGGCGAGTACGACCTCGCCGCCGTGGCGGCGCGCCTGCCCGCGGATCAGCAGCCCGACGTGGTGGTCTGCCTCGTGGACGCGAGCTGGTTCAACCAGCCGAAGAACCTTGCGGCCTTGAAGTGCCCGAAGGTCGTGCTCGTGGCCGACACCCACCACATGAACAAGCCGGTCACCGGCATGCTCAGCTATCCGATCCTTTGTCACGCAGAGAGCGCAGGGACCGCAGAGAACGGACGGGATTTTCGGAACGTTCATGGAGGAAAACGGATCCGAAAATATCAGCGAACATCAGTGCAGATGAGCGTTCCTCACCTCTTTGCCTGATCGAAAAATCGCGGCTGAGGCACCGCCTCAGCCCTACCTCGGCAATCCGCGTAAATCCGTGAAATCCGCGGTTAAAAACGGATCGAAGCTCTCACACCGGCCGGAAGTCGATCGTGCGCTTGAAGCGGTCGACGGCGTGGACCTCGACCTCGAGGCGGCCGTTGAGCTCGAACTTGCGGTGGGTCTTGCGGCCGACGAGGGCGGTGCCGTCGGAGTTCGGGAAGTAGCGGTCGTCCTTCAGGGCGGCGGCGGGGACGAGGCCGAAGGTCATGGACTCGACGAGCTCGATGAAGAAGCCGTTGGGGCGGACGTCGGTGATGACGGCCTTGAAGCGGGTGGGCGGCTGGCGCTTCACCTCGCGCTCGAAGAACTCGAGCAGCTTGATCTTCACGCTCTCGCGCTCGGCCTCGGCGCTGTTGATCTCGGTGAGGGTGAGGTGCTCGCCGAGGGCCTGCATCTTCGGGAGGTCGTAGCCCACGAACTGACCGGGGTGGGCGGGGTAGCCGGCGTGCTTCACGAGGTAGGTGTCGAACACCCGGTGCACGAGGAGGTCGGAGTAGCGCCGGATCGGCGAGGTGAAGTGGGTATAGTCCTTCTTGTGCAGGCCGTAGTGGCCGTCGGGCGTCGCGGCGTAGGCGGCCTTGCGCAGGCTGCGCAGGAGCTGCGTGCGGAGGGTGTAGCCCTGCGGGTGGGTGTGGAGCAGCTTGAGCAACTTCACGATTTCGCTGCGCTGCGAGAGGTCGCCGAC
This sequence comes from Opitutus sp. GAS368, assembly GCA_945903545.1. GTDB lineage: Bacteria > Verrucomicrobiota > Verrucomicrobiia > Opitutales > Opitutaceae > CAIYFD01. The sequence continues at coordinate 7,595 of CAMDOO010000097.1, read as the reverse complement.
GTCCACGAGGTGGGTCTTGAGGACCATGCGGAACTCGGCGAGGCGCTCGGCGTCGGGATCGTCGTGCACCCGGTAGAGCGAGGGGAGCTTGTGCACGCGGGTGAGGCGGGCGACGGCCTCGTTGGCGGCGAGCATGAACTCCTCGATCAGCTGGTGGCTTTCGTCGTGCTCGATCTTCTCGAGGCGGTCGGCGTAACCCTCGGCGTCGACGAAGATCTTCGTCTCGGGCATGTCGAGGTCGAGGCTGCCGTGGGCCATGCGGTCGGCGCGGAGGCGCTTGGCGATCGCCCAGAGGTTGCGGATCCAGCCCTGCAGGTCGGACAGTTCCCGGTCGGACAGGGACGACAGCGCGCGGCCCGTCGAGCCGGTCTGGTGCTTGGCAGGGAGGGGAAGGGCGCGGATCTTGGCGAAGCTGTCCTCGAAGAGCAGGGCGTAGGCTTGCTTGTAGGTCAGGCGCTTGCGGCTCCGGATCACGGTGTTGCCGAAGGTGGTCTCCTTCAGGCGGCCGTTGGGGCCGAAGGTGAGGAAGGCGGCCTTGCAGAGGCGGTCCTGGGCCTCGACGAGCGAGCAGAGGCCGTTGGAGAGCTTCTCCGGGAGCATCGGGATGACCGTGCCCACAAGGTAGGTGGAGTTGCCGCGGCGCTGGGCCTCGCGGTCGAGCGCGGTGCCGGGCTTCACGTAGGCGGAGACGTCGGCGATGTGCACGCCGACGCGGGTGTCGCCGCCGTCGAGCGTCTCGACAGAGAGGGCATCGTCGAAGTCCTTCGCATCATCGGGATCGATCGTGAACACCGCGGACTCGCGGTAGTCGAGCCGGTTGGCCAGCTCCTTCGGCCGGACGGTGTCGGGCAGGCCCACGACCTCCGCCTCGACCTCGCCCGGGAAGCGGGGATCGAGGTTGAACTTGGCGTAGACGCCGAGCAGCTCGGCGCGCGGCTCCCAGGTCCGGCCGAGCCGGGAAGTGAGCTCGCCGCGCAGGGGCGAGCCGCGGTCGTTCCACTCGAGCAGGCGGGCGATGACCTTGTCGCCGGGGGCCGGGACCGGCTTGATCCCGGACTTGGCGGGATCGGGCACGAGGACCTCCAGCGGGAATTTCGGATCATCGGCGGCGACCACGAAATTGCGGCCGACGCGGCGGAGTTCGCCGACGACGGTCTCACGGGCGCGCTCGACGATCTCGATCACGCGGCCGACGGTCTCGCCGACGCGCTTGCCCTTGCGGCCGGGAAACAGGCGCACGACCACGGTGTCGCCGGGGAGGGCGGTGCCGGCATCCTCGGGAAAAATCTGGATCGACGGGTCGCCCTTGCGCTCGCCGGCGGTGACGACAAAGGCGCTGCCGCCGGAGCGGAACTGGATGCGGCCGGTGATGCCGTCGGCGGTGGCAGTGGTCTTGGGCCGCGGGGTTTCGGCCGCGGGGGCGGCTTTCTTGTGCTTGCCGTGGGCGGAGGCGGGGCCGTGGGTGGCGGCGGGGGCCGGATGGGTCGCCTTGAACTTCGAGGGCTGGAAGATGGCCGGGGCAGGCTTGGCGGCGGCCGGATCGAACGGCGCGGCCGCGGCGCCGGCGGCGAGACGCACGGAGCGGGGCTGGAAGATGGGCCGGCTCGGGACCGTGGTTTTGGGCAGCTCGGAAACACGGATCTTCACCACGCCGCCGCGGCCGCGCACGGCCTCGTTTTCCGCGACGAGCTGCCGCACCTCGTGCGAGACCATCCCGCGCTGTTTCTTGCCGAGCCCGAGGGCACGGGCGAGGCCCGCCTCGTCGGCGGGACGGTAATCGGGGGAGCGCAGGAGCTCGAGGAGCTTGTCGCGAAGGTGGGTCATTGAGAGAGGGTGGTCAGCCGAGATTCCGGGATCGGACCCGGTGCGGCGTTCCCCGGGTGACATTTTGGGATCGGCCAGCTGGCGGGGACATTCCGCCGGGGAATCCGCCGGGTCAAGGGATCGCGCCCGGCGAGTATTTCATGGATTCAGGAAATATTCGGTCTACGGTGGCGCGATGAAAATCGTCCATGTCGCCTCGGAAATGTTTCCGTACGTCAAGACTGGCGGCCTGGCCGACGCCGTGGGCGCCCTGGCGGGGGTGCTGGCGGACCGGGGGCACGAGGTTTCGGTCTTCCTGCCGGGCTACCGGGCGGTTTTGGACCACAAGGACGCCGCGGCGGCCGGGCGCCGGCTCCCGCTCAAGATCGAGATGGGCGACATGTTCGTCTCGGGTGACGTCCGGGCGTTTTCGCCCCGCAAGAACCTCACGATCTACCTCGTCTGCCGCGAGGAATACTTCGACCGGCGGGGCCTGTACGGCAACGGGGAGCGCGATTTCGAGGACAACCATCACCGCTACATCTTCTTCGTGAAGGGGGTGGTCGAGACCCTGCGGCTGCTCGGCCTCCAGGCCGACGTGGTCCATGCGCACGATTGGCAGGCCGCGCTGCTGCCCGTGATGCTGCGCTACGCCGAGCGCCGCCACGGGGCGACGCTCGCGCTGCAGACGGTCTTCACGATCCACAACATCGCCTTCCAGGGAATTTTTCCGATGGGCTCGTTCCCGCGCACCAACCTGCCGATGGACCTGCTCGGGATCGACGGCCTCGAGTACTACGGGCAGGTCAGCATGATGAAGGGCGGCATCCTCTTCGCCGACCGGGTCACCACGGTAAGCCCGCGCTACGCAAAGGAGATCCAGACGCCCGAGTTCGGCTGCGGACTCGAGGGCGTGGTGGCGACGCGGCTCGAGGATCTCTCGGGCCTGCTCAACGGCATCGACCCGGCGGTCTGGAATCCCTCGACCGACGCGTTGCTGCCGGCGCAGTACGGGGCGGACAACCTCGCGGGCAAGGCGACCTGCCGCGGGGAGCTGATCCGGCAGCACAAGCTGAAGAAGGATCTCAACGGCCCGATCTTCGGCATGGTCTGCCGGCTCGCGGAGCAGAAGGGCATCGATCTGCTGCTGGCGAACGCGGACTTCTTTGCGGCCAACATGTGCCGGCTCGTCGTGCTGGGCTCCGGTGAGAAACGGTTTGAGAAGGCGCTCGCCGACCTCGTGGCCGCGGCGCCCGGCTTGGTGAGCCTGAGCACGCGGTTGGACGAGGGGATGAGCCACCTGATCGAGGCGGGTGCGGACTTTTTCATCATGCCGTCGCTCTTCGAGCCCTGCGGCCTGAACCAGATGTACTCGCAGGCCTACGGCACCGTGCCGCTCGTCAGCCGCGTGGGCGGCCTGGCCGACACGGTGATCGATGCGGACGAGAACCCGGCCAACGGCACGGGCCTCGTCTTCCCGCCGACCGCCGAGGGTCTGCGCAACGGCCTGGAGCGCGCGCTCAAGCTTTACCGCGATCCGACCCGGCTCGCGACCGTGCGGCGGAACGGCATGACCCGCGACTTCAGCTGGTCGGGCGCAGCCAAGGCCTACGAGACGCTTTACCAGGACGCGCTGTAGACCGGAGGGTCCGAGGATCAGAGGATCGGAGGATCTGAATATCTGGCCTTCTGGCCCTCCGATCCTCTGATCCTCAGTCCCTCCGCTTCGGGCCGGGGCGCTTGACGGCGCGGCGCGGGGGCGGACAGGCTCGGCCGATGTCATCGGATGCCACGTCCGGAAAAAAGCTCCCGGTTCTCAAACTTGCTGTCGCGGCGGTGCTGGTGCTTGTCGTGGTGGGAGCGGTGCTCCTGAGCGGTGACCCCAAGGCGTTGCTGGCGCAGGGCAAGGAACTGTGGAGCCAGGTGATGGAGACCGTGCGGACGGCCGGTCCACTGGCCTATTTCTCGGCGATGGCGATCCTGCCTGGGTTGGGCGCGCCGATGCTCACGTTTGCGTTGCCGGTGGGTTCGATTTTTGGACCGACACTGGGCATGCCCATGGTTGTCTTCTGGTCGCTGGTGGCGACGACGGTGAATCTGGTGCTCACCTATGCCCTGGCGCGCCGCGGCTTGCGGCCGGTCCTGAATGGGCTGGTCAAACGGCTCGGTTACAAGCTGCCCGAGGTCGAATCAGGGGATGTCATCGACCTGATCGTCATCCTCCGGCTCACGCCCGGCATTCCGTTTCTGGTCCAGAATTATCTCCTGGGCCTCGCGGACGTGCCGCCGGGCCGGTACCTGACGGTGTCCGGCCTGCTGGTGCTCCCGCAGGCCACGGCCTTCGTGCTTTTCGGCAATGCCCTGATGTCGGGACAGGGCCGCCTGGTGCTGGTGGCAATCGGCGTGCTGGCGGTGGTTTCCGCGGGCACGCATCTCGTGCGCCGGCACTACGGGGCGAAGCGGAAGAACGCGGCCAAGCCGTAACCCAACTTCGGAATGATGGCCGCAATAAGGCACAAAATTTCCGGGGCTGCGAATCGAGTCCCCCGCACGCCTATAGGCGCGATGGAGACGCCGCCGGAGCAGGAGGATCCTTCGCCGTTTCGGCAGGCTCAAGGTCCCGAGCGGGTCGAGGGACGCCTTTTTGCGGCCAACCGGCTTGGTGGATTTCCCGAACGGTCCGGACTCAAATCGTCATGAAACTCGGCGACGATTCCCTGTTCGCGGATGCGTCCGACCGGATCGAGTCGGTCACGGAGTTCACGCGGCGCGTTAAAACGCTCCTGGAATCAGGCATCCGGCCGGGCTGGGTGCGCGGCGAGGTCTCGAACCTGCGGGCGCAGTCGAGCGGGCATGTGTATTTCTCGGTGAAGGACGCGGGCGCGCAGCTCAGCGCGGTGCTGTTCCGGGGCGATGCCGCGCGGCAGACCGTGAAGCTGCGCGACGGCCTGCAGGTCCTGGTCTATGGCGAAATCAGCGTCTACGAGGTGCGCGGGAACTATCAGCTGATTGTCCGGGCGGTGATTGAGGACGGCGTGGGCCGGCTGCAGCGGGAGTTCGAGGAGCTGAAAAAGCGGCTCGCGGACGAGGGACTCTTTGCGGCGGAGAAAAAGCGGCCGATCCCGGAGATGCCGGCGACGGTGGGTTTCATCACGTCACCGACCGGAGCGGCGCTGCAGGACTTTTTGCGGATCCTGGTGCGGCGCGGCTGGCGCGGGCGCATCGTGGTGCTGCCGGCCAAGGTGCAGGGCGAGGGCTCCGCCGCGGAGATGGTGGCGATGCTGCAGCTCGCGCAGGAGCTGGGCATCTTCGACCTCCTCGTGATCGGGCGCGGCGGCGGCAGCCTGGAGGACCTGTGGGCCTTCAACGAGGAGCCGCTGGTGCGCGCGGTGGCGGCCTGCAAGGTGCCGGTGATCTCGGCGGTCGGGCACGAGATCGATTTCACACTCTGCGATTTTGCGGCCGACGTGCGGGCGGAGACCCCGAGCGCGGCGGCCGAGCTGATCTCGAGCCATTTCGTGGCCTGCGCCGAGCGCGTGGCGCAGGCGGGCGACGCGCTCGGCGAACGGGCAACGCGGGCGCGGCGGCAGGCAGGCGAACGCCTCGACCACGCGCGGTCGCGGCTCCGGCTCCTGGCGCCGGCGGCGCAGCTCGAGCAGGGCTGGCTGCGGCTGGACGACCTTTCGAACCGGCTCGGGGCGGCGTTGAGGCATGCAGTGCAGGCCCACCACGGCGAACTCGCCCAGGTGCGGGGCCGGTTCACGGCGCGGCCACCCGAGCTGCGCATCCAGGATGAGTCCCAGCGGCTGTTGTCGCTGTGGAAGCGGTTGCAGTCGGCCAGCCCGGCCTCGGTGCTGAACCGCGGCTTTGCGATCGTGCGCGACGAGTCCGGGCAGCCGGTCACGCGCCGCGCGCAGGTGAAGCCGGGCAAGCTGATGGCGGCCGAGTTCGCCGATGGCACAGCGCCGGTGCGGGCGGAGTGAGCGCTGGTTGTCCGCGTTTTTTCCAATCCGCTTATCAACCACGGATTGCACGGATTCGAAATCGATCCCACGGCAGTTTTACAGGAGGGCACGGAGAGCACGGAGAATCTCCGGAATCAGGTCTCCCTTTCCTCCGTGTCCTCCTGTGAAAACTGGTTCGGATGTCCGGGGTTCCCATCTGCGTAATCCGTGCAATCCGTGATTGGAGCGGTTTAAGGATTTCTGTAGCCGGGGTCGTTGACCCGGTTTGCCATGCTTCATTCGTGATCCCAAGGCACCGGGGTCAACGACCCCGGCTACAGTATTTTTAAAACTGCTCTAAACCTCCCGGAGTTGTCGGAAGCGGGCACAAAAAACCCGGAGGGCGCAGGGCCCTCCGGGTTTGAATCAATTCAGGCGTGCTCAGCGAGCGGCAGGCGCCGCCGGGGCGGGAGCAGCGGCGGGAGCCGGAGCACCGGCACGGCCGCCGCCGGCGGGCGCGGCGCCAGGGGCCGCACCAGCGCCGCCGCGACCCGCGGGGGCCGGGATGGCTGACGCGGGCAGCTGCGTCTTGATCTGCGGGGTCACGTCACCCTCGCGGAGGCCCAGGGCCCAGCGGATGCCGCCGAGCAGGTGTTCCTGGAAGGCCATGGCGACCTCAGGCGCGTTGCGGCGCTCGCCGTTGGCGTCCTTCCAAGTGGGATCAACGACATCCTCACGGTGGCCCAGCGAGGTGAAGAACACGCGGCCCTTGCCGTACATCTTGGTCCAGGAAACGGGGTACCAGACTGGCGCACCGGGGGCCAGACCGTTGGGATTACCATCCGCCGGCTGCTCGACCATGGTGAGGAGGGTGTGGACCTGGGTGCGGTCGTAGTTGTTCGGGCGGAACATGTAGAGCTCCTCGTGGATCTCACGCATCGCGCCCCAGTTGGCGGTGGCGGGGTGCTTCGCGTCGAAGTTTACGATCGTGCCGACGGCCTGCTGGTAGTGGCGCTGGAACTCGGCGCCGAGCATCTTGGCGTACTCGGGCGTCTGGTGCATCGAGTCGGAGCCGGCGTGGTTGGCGATGACGGCGTGGCCGTCGGCCACCCACTTGAAGAAGGCGTCCTTGTCCGGGAACGGCAGCTCGCCGACCGTGCTGTTGAAGTAGATCGCGTCGAATTTGTTCAGGTTTTCTAGGCTCATGGCCTTGGCGAGAACCTTGGTGACCAACTCGGGCACGGCGGGGGCCGCCTTGGCGCCCGTCAGGATCGCGACCTGGTCGCTGCTGAGCTTGTTGGGCGTGGTCTGGAGGGCGAGGAAGGCGGAGGCGCGGGCGGTCGCGAGCGCCTGTTCCGCGGTGGCGAGTTCCGCGGCGCGGGCGTTGATGGCCGTTGGCTCCGAGAAGCTGGCCTGGGTCAGCGCCGTCTTGGCGGCGGTGGCCTTCAGGGTGACAGCCGCCAGGTTGGTGCCGAGGGCGGTATTGACCGCGGCCTGCTGGGCGGAGGTGCCGTACGCGATCGAGGCTCCGCCGCGGCCGGCGGCGTAGTTCGGGTAGTCGGCGCTTTCCGAGGTGGAGACGATGGTGAATTCACCGGTCTTGGCCGCGAGTTCACGGAGGACCTTTTCCACGGGCTCGATGGAGCTATGACGGAAGCCGGTGGAGGCGGTGACGAGGAGGATGCGCTTGGGCTCGGCGGCGAGGACAGCGCCGGTGCAAGCAACGGCGAGGGTGAGACTGCGGATGACTTTATTCATGGTGGGGTTGGGTAAACGAATGAGGTTTGCCTGACAGTGGTAGGAGTGGGGACAGGGCCGCCCGCCGGAGACGGCGGGCGGCGAGGTGAG
>CAMDOO010000096.1 GCA_945903545.1 Opitutus sp. GAS368 | reverse complement strand
CCATCTTGCTGAAGTCGATCGACTCGTGGGCGGTGCGGTACGAAAGGCCGAGGTCGAGCGTCAGTCGCTCCGCGGTGGACTTGCTGACCAGGGTCGCCCGCTGGTAGTTCACCCAGATGGTGCCCTTCAGGCTGGCCGGGTCGAGGTTGGTCAACTCGCCCAGCAACCGCGCCGGGTTCTCGGAGATATGGTCCTCGATCAGGGGTGTGCGGATCCGGTTCTTGATCGTACGTCCCTTGTTGTTGCGGTACTTGACCTCGAAGAAGCAGAGGTCGGACTCCACATAGCGCCGCGACCGGACCTTGAAGCGCTGCGAGCGCCCGGCGTGATGCCGGTGGTAGAGGTCGAAGTCCGCGGTGTCGTAGTAGAGCGTCTCGTACTTGCTCAGCCGGGTGCCCGATACCACGAGGGCGCGGTAGCTGTCCTGCACCTCGCGCAGGATCTGCGGCAGCTGGCTGACCGGGAAAACGAACTTGGTGTCGGTGCGATCCATCAGCTTCACGCTGTCCATCTCGGAGAGGGTGATCGGCTGGAAGGTCTCGAGGACGTCCTGAACGGGTTGGAACATCAGCAAAGGTGCTCAGTGCGACCGGCGCGGTGCGGCGCCAACTCGGCAAAAAGACGGCCGGAGCGTGTCACCCGGCTGTTTCGTTTGTAAATGCATTTCTGGCTGAATGACGGCACCCCGCCCGCTTGGTTTCCGGCCGGCTGCAATTGTTGGGCTGAGAACCATTTCTGCCCGCGATGGGGTTTTGACAGATTGGGCCCGGAGCACCCTTCTGGCCCGATGCGCAAGTCCCGTCCCGCCCTGGTCGCCTGCCTGCTCCTGCTGACCGCCCGGGCTGCCTCCGCCGATCCGGTGGTGATCGTGGTGATGGACGGACTGCGGCCGGATTCGGTGGTCGAGGCGGACATGCCGAATCTCACCGCCCTGGCCAAGGGGGGCACGTTTTTCATCAACCATCATCCGGTCTACGTCTCCTCCACTGAGGTCAACGGCACGGCCCTGGCCACCGGGATGCGCCCGGGGCGCAGTGGCGTGGTCGGGAACGTCGAATACCGGCCGGAGGTGGATCCGCTCTTTCCGGTGGCGATGGAAGACGAGTGGGCGGCGTGGACGGGCGACCGGGCCTCGCGCTGGATCTCCGTCCAGACCCTGCCGCAGATCCTGCGCGCGCAGGGCCTCCGCACCGCCGTCACCGGGACCAAGGCCGTGGCAATGCTCTGGGACCGCGACTGGGCCAATCGCACGGTCGAGTCACCCACGCTCTATGGTGGATCGACGATCCCCGGAGCCTTCAAGGATCGCCTCGTGGCAGCGCTCGGGCCGATTCCGCCCGTGACCGACCGTCGCTACTTTGTGAACGGCCGGCAGGACCGCTGGACCACCGAAGCCCTGACCAAGGTAATTTGGGCGGGCGGGGAGCTTCCCGCGCTCAGCGTGCTCTGGCTCAGTGAGCCGGACTATTCCCAGCACGGCACCGGGCCGGGCAGCCCCCAATCGCGCCTCGCGCTCAAGAGCAGTGACGACAACCTCGGACTGCTGCTGGCGGCGCTCGACGCCGGAGGCCGGCGCGCCCGGACCAACCTCATGGTGGTGTCGGACCACGGGTTCTCGACCATCGCGCAGAGCGTCGACGTTTTGACGGATGTGAGCAAACAGGGCTTCCCGGTGGGCGGCGGCTTCCTGGAGAAGCCCGAGAACGGGAGCATTGTCGGCGTGCCCTTGGGCGGCCTCGTCACGTTCTACGTCTTGGGTCGCGATCGCGCGGTGGCCGAGCGTCTGGTGCGTCACCTGCAGACGACCAACTACGCCGGGGTGATCTTTACGCGGGAGAAGTTCACCGGAACGTTTTCCCTCACCGATGCCGGGCTCGACGGCCCGACCGCGCCGGATGTCGTGATGTCGATGCGCTGGGCCGCCGATGCGCCGCGGCCCGGCGGGCTGCCCGGCCTGCTGCTCAGCTCCTCCACCGGGTACAATCCCGGCCAAGGCATGCACGGCAGCCTTTCCCGCTTTGACATGAGCAACACGCTGATCGCCTCCGGTCCCGGCTTCCGGAGCGGGCTGCGCAGCGAGGTTCCGAGTGCCAACAGCGATGTGGCTCCGACGGTCCTGCGGTTGCTTGGGCTCACGCCGCCCGCGGGCATGGACGGCCGGGTGCTGGAAGAGGCCCTCGCCGGCAGCACGGCGGCGCCCAGGGTCGAAACTGAAACCCTGCAGGCCAACGCGAGCGCGGGAGGCCGGACGTGGCAGCAGTATCTCAAGGTCAGCCGCGTGGGCACCCAGACCTATTACCTCGAGGGCAACGCGGGTGCCCCGCCGGCCGGGAGGTAAACTGGGTGAAGTTAGGCCGAGGTGTCGGCCGGATCGGATCAAGTCACCGGGCGAACGCTCAACGCTTAACGCTCCAGTAGGAGGAGGGGTTCGTAAACCCAACTACAAAAACAACGAGGCGTGGGCTCTGTGCTCTCTGTGCCTCTGCGGCAAAACAGGTTTGGCGGATCGCGGCCGGCCCAGCGGGCCAGCCCCATCCACAATCTCCGCCGGCGTTATTTCGCGACGACCGCCACTGGCGCCGGGGCGATCACCTTGGCGATCGCATCGCGCAGGGCGACGAGGCGCGTGTCGCCCTCGACCGCCTCGCGGTTGGCCGACTCGATGTAGAAGGTGTCGATCGCGACGCCGCGCTCAGTGCCGATGCGGGCGAAGGTGATGTCGAAACCGTGGTCGGAGATGGTCTTGGCCAGCTGGTACAGCAGGCCGATCTGGTCGTAGGCCTGGATCTCGACGATGATCCGGTGCATCGCCAGCTCGTGGTAGACCTCGACCGTCGGGGGGAAGCTGGCATGCAGCGCCTCGCCCGCGGCGGTCCCGCGGCGGCTGCCCAGGCGCTTGGCCTGTGCCACGATCTCCGGATACAGGTCCTTGTTGGTGACGAGCGCCGACTCGATCGTCTTGGCGAATGTTTCCTGCGCGATCATGTTCTGCACCACGCCGCGGGCCGGCTCGACGATGTAGAAGGTGTCGATCGCGATGTGGTCGCTGCGCGAGATGACCTTCGCGCCGAGGATCGAGAGCCCCGCGACACTGAACGCCCCGGCGAGCTTGTAGAAGAGGCCGGCGCGGTCCCAGGTCACGACATTGACCACGGTGAGCGACCGGTTGAGGTCGTCCTGCCACTCGATCACCGGCTTGAGCGAGCCGACCGAGTCGGTCTCGGTGATGGACTGCAGCAGGCGGTTCACCATCCGGATGTGCAGCGCGATTTCCGCGGTGTCAGTGTGGATGAAGTAGCGCTCCGGGAGGAGATTGAAGTGGGCGGTGATCTCATCGGAGCTGATGCCGGGGATCTGTTTCGTGATGAGGTCCTGGAGGATCATGTGCTTCTTTTCGCGGTAACGGAGGTCGAGGGCGGCGCCGTGGTTCAGGCGCTCGAGCGTGGCGTGGAAGAGGGTGGTGTGAAGCGTGTCTTTGTAACTGTTCCAGAGGCTCGCGGCGGTGCCGCGCGCGTCGCAGAAGGTGTGGACGTAAAGATGCCGGAGTCGGTCGGTGTCACCAACCAATTCGGCGAAGGCGGCTGCGGTGGACGGATCATCGACATCCCGCTTCTGCCAGAATCGTGCCATCGCAAGGTGATTTTTGATCACGAAGGTGACGAGTTCCCGTCCCGCGGGTGCGACCTGCAGCCGCTCCAGCAAGGGCTGCGCGATGCGGACACCGGCGTCGGCGTGGCCCTGGATCCCGTCGGCCTTGCCGATGTCGTGCAGCAGCAGCGTCACGTACAACAACGCGGGGTCCGCCGACTCGTGGAGCGCGGCGCGGTACTTCAACGTGATGGGCTCGGCCTCGGTGTAGATGAGGTCGAGCTGCCGGATGGCGTTCAGCGTGTGCACGTCCGCGGTGTAGCGGTGGTAATACTCGTGCTGCACGAGGCAGGTCAGCTGGTCGAATTCGGGGATGAACTTCCCGAGCACGCCGAGCTCATGCATTAGGTTGAGGGTGGGATAGACCGCGCCGACCTCGGCGAGGATGGCGCGGAAGCTCACGTTGGCGTCCACCGAGTGCGTAACCTCGGGCGTGATCAGCGGCAGCGACTCATGGATCAGCGTGTTGAGGTGGAAGTCCGGCTTGCAGCCCAGCTGCTGGCAATGGCGGAAGACGCGGACGAGGCGCACCGGGTCGGCCTGGAAAACGTCCGGCTTCTCGACGGAGAGCTCCTGGCCGCGGAGGATGAACCCGTCGAGGCGCTTCGGCCGCTGGAAGCGCTGGGTCTTGAGCATGTCGCGGAAAGAGATGCGGCCGCTGTTTTCCTGGTCGATCGCGAGCGCGAGCCGGTTTTCGATCAGGCGCGAGATGCGCAGGATCGTCTGCGCCGCCCGGTAGTAGTCCTGCATGAACTCCTCCACGCGGGTGAGCCAGTCGGCCGCGCGGTAGCCGAGGTTCTCCGCGATCTTCGGCTGGATATCCAGCGGGAGAAGGTCGGCGGCATGCTTGCTCTGGAAATGCAGTTCGTTCCGCACCCGCAGCAGGAAATCGTAAGCCTCGTGAAACTGCTTGAGCTCGGCCGCGCGCAGGTAGTTCAGCGGCACGAGGTCGTCGAGGGTGGCGATGCCGAGCTTCACCCGGGCCATCCAGCATGTGTTCTGGTAATCGCGCAGGCCGCCGACCCCGTTCTTGATCTCCGGCTCCTGGAGGAAGGCGGTGTCGCCGAACTTGGCCCGCCGGGCGACCTGGTCGGCGAGGCGGGAGGCGATGTAGCCCCGGGGGTCCTCGGTCAGGTAATAACCGCGGTAGGCCAGGGAAAAGGTCTCGAACAACGAGGCCGAGCCGGCGATCAGGCGGGCCTCCAGCAGCGCGGTCTTCGTTTGGATGTCCTTCCGGGCCTCGACGAAGGCGTCGTCGAAGGTCCGCGTCGAGTGGCCCACCTTCAGGCCGCAGTCCCAGAGGATGTAGAGGATCTCGTTCGTGAGGTGCTCCTGTAGTGGCTTCATCGCCGCGGCCTTGGCCTTGGCCGAGAAGAGGAACATGATGTCGACGTCGCTCATCGGGCTGAGCTCGGCGCGGCCGTAGCCACCGAGGGCGATCAGGACCACCGGGGAGGGCAGGGGACCGTGCCGGCTGATGTAGGAGGCGACGGCCTGCTCGAAGAGCGCCTGCAGGAGCCGGTCGATCATGGCCGCCCGGGCCTGGGCCACGGCGCGGCCCGAGCCGCCCTGTTCGTGCAGCTGGCGGACGCGCGCGTTCTCCTGGGCCAGGTACGCCTTGGCCAGTGCCAGCCGGCCGGGAATCGGCAGGTCGACCGGGAACTCAAGGCCGGTCGGACGGGCGGAGTTGGCGGGCGCGTCGGGCATGGGAAGGGCGGATGTGAAGCGCAAAAGGAGGCAGCGGCGAGGGAGATTTTTTTGGCTACGGCCGGTCCGGTTTGTGCCGATCTTGGGCGTGCCGCATTCTCCGCATGACCCTCGATCGCGCCACCATCGTGACCCTAGGCAGCAAGCTCGCCCCCTCCGCGGCGACTTACGGCCGCCTGCGTGCGCGGCTGGAAGATCCCGCCACTGAGCTGGGGGAGATCATCGGCCTCATCCGCCTCGATCCGGCGCTGACGTTCCGCATCATCCGCCTCAGTAACAGCGTGCTCTTCGGCCTGAGGACGCACCACGATTCGCTCGACGGCGCCGTGGCACGCGTGGGGCTTCGCGAGCTCAGCCGGGTTGCCGGCATCGCCGCCACGCAGCAGCTTTGCCAGCGGGACCTGCACCACTTCGGAATTCCTGCCACCGAGCTCTGGGAGAATGCCGTGGCCACCGCCGCGGCCGCCGAGTTGCTCGCCCCCGTCGCGGGGATGGATCCCGGGATGGCCTACACCTCGGGTCTGCTGCGCAACCTCGGCCGCGTGATCCTGGAGGATCTGGCCACCGAGCTCTATCCCGGCGCGGCGATCGTCCCGATGCTTTCGGAGTGGGAGCGGAGCCGGTTCGGCACCACCGCGGCGGAGGTCACCGCCACGCTGCTGGATCACTGGCGTTTTCCCGGTGATGTGGTCGAGGCGGTGCGCGGGCACCTGGATCCGCTGGCCAGCACGACCTCGAACGTCGGGGCGGGCATCCTCAATCTTGCGGGTGGCGTCGCGTTCGGCCTCGGCCTCGGCCTGCCGGGCGAGGCGCCGCATTGGATCCAGACCTCGGCCAAGTTCACGCTGACGGGCGCGACCGAGGCGATGGTCGAGGATTGTGCGGCCAAGACGCGCGAATACTACTGCACGCTCTGCGGCTCGATCGGGTAGGTCGGCCGCCTTGCCCGTTGGGGATTGTCGGGCCCTGCCAAGGGAGATCGATGAGCCAAGCGCGGGGCCGGATCTTGTCCGCATTTCGCAACCCCGCGAATGCCGGGAGTCGTTCTGTGAGTGCCAGAGTTTATTATTCTGGTGCCTCAGGGCGGCTTTCGACCAAGATTATGGCATAGCCTACAATACCCGAGGCTCCGCTTTCTGGTTAACTGAGCTGGCAGGCGTGTCACCCCCTAGCGCGACTGCATTCGGTCTACCCACACCACCAACCCGGTTATGCGCGACTTATTGTCCCAATGAAAATGCTGTCCGTCCCGAAACTGCTTCCCCTGCTCGCGGCTTTCGCCGCTGTTGACCTCGCCCAAGCCCAAAATCCTCCGGCCGCTCCTGCTGCCCCGAACCAAGGGGCGGCTCCGGCCGCCGGTGCTGCGGCCGCGGGCCGTGGCGGCGGGCGGGGCGGCGTTCCGCGCATCGCCGGCGGCATTGGCGGCATCACCAAGGATGATCCGGCCTACTCCAATTTCGACTGGGCGCCCAAGCTCGACGTCGTGAAGGTCAAGACCCCGGCGGACGAGCAGAAGGAATTCCAGCTCCAGCCGGGCTACAAGATGGATCCGGTCCTCACCGAGAGCGCCGGCGACATCAAGGAACCCACCGCGATCGCCTTCGACGGCAACGGCCGCATGTTTGTCATGGAGGATCGCGGCTACATGCTGACGATCGACGCGCAGCGCCAGCGCGAGCCCAACGGCCGCATCTCGCTGCACGAGGACACCAACAACGACGGGGTTTACGACAAGCACACCGTCTTCATCGACAAGCTCGTCTTCCCCCGCTTCCTCCTGCCCTACGGACCGAACACCCTCCTCACGATGGAGACGGACCAGGATGACATCTGGAAGTACACCGACACCAACAACGACGGCGTGGCGGACAAGAAGGAGCTCTTTGTCTCCGGTGTCGGCCAGTCCGGCAACGTCGAGCACCAGCAGGGCCTGCTCACCCAGGCGATGGACAACTGGCTCTATATGACGGTGAAATCCTTCCGTCTCCGCCAGATGCCGAATGGCACGGTCGTCCGCGAGACCACCGGCTCCAACGGCGCCCAGTGGGGCATTGCCCAGGATAACGATGGCAAGCTCTGGTTCCAGGGCGGCGCCAGCGGTGTTCCATCCTATTTCCAGTACCCGATCGTTTACGGCAACTTCAGCCCGGGTGCCCAGTGGGAAAATGATTTCACCATCCCATGGGGTGCCCCGGTGCGCATCATGGACATGCAGCAGGGTATGCAGGACGTCCGCATGCCGGACGGGTCCCTGACCCGCGTGACCGGCTCTTCCGGTTCCAATATCGTCCGCGCCCACCGCATGCCGGCCGACCTGCAGGGCCAGTACCTCTACAACGAGCCGATCGCCCGCGTGGTCCGCCGCATCCAGCCGACCGTCACCGACGGCGTCACCACCCTGAAGAATTACTACAACGGCAGCGAGTTCGTTAAGTCCACGGACCCGCTCTTCCGTCCGGTCAACCTCGCCACCGCTCCGGATGGCACGATCTACGTGGTCGATATGTACCGCGGCATCATCCAGGAGGCCACCTGGTCCGCCCCGATCGGCACCTATCTTCGTGCCCGCGTCGATGAGTTCGGCCTCGATCGTTTCCACAGCATGGGCCGCATCTGGCGCCTGAGCCATGAGAGCCTCGCCCGCGACAAGACGATGCCGAAAATGAACAACCAATCCGCGGCCCAGCTGGTCGCCAATCTTTCGCATCCGAACGGCTGGTGGCGCGACACGGCCCAGCAGTTGCTCGTCCTGAAGCAGGACAAGTCCGTCGCCCCGGCGCTGCGCAAGATCGTCAACGCGAAGGAGAATCTCGTCGCCCGCTTCCACGCGCTCTGGACCCTCGAGGGACTCGGCTCGCTCGATGCGGCCCTCGCCCGCGAGATGATGAAGGACCCCGAGCCCCGCATGCGCATCCAGGCCATCCGCACCAGCGAGAGCCTCTACAAGGCCGGCAACAAGAGCTTTGCCGCCGATTACGCCAAGCTCGCGACGGACGCCAACACCGACGTCTCGATCCAGGCGCTGCTGACCATGAATTTGCTGAAGACCCCGGATGTTCCCGTGGTCGCGAAGACCGTGCAGGACACCAACAAGGCGCGTGGCATTCAGGTGGTCACCACGGGAATCCTCACTCCCCCCGCGCCCGGTGGCGGCCGCGGCGGTCGTGGCGGTCCCCCGGTCCTGAGCGAATCCAACCAGGCGAGCTATAATCGCGGCCAGGCCGTCTTCTCGGAAAATTGCTTTGCCTGCCACGGCACGGACGGACTGGGTGCGCCGAAGCCGGACAACTCCGGCATGATGGCCCCGCCGCTGGCCAGCAACGCCCGCATCAGCGGGCACCGCGACTGGATCCTGAACGTGCTCGTGCACGGTCTGATCGGCCCGATCCCCGGCACCGAGTTCAAGGACATCATGGTGCCGCAGGGCTCCAGTCCCGACCAATGGATTGCGGATGTGGCCAGCTACGTGCGCAATAGCTTCGGCAACGTCTCCTCGTTCATCACCCCCGACCAGGTCGCAGCCG
>CAMDOO010000095.1 GCA_945903545.1 Opitutus sp. GAS368 | reverse complement strand
CCGTTTCATTGCCATTTCGTTGCCAGATACGGCACACAATTGGTTCAGTTCAGTTCGTAAGCGTTCGACTCTGTACCTATGGTAGCTGTTGTCAGCTAGGCATTAACACGGTTGAGCAAACCAGCGCTTTAGGCCACTCAGCCATCTCTCCTTCAGTAACTTAGGTAATTAGATCAGTCCGAAAACTGAGCCCATTGCCAGAATGTTGACAGAATACGAAACATTGCGAACATCGGCGCATGAGGACTGCAACGCCGAGGGTCGTTCCGTACCGTGGTTCTGAAACATCGCGGTTCGTTGTGGAGGGTCTGCGGGTCGCTGGCAAGCGCGTCCGGAAGTTTTTCAAGACGAGGCGCGCGGCCGACAAGTGGCTCCGCAAAACAAAGGCTCGCATCTCCAAGGAGGGAGAGGGCGCCGTCCATATGCCCGAGCAATTGCGCGTAGAGGCCACGAAATGCGCCGCCCTGCTCAAGCCCTACGGTCGGACCATCACCGACGCCACGACCCACTTCCTCGCCCATTTGGCGGCCATGGAGCGGACCTGCGCTGTTGCCGAGATGGTCACGCAGCTACTTGCGGCCAAGACCCAGGACGGCGCCTCCGACGATTATCTGGCGGACCTTAAGCAGAGGCTCAATCGGTTCTCTGAGGACTTCGGAACACGGAAGGCCGCGGAAATCACTTCGCAGGAACTCGACGATTGGCTGCGCGGGTTGGGCGGGGCGCCGCAGTCTCGGAACAATTTCAGGACGGTACTCAGCGCGCTTTTCGCATACGGAGTCGGGCGCAATTACTGCCGAGATAATCCGGTGATGAAGACCGCCAAGGCGAAGGTTGTTCGCGGCGAGCCCGGGATCTTCACCCCCGACCAAATGCGGAAACTGCTGGAGAAGGCACCCGCGCGCTTCCTGCCGTTTGTCGCAATCGGTGCATTTGCCGGCCTACGGACCGCAGAGATTGAACGGCTGGACTGGTCTGCCGTGGACCTGCCGGGCCGCTTGATCGAGGTTTCGGCGAAGAATGCGAAGACCGCGCAGCGCCGGCTTGTGGTTATTTCCGACAACCTCGCCGTATGGCTGGCGCCTCTCGCCAAGAAGTCCGGGCCGGTGGCTGACATCGGGGCTCTGCGGATCGATCGGGCCGCGACGTTGAAGGATGCCGAGGTGAAAGACTGGCCAGACAACGCGCTGCGCCACTCATTCGCCAGTTATCACTTGGCGCATCACAAAAACGCGGCCGCGCTCGCCGCCGAACTTGGGCACACAAACTCCAAGGTGCTCTATGCCCACTATCGGAACCGAGTCCGGCCCGACGTGGCGGCGCAGTGGTGGCAGATCATGCCGCCAGCGGAATATGGCAACGTCGTCGCCTTTGGCGCGGAGGTGGCCAATGGCTAAGCCCAAGGGAAAGAGGAAAGGACATTGGCTCGACGGACACCGGAAAGAACGGGACTCCTCTTTCTACGCGAAACTATTGAGCAATTCGGGTTTCATCACGAAAGAAGGCGACGCGGACAGAATCGCCGATGCACTACGCATGCAACGAATGGAGGACAGCGCCGAAGACCCGGAGACGGCGGTTTTCGATCATGCAGCCAACGGCGGCGACGGTTCGGGCGCATGGGCCAAGCCTAGCACCCCGAGACACCCCGGCATTGGGGATGGCGATTTCAAACCGATACACCAACCGAATTCCCCCGCCGCATTGTGTGAGCGGTGCAGCCCCTGAATTCATCCCCGGGGCCAATTCGGGGGGCCGGGGTGACCGGTGGGAGGGTGGCAATGCCGTTGCCAATCCGTTGCCGCTTTAAGCGCACTTTCCGTTCGCTTCGGCTCGCATCACTTCGCAACCGTACCAATGAAAGTCTTTGGTCCCTAGGCACTTATTTGGTTTAGCAAACCAGCGCTTTAGGCCACTCAGCCATCTCTCCGGACAGTTGCAGGCGAGGCAATCGGCCTCGTTGCAAAGGGCAAGGCGGTTTTGCGCTGATGCCTCAACCCTCGTCCTCGAGAGGCCGGGTCGCCTCTTGGCGGCATTCTTCCATCACTCGCAGGCAGATCTCGCGCAGGTCGAAAAGGCGCAGCCGGGCCGCCGTGGCGAACTCCTGGCAGCCTGCGGCGGGTGAAGCCTCGATCGTGGCGACGACGGACAGGGCCGAATTCAGCCCGCGCAGCGCCCGCTTGAAGAGGCTCACGGCCATCGAGTAATCGCCGAGGTCGAGGGCATGGATCGCCAAGGAGGCGGCGTCCTCGCACTGGTGACAGGTTGCGGCGAGTCCGATGACCGACTTGGCCACGGCCGGGTCGGGGATCTGAGGGAAGGCGCCGATCCGGCGCCAGAGCCCGCTGAAGATCGCCTTGGTGGCCACGTAAACGGGGTTGCGATGGACGGAGTAGGGCTCGAGGTCGTCCCAGTCCTCCGGCATTTCATCGAGATCAACCTCGTCAAGGTTTTCGCTGTTCCAATCGCCTTCGTCCCAGCCCATCAGACGGGCGGACTCATCGATCCGGTCGGGGCGCGCTTCCAGGCCCTCGTAGTGTTCCAGGTACTTGGCGATCGCGGCATCCTGCTGGCGGAGATATTGCTCCCAGTCGAACTCGGTCCAGGCCAGCTCGTCGCGTTCTTCCCAATCGCCATCCGGTGCACCGTCAGCGTCGAAGTCTTTCATTCGTTGGGCAGAACTGAGTGCGCGACCGGGGCGAAAGCAAATAAAAATCCGGCGGGTTTTCCGTTGCACGCCGGCGGGACGACCGGCAAGGGAGGCGGACGCAGCGCCCAGCCTTTTCCCATGCCCGAGATCCATTTTGAATCCGTCCACTTCACCGGCCGCGTGCAGGGGGTCGGGTTCCGCTACTCGGCCCTGCAGGTTTCGAAGGAATTCGAGGTCTCTGGCTGGGTGGCCAACCTGTCCGACGGCCGCGTACAGCTCGAGATCGAGGGCGAGAAGTCCGAGATCGAGCGCTTTCTGGCCGCGATTGAGCAGCGCATGCACGGGCACATTCGCAAGACCGAGCGCACCACCGCCCGCCGCGTCCCGCAATTCCGCGGGTTTGCCATCCGCTAGCCGCGTGCGGGCGAAGCCCGTCTGGCGGCTAGTTGCTCGGGATGGCCCCGCCCCGGGCTTGGATTCCGCCGTCCGCGGCCCGGGCCAGGATCAGGCGCTTGGGCGGCAGATCGCCGATGTTGTAGCTCGCGACGATGATGTCCGTGGCATTCCGGGCCAGGGCGAAGGTGGTGTAATCCGCCGAGACCGTGATGTTGGTGATCAGGCTGCCGGTCTCGTCCACGATTGGCCGGGCAAAGACCGGGCCCGCTCCGATCTTGATCCCGTTCAGGCGGATTATGGCTCCGGAGGGAATGGAGTCCACGAGGATGGGGACCGTCTTGAAGGTTTCGGCTAGGCTCGGGAGCGGGTCGCTCTCCACCTCATCGCCATAGTGTTTGCCGAGCGTGCCGCAGGCCGTCAGGCCGACGAGGCCAAGCATGCTGACGGACAAAAGGGTCTGCGGTTTCGGGCTCATGGGAGGCACGCGGAAGGCGGAACGTTCCGGAAATCAGGGATGCTCCAGCCCGTGGGACGGGTCAAGATTCGCAGCGGCGGCCGACCGCGCGAAATGGTAACGGTCGCGTGAGGAGGTTACGGCTTTGACTCGGATCGTCCGAGGCTTGTTTTTCGGGAGGTGCGGCAACCCCCCCAACCAGGTGACCTTGTGGTGATCCGTTCCCCGCTCCCCGGCGCGTGGCCGCAATCAGGAGTGAGCCGGGCATGAGCACCGTGGAAAGCCGCTGGCGGGTATGGTGGTCCGCGATCCGGGTGCGCACGCTGCCGGCCGCCGTGGCCCCGGTGCTCGTGGGCTCGGCGCTGGCGTGGCGCGATCAGTCCTTCCAACCCGTGGCGGCGGGGCTGTGCTTGGGCTTTGCCCTCCTGATCCAGATCGGGACCAACTTCGCCAACGATTACTTTGATTTCCGCCAGGGCGCCGACGGCCCGAATCGCCTCGGCCCGCGCCGGGTGGTCGCGGCCGGCTTGGTCGCGCCGGAGGCGATGCGCCGCGCGATGCTCGGCGTGTTCGCGGCGGCCTTCCTGCTGGGGCTCGGCTTGCTGCCCTGGGGCGGTCCGGCGCTGCTCGTGATCGGCGTGGCCAGCGTGGTATGCGGGCTCGCTTACACCGGGGGGCCCTGGCCGCTCGGCTACCACGGGCTGGGCGATCTGTTTGTGTTCATTTTCTTCGGGCTCGTCGCCGTGGTCACGACCCACGCCGTGCAGGCGGGTGCCGTGACGGCCGGGGCCTTCGTGGTCGCGGTGCCGGTCGGCCTGCTCGCGGCGAACATCCTCGTCGTGAACAATTATCGCGACGTCGACGGCGACACCCGGGCGGGCAAGCGCACCCTCGTGGTGCGCTTCGGCCGCGGCTTTGCCCGGGCGCAATTCGCGGGATCGCTGGCCGTTGCTTTGCTCGTGCCGGTCTGGCTTTTTGCCCGCGCTCACGCGCCGGCCTTGCTGCTCCCGTGCCTGCTGGCGCCGATGGGTTGGCGCCACTATTGCCGGCTCAATGCCTCGGCCTCAGCTCCTGAGTTGATCGCCCTGCTCGGCGACACCGGGAAGCTGCTCGCGGCTTATGCGGTCCTGCTTTCCGCGGGGCTGGTGCTGGCGTAGTGGGGTAGGGCCCGACGTCCCGGCGGGCCGCTCGCTCCGACTGCACCCGGTTCCGCCAACCCGGGCCGCCCGGAGGTCGGCCCCTACCTCTCTTCCGACCAAAATGGCTCCGCCATTTTGGTTTCTAAAAGCACGGCGGGCTTCGCCAGCCGTGCTTTTAGAGGTGGATCGGCAGCCCCAGCTCGATGATCTGCGTCGGCGGGATCTGGTAATAATCCTTCGCCGGCGAGGCGTTCCGGCTGAGTACGCCGTAGAGGCGCTTCTGCCACTCCCACATGCGGGAGTCGCCGCCGGCGATGATCATCTCGCGGTTGAAGAAATAGGTCGCGGCCCGCCAGTTGATCGGCACGCCCTGGTCTTTGATCGTCTGCATGAGCGCACCGACATCGGGCGACTGCATGTAGCCGTAGTGTCCGACGGCACGCCACACGCCCTCGCCGATCGAGCGGAGGGTCAGCCGCTCGGCGTCCGCCACCGTGGGGATGTCCTCGGTCACGATGCTGAGCAGCACGACGCTTTGGTGCAGGCAGCGGTTGGACTTCACGTGGTGCAGCAGGGCGATGGGCGTGCCCTGCGGGGCGCCGGCCATGAAGACGGCGCCGCCGCTGACGCGCGTGACGTACTTGCTGCGCGCGATCTCCGTCAGCTCCGACTCGGTGACGTTGTTGCCGTAGACGCGGCGGAAGATCTCGGTGCGGCCGGTCTTCCACGTGTGCATGATCGCGAGCACGACGGCGCCGATCGCGAGCGGGAACCAGCCGCCGTCGTGGAGCTTGCGGATGGTGGAGCCGAAGAAGACGAGGTCCACGACCAGGAACACGCCACAGACGGCGAGGGATGCCGGGAGCGACCAGGCCCAACGCCGCCGGGTGACGAGGAAATAGGCGAAGGTGGTGATCGCCATGGTTCCGGTCACGGCGATGCCGTAGGCCGAGGCCAGCCGCTCGCTGGAGCCGAAGCCGGCCACGGTCAGGATGCAGCCGATCGCCATGAGTCCATTGACGAAGGGCACGTAGATCTGGCCCGACTGCTCGGCGTTGGTGTGCTGGATCTTCAGGCGGGGCAGAAAACCCAGTTGGACGGCCTGGCGGGCCAGCGAGAAAGCGCCGGAGATCAGAGCCTGGCTCGCGATGATCGCCGCGCAGATGGAAAGTCCGGTCAGGACGGCCCGGGCCAGTCCCTCCGGGGCGAGGGCAAAAAAGGGATTCTCAGTCGTCCCGGGATGCGAGAGGAGGTACGCGCCCTGGCCGAAGTAATTCAACACCAGTCCCGGGAAGGCCGCGCCATACCAGGCGATGGCGATGTAGCGCCGGCCGAAGTGCCCCATGTCGGCGAAGAGCGCTTCCGCGCCCGTGATGGCGAGCACGATCGAGCCGAGCAGGGTGAGCACCGCGCGCGGCGGATGTTCCAGCAGCCAGAGGGCGTGGACGGGATTCAGGGCGGCCAGCACGCCGGGGTTGAGGTAAAGCTGCCAGGCCCCGAGGAGGCCGAGTGCGGCAAACCAGAGCAGCATGACGGGGCCGAAGACGCCGCCGAGCTGCTTGGTTCCCCGGCTCTGCATCCAGAACAGCCCGGCCAGGATGACCACCGCCATCCACGGCACATACGGGTCGAACACTGGGCTGATCGAATGGAATCCCTCGGCCGCGCCAAGGACCGAGATGGCGGGCGTAATGATCCCGTCGCCAAAAAGCAGCGCCGCCCCGATGATGGTCATGACCACGGCCGGACCAAGTCCCTTGCGCTTGGCGCCCGCGTCTCCTGCTTCCCGGTTGGATTGGATCAGCGCCAGCAGGGCAAAAATACCGCCTTCCCCGTGGTTGTCCGCCCGCATCACGAACCAGAGGTACTTCACGCTCACCACCAGCACCAAGGACCAGAAAATCAGGGAAAGGATTCCCAGCACGCCCTCGGCCCGGTCGCCGGCCGGCAGGTGGGCCATGCATTCCCGCATGGTGTAGAGCGGGCTGGTGCCGATGTCGCCGAAAACGACCCCCAGCGCCCCGATGGCAAGCGCTGCCTGGGCTTTGGCCGGCAGTTTTTGGGGCGTGGTGCTGGTCATGGATAAGGGGGATTCTCCCCAACCGTTCCCGCACTCCAAGCAGTTTCCGCCCTTGGAAAGATTCGGCTTGCGGTGCCTGCCGCTCGACATCCGGGCTCGCGGCCCTAGTTTGCAACCCCATGAAGCTCCGCTGGAAAAAGGCCGGAATCTATTCCGACATCCTCTACCACAAGGCCGACGGCATCGCCCGGGTGACGATCAACCGCCCGGAAAAACGCAACGCGTTCCGCCCCGAGACGGTTACGCAGATGATCGCCGCCTTCACCGACGCCCGCGAGGACGCCTCCATCGGCGTCGTGCTCCTCACCGGCGCCGGCCCCCACAAGGATGGCAAATACGCCTTTTGCTCCGGCGGCGACCAGAGTGTTCGCGGTAACGCCGGTTATGTCGGCGGCGACGGCGTCCCGCGGCTCAACGTCCTCGACCTGCAGAAGCTCATCCGCTCGATGCCCAAGGTCGTGATCGCATTGGTGGCCGGTTATGCCATCGGCGGCGGGCATGTGCTGCACCTTGTTTGCGACCTCACGATCGCGGCCGACAATGGGATCTTCGGCCAGGTCGGCCCGCGCATGGGCAGCTTCGACGGCGGCTTCGGTTCCAGTTACCTGTCGCGGATCGTCGGCCAGAAAAAGGCCCGCGAGATCTGGTATCTCTGCCGTCAGTATGACGCGAAGCAGGCGCTCGACATGGGGCTCGTCAATGCCGTGGTCCCCGTGGCCGACCTCGAGGCCGAGGGCGTGAAGTGGGCGCAGGAGATCCTCGGCCACAGCCCGCTCGCGATCCGCTGTCTCAAGAGCGCGTTCAACGCGGACACCGACGGCCAGTCCGGCCTGCAGGAACTCGCCGGCAATGCCACGCTGCTCTATTACATGAGCGAGGAGGCGAAGGAATTCCACGGGGCGCAGCGCGAGAAACGCCGGCCCAACGCTCGGAAATTTCCCTGGCTGCCTTGATCGGGGCGGCGGAGGACAGAAGGCGGAGGGCGGTAGGGCTGACTCGGTGAGTCAGCCGCGATCATTCCAAGCCGTTTTTTGCCACAGAGGCACAGAGCTCACGGAGGTCGGATGATCTAGGGCTCGGGAGCCGAACCAAAACAACGAGGCTTGGGCTCTGTGCTCTCTGTGCCTCTGTGGCAAAAGATCCGATTCCGGCGGGGTAAATCCATCCTGCCGGTAAGTCTCTATCTTACGCCGGCTCCGGCAGCTTCAGGTAATTCCGCCGCCGGCGGCTTTCGCCGGATGACGGGCGGCGCTGGGTCGGATCGCCGTAGGGCTTCTTCCGGTAGCCGGGCAGCAACGGATCGTTGGCGCAGCGGATCTGGTGGGCCTGCATCCGCTCGAAGAGCGCCGGCAACTGGTCGGGCAGGGGATAACGATCCAGCCCGGCGCGGGTGAGCGCGTGCAGGATTTCGTGCACCGCCTCGAGAGTCGAAAGACAGCCCGCCTGTGGCTGCTGCTTGATCACGAACTTGCTCGGGGCCGTCGGACGGAACATCACGCGCGGCAGCCGTTGCAGGCTTGGGCTAAGCCGGAGCATCTTGCGCGCGGCACTCCACGTGGCATCGAGGATGATGACGAGCAGGCGTTTCTCGCCGCGGATGACCGGGGCGATGGCTTCCATCCCCGGTTGATCCGGCCGATCCGTCGGATTGGACCAATCGGTCAGATCGATTGCCCCGGCCCCCGGGTAGAGCAGAAAGGGTGCATACCGCGGATCCGCGAGGATCTCCTGCACGGCCTCGTGTTGGTCGAAAGTCCTGCCGACCTGGATCTCACTGTCCGTGAGGCAGAGATGGGTCAGCCGCCCGGTGCCGGCCTTCTCCTCCTTGAATTCCTTCGGGTGCATCAGCACCAGGAACCGCGACCGGGTTGCCATCGGCTGGATCGAGCCGCACCAGCACAGCGGGCGCGGCCAGAAGCAGCGGTAGCACATCTCCCGGCTCATGCGCCGGCCACCTCGCGGCGGTAGATCTCCTCGACCTTGGCCCTGGCCCACGGGGTGCGGCGCAGGAACACGAGGCTGGATTTTACGCTCGGATCGTAGAGGAAGCACCGGACCTCGACCCGCCGGCCGAGCTCCTCCCAGCCGAGCCGGGCGACCAGCTCATTGAGGATGGTCTCCAGGGTGACGCCGTGCAGCGGGTCCTTCGTGCGTTGATCGGGCATGGGAGATCGGTCGAGAGTCGAGAGCTGAGAGTCAAGAGCCGGAATTTTGAGCGATGGGACGATGGG
>CAMDOO010000094.1 GCA_945903545.1 Opitutus sp. GAS368 | reverse complement strand
CCCGCCATGAGCAAACAGAAAATCGACCGCGCCCTCTACGGCCCCAGCTGGACCGAGGTCATCTTCGGCGCCCTCCTCAGCTTCGCCCTCGGCATCGCCCTCGCGATCGCGTTCCTGGCCCTCAAGCCCGTGTCGGTCGTCAAGGAGATGCCCAAGGAGGACAAGATCGTCCGCAACATGGCCTATTTCATCCAAGGCTCGAAGGACTCGGCCAAGGGCCGCGGGGTTGACGCCAAGATCAAGGAGCTGACCGCGGGCAAGTCGGTCACGCTCACCGAGGACGAGCTGAATGCGCTCTTCGGCGGCAAGACTCCCACCCCGGCCCCCGCCCCCAAAGCTCCGGCCAAGGCCGACCCGAAGGCCGCCGCCAAGGCCCCCGAGGCCCCGGCGATGACCGCCAGCTCCGCCCCCAACTTCCGCATCGTCGACAACCAGCTGCAGATCGGCCTGCCGACGACCATCGACCTGCTCGGCCTCAACCAGTCACTCGTCGTGGTCGCCACCGGAAGCTTCTCCAACAGCAGCGGCAAGGTCAGCTACGACATCACCGACTTCCGCGTCGGTTCGCTCCCGGCCAGCCGGCTCCCCTACATCAAGGTTGCGGTGACGAAGAAAATCCTCACCGCCCAGAACTTCCCGGAGGAGCTGACCAGCATCTGGGACAAGCTCGCGAGCATCACGATCGAGGGCAATGCGCTGAAGCTGAACATGCCGTGACCCCGATGAAGGAGTCAGGAGCCGGAAAGAGATCGGGCTGCGCCCGGCATGCCCTGCTCGCCTGATTCCTTGTCCGTATCGCCATGGACTTTCCCGCCCTGCTTGCCGCCAGCGTTGCCCGCGTCGAGACGGGGCTCGATTGTCACCTGCCCGGCGCCACCGAGCGACCCGCGCGCCTGCACGCGGCCATGCGCTATAGCCTGATGGGCGGTGGTAAGCGCCTCCGTCCGGTGCTGCTGCTCGCCGCCGCCGACCTGGCGAAGCCACCCGTAGGCCTGGGGGAGGTTGGCGCTGATCCGCTCCCCGCCGCCGTGGCAGTGGAATGCCTGCACACGTACTCGCTCATCCACGACGACCTGCCGTGCATGGATGACGACGACCTGCGCCGCGGGCGACCGACCGTGCACAAGGCCTACGACGAGGCCACGGCCGTGCTGGCCGGCGACGCGCTGCTGACCCATGCCTTCGCCCTGCTCGGGGACGCCTACTCCGACCGCCCCACCCTCGCCAACGCCCTCGTGCGCGAGCTCGGCCGGGCCGCCGGGAGCCGGCACCTGATCGGCGGGCAAATGGAAGACCTGCTGGGCGAGGGCAAGGCCTCCGCCACGGCCGACGAACTCGAGTTCATCCACCTCAACAAGACCGCCGCCATGCTCGAGGCCTCGCTCGTGATGGGCGGCCTCATCGGCGACCTCCCCGAGCCGCACCTCGCGACCCTGCGCACGACAGGCCGCCAGCTCGGCCTGGCGTTCCAGATCATCGACGACATCCTCGATGCAACCGCCGACACCGCGACGCTCGGCAAGACCGCCGGCAAGGACGCGAAGGACGGCAAGACCACCTACGTGAAACTGCACGGGCTGGAAGCCTCGCGCCGCTTCGCGACCGAGTGCACCGACCGCGCGCTGGCCGCGATTGCGTCGTTACCCGGTGACACGTTTTTTCTGCGGACCCTGGCCACGACGATGGCGAAGCGCTCGGCATGAAAAACCCGGGTAGAGGTTTACCCGGGCTACAGTGAAACGAGATTCGATGTAGCGCCGGCAGACCCTGCCGGCGTGATTGCTCAAACCCCGTGCTGCTTGCAGAGCGCGATCAGCTTCTTCCGGCCGATGTCGAGCCGCTCGCCGCGCTCCCAGTCGAAGGCGTCCATTGCGATCTCAGTGGTGATCGCACCCGGCTTGTGCTGCAGGCGGCGCAGCATGTCCTCGATGTCTTTTGGGAACGGATGTTTCCCGTCGAGCAACATGGCTCGAATCGGATGGTTGTTCCGCGGATCAGGGGAGGTCATAATGGGCCTAGTGCCACTCTTGGTTTTTACTCGTTCGATGCAAGTCTCTTGAAGAAGGAACGCCGGACCGGCAGGGCGGCGACTCCGCTCGCCGCCGGGTTCGCTCCTAGGCTGCGAATTCACACCGGAGTCTGCCCGGCGCGGACGGAGTCCACGCCCTACCGGCAGAAAATTTCCCAAAATTGAGACACCACCCGGCGGTCACGGAGTGACGCGCCCTACCGGGACAAAAAAATCCCCGCGGCGCGGGCCGCGGGGATTGAAATCAAACCAAGCTCGGGGAGCTCAGATCTTGCCCCATTCCTTGAAGCGGGCGGCCGTGGCCACGACCTGGTCCATCGAGCCGCCGTCGTACTCGAGAATGTACCACTCGGTGCCGCCGACGTTCTTGTCCTCGCAGGCCGCGAAGATCGCGGGCCACTTGGCCAGGTTGCCGTCGGTCGGGTCGCCCACGAGCTTGCCGCCGCCGCCGTTGGCGGGCTTGACGTGCACCGTGTTCGCGCGGCCCGGGTACTTCTTCATCAACTCGACGTGATCCCGGCCGGCCGTGCCCACATGCCCGAGGTCGAGCTGCATGTACACGTCCTTCACGGTGCGGTTGAAGAAGATTTCCCAGGTGCTCACGCCATTGATCGTGTTGAAGTCCGGCGGGTGCGCGTGGTAGTAGGTGTGCAGGCCGGCCGGAAGCTTCGCCTGGATGCCGTTGAAGATGTCGGCCACGGCCTCCCACTCGGCCTTGGTCGCGGTCGAGGGAGTCGCACTGGCGAGGACGGCGGGACCGCCGCCGCCACGGCCACCCCGGCCACCGGCGGCAGGATTGGCGAGCCCGGCGAGCTGCTCGGGCGTGAGCTTGTTGGCCGAGCCCTGGATCTTGACGATCGTGTCGGAACGGGCGGCGGCCAGGGTGAGCTCGGCTTGGGCGAGGCTGTCGACCTTGGCCTTGATGACGGCCATGTCGGCGGTGCCGGAGAAGATCGCGGCATTGAGCTGGGCGCGGGCGTCGGTCACGGCCGCATTGGCCTTGGTCAGCGCGTCAGCCATGCCCGTGGGGGCGATCTGCTCGGCCGTCAGGCCCTGGATGAGCACGGGGGCCGGGCCGCCACGGCCGCCGCCACCGGTGCCGAGCGCTGCGCCCGGGTTGGTCTGGGAAACGCCGAGGCGGGTGTTGCCGATGATCTGGTTGAACTCAATCGTCGCGGCGAGCTGGTCACCCTGCATCGAGGCGATGCTGATGTGTGAGCCGACGGCCTTGAGCCCGTTGTCATCGAGCATCTTTCGAACGGCCTTCGCGTCGCGACCCGGGGGATAACCGGCAAACTCCACGCCCTTGAAGCCGAGCGCGGCGAGTTGGGCGCAGGTGCCGTCCGGATCGGTGCGGAAGGCACCGCTGACGGTGTAGAGCTGGACGGCAAACGGGATGGTCTTCGCGCCATAGTTCGGGGCGGCGGCGGCCATGAGGCCACGGGA
Organism: Opitutus sp. GAS368; assembly: GCA_945903545.1. GTDB lineage: Bacteria > Verrucomicrobiota > Verrucomicrobiia > Opitutales > Opitutaceae > CAIYFD01. The sequence continues at coordinate 5,538 of CAMDOO010000094.1, read as the reverse complement.
GCCCGGGAGGGACGCAGTCGCAGCGAAGGCTGCGGTCGCGGCGCCGGCTTTGATAAAGTCGCGGCGGTTGAAGGACGGGGAGTTCATTTTACGGTGACGGTTTTCTGGGACTGGGGACAGGGTGCCGAACGGCGGCAGGCCGCCCGGCTTGGGTGCCCGAAAGTGCTCCAGGCGGACGCGGATAGGCAATACATTTGCCCCGGTAAACGGCCCGCGGTCCTTGGCGCAAACCCGCGGCCTGGCCCGTCCTGGGCCGAGGATCTGAAATCTGAAATCTCAGTTTTCCGGATCTCAGATTTCAAATTTCAGATTCGGATTCGGAGCCCCGATCCCGGGGCCAGCCTCAAAGCTTGCCCCATTCCTTGAGGCGCGCGGCGGTCTTCTCCACCTGGGTCATGTCGCCGCCATCATACTCAAGAATGTACCACTCGGTCCCGCCGACGCTCTTGTCCTCACAGGCGGCGAAGATCGCCGGCCATTTGGCCAGGTTGCCGTCGTTCGGGTCGCCCACCAGCCGCCCGTCGCCGCCGTTGGCCGGCTTGACGTGCACGGTCTTGGCGCGGCCGGGGAACTTTTTCATCCCCGCGATCTGATCCACGCCGGCCGTGCCCATGTGACCCAGGTCGACCTGCATGAAGACGTCCTTGCTGGCGCGGCTGAAGAAGATGTCCCAGGTCGTCTCGCCGTTGATCCGGGCAAAGTCCGAACGGTGGCAGTGGTAATACGTCGCCATCCCGTGCGGCTTCAGTTTCCCGGCCAGGGCGCTGAAGGAATCGGCGATATCCTCCCACTCCTTCTTCGTCGCGGTCGTGGTCGGGGCGGTGGGATTGAAGGCACCGCCGCCCGCCACGGTGAACGAGACCCCGAGGCGGGTGTTGCCGATGATCTGGTTGGTCTCGATCGTCTGCTTCAGCATGTCGTCGGTCATGGTGTTGAGCCCGCCGATATGATAACCCACCGCCTTCAGGCCGTTCTTATCGAGCATCGCGCGCATGGTCTTGGCATCGCGACCGCCCGGAAACGTCGTGTAGAACTCGATGCCCTTGAAACCCAGTCCAGCCAGCTTCGCCAGGGTGCCCTCAGGGTCGGCGGTGAAGGCACCGCTGACGGTCCAGAGTTGCAGGCCGAAGGGGATGGCCTTCCCGCCATAGTTCGGGGCGGAGGCGGCCAGGAGCCCGCGGGTGCCCGGCAGGGACGCGGTGGCGGCGAGGGCGGCGGTGGCGGCGCCGGCCTTGAGAAAATCGCGGCGACTGAAGGAGGGGGTGCTCATGTTTTTTCCGGAGATAGCGCTGCGGGGATAACGATTCCAGGCCACATCAGCGGCCTGGCGGGCGGGCCAAAAGTGCGCCGGGCGAAGGCGGGGAGGCAATATTTTTAGTCGGGTGACAGCGCCCGACTCGTTCTCGTTTCTCTTACTCGTTCTCGTTCTCGTTCTCGGATGGATCCGATCGGGAGAACGAGAACGATTTAATCCTCAGCCCTCCGCGCGGCGCTTCGCATCGGCCTCGATCAGCGCCTTGCTGCGGTCGAGCTCGGCGCGGACCGCGACCTTGACCGCCGGGAGCTCGGCGGCGGGGCCGGCCGGGGCGCCCGCGAAAATGTAGAATTTCATCTTCGGCTCGGTGCCGCTGCCGCGCGCAGCGAAGGAGATCCCGTTCGCGAGCGAGACGATGTAGAGGTCCTGCTTCGGGATGAGCTCGCCGTCCGCGTCGCGGATATCCTGCCGGCCAAAATCCTCGAACTTCGTCACGGCCACCCCGCCGAAATCCGCCGGCGGCGCCGAGCGGTAGGTGTCGAGGATGCGCCGGATCTTCGCGTTGCCGCTCGCGCCCTCGTAGTAGAGGTTGATCACCGCCTCGGCGTAGTAACCGCAGCGCGCGTAGATCTCATCGAGGTACTCCGGGACCGTGAGCCCCCGGGTCTTCACCCAGGCGCAGACCTCGGCCATCATCAGGCAGGCGGCGTTGCCGTCCTTGTCGCGCACAAAGTCGTTGGGCAGGTAGCCGTAACTCTCCTCGCAGCCAAAGGCGTAGAAGCTCCCGTGCTCCTGCTGGAGCTGGGCGCGTCGCGCCAGCGGGAGGGCATCGTAATCCAAGCCGGCACCCGCCGCGGCCCGCACCTTGTCCTCGTAGCCGCGCATCTTGGCGGCGATCCACTTGAAGCCGGTCAGCGTGTTGATGACCCGCACCCCGTGGGCGCGGCCAACGGCGTCCTGCAGCTGGGTCGTGACGAAGGTCTTCACGAGGCAGACCCGCTCCGAGCCCGCGGCCGGGATGAACCCGAGCTGCTTCAGTTTCATCAGGCGGTAGTCGGCCATCAGCGCGCCCACCTGGTTGCCCGAGAGAAATTCCATTTTGCCGGCGCGGTTCCGGACCGCGCAGCCCATGCGGTCGGCATCGGGATCGGTCGCGAGCACGACGTCGGAACCCTTGCGCTCCGCCACCCCGACGGCGAGGGCGAGGGCCTCGGCGTTCTCGGGATTGGGCGACTTGACCGTCGGGAAGCGCGCGTCGAAGGCGACCTGCTCGTGCACCTGGTGCACCTCGCACTTGGCGTGAAGCAGCAGCGGCACGGCGTGGATGCCGCCGGTGCCATGGATGTTGGTGAACGCGACGTTGAGCCGCGAGGCCCGGAGCATGGCGGGGTCGAGCACGGCCTTGCTTGCCACGGAAAGATAGGCGTCATCCGCTTCGCGCCCGAGGATCTTCACGCCGGTGAGCTTGGGCGTCAGATAGGTGCCGAGCTCGGACAGCGGCACCCGGTTCACCTCGGCGACGATCCCGGTGTCGTGCGGCGGCACCACCTGGCCGCCGTCGTCGAAGTAGGCCTTGAAGCCATTGTCGTGCGGCGGATTGTGGCTGGCGGTGATGACCGCGCCGGTGTGGGCGTGCAGCCAGCGCACGGCAAAACTCAACTGCGGGGTTGGGCGCGGCCCGTCGAAGATCCAGGCCTCACCGCCCAGCTGAGTCCACGTGGATGCCGCCAGCTCGGAGAAGTGCTGGGAAAAATGCCGCACATCGTGCGCGATGACAAAGCGGGGCCGGTCCGTGACGCCCTTTGCGCGCAGGTACCGCTCGGTGTAGCGGAACAACCCGATGATCGCCCGGATCAGCGTGAAGTCATTCAGGACATTGCTGCCGATGGCGGCGTGCGCCGGGGCGCCCGAGGCGTCAGGGGTGCCGGTTTCGGCGGACGCGGGAACGACGCCGATGGTGCGGCCGCGCATGCCGCCGGTGCCGAACTCGAGGTAACGGTAAAAGCGGTCGTTCAGTTCGGACCAGGCCCCGCGCGTGACGAGCTCGTCGATGGCCGACTGCGCCCAGGGGGGCAGACCGGCGGCGAGGAAGGCGGCGAGGTTCTCCGCGGTGGTGGGCAGGATCTGGCCGCCAGCGGCGGCCTTCCGAACAAGGTCAGCGGTGGTCATGAAGAGGCGGGGAGCACGAGTCCGTCACGGATCGCCGGCGGCGGCGAGAGTTTCCTCCACGCGGCGGCGAAGGAACGTTCGTCGTCGGCAAATAGCGGCGATACCTCGATCGCCCCGGCCGGCAGCCCGGTCGCGTCCACCGGCACATCCGCCCCGGCCGCGCGCAGCCAGCGCGTCCATTGGCGGACCTGGTCGTCGCGGGAAGTCTGGGGCGAGTCCGCACCCGTGGCGTTCTTCACCGGGGAAAAATCGCCCCCCCGGCTCGTCTCGAGCAGGAGCGGGTTCCGGGCGAAGGGCAGCGCGTCGAAGACAAAGAGCTCAAACTTCACGCCGTTGGGCTTGGCGGGGGTCACCGGCCGGCCGGCCGCGTCGATCGTCGGAATCTTCTTGTCCGCCCGGTGGAAGGGCAGCGTCCCCTCGCCGCCGGCGAGCCGGCGCACGAACTCGCGGTCCAGCACGTGCACCGCGATGTTGGCGGCGCGGAAACGCAGCCGGCCGTCGGGCTCGCGCCCGGCTTGGGTGGCGGCGGGCAGGTCGGAGTACTCGACCACCGCGAGCCGGCCCCCGTGACGGCAAAACAGCCCGACCTTCTCGGCCGGGTCGGTCTTCGGGACCATCTTGCTCGACATCTCCGAGCCGGCGAGCAGGTGCCAGCCGAGGAAGGCCGGGTCGATCGCCCGTACGAGGGGATTGTCGACCTGGAAGTAACTGATCGTGTCGATCCCCTCGGCCTTCATGAGATCAAGGGCACCACTGCGGTCGAGCGCGCGGAGCGAGCCGCCGTGGCCGTCGGGTGAAAGCGCGATCGCGCCCGGGGACTCCAGCAGGATGCGGCCGTCGAAATCCACCGCCGGCATGCGGCCCTGGCGGAGAAAATGCACCCGGCCGCGGTCCAGGCCGAACCAGCGGTGTTCCGCGAAGAAGGCCTCCGTCGCCGCGTGGTTCTGGTGGCTGGTCATGATGAACCAGGGCAGCGGCCGCCCGGCGCGGCGGCCGGCGGCGATGATCTTCTCCGCGAAGACCTGGAAGAGCGGCTGGCGGCGCACGGGGGTGACAGGGAAGGTGCCCTTGGGTCCGTCGAAGCCGAGTCGCGTGCCCTGCCCGCCCGCGACCGTGAACGCCGCGATGCGTCCGGCCCGCAGGGCCTCGAGCCCGGCCGCCTCCGCGCGGGCCCATGCCGCCGGGTCGCCTCCGTTCGCCGGCAACGGGACCGCCGGGGCCGGCTCGATTCCCGCCGGGACGGCCGCGCCCAGGCCGGCCCCCGCCACGAGCGTGCGGTGCAGCCGGGCCACCTCGGCGAGGTCGACCTCGCCGGCCTGCGCCAGCAGTTCCGCGCGCTGCGCCGCGTCGAGGCGGTCGAGGAAGGCGAAGACTCCGCCCTGGCCGGCGGCGGTGAAACGGGCGATGAGCGGGTGGTCCGTCTGGTTCAGGTTCATTCCGCGAAATCGAAGACCCATTCGTTCGGCCGCGAGTAATTCAAGCGCTGCCGCAGCAGCCGCTCCACCAGCACCGGGTCCTCGCGCAGGCGCTTCAGGTAGAGGTCCTGGGAGGCCACCTTCGTCTTGAGCTCCCGGAGCCGCAGGCCCAGCTCGGCCTGGGTGCGGCGCTGCTTCTGGTACTCCTGCCTGGTCTTCAGCGTCAGCGTGCCCGCCCCGAGGCTGATGCCCAGGAAGAGGAGAACATAGAGCCCGACAAGGAGGCGGCGCGAATTCACGGCGGAGAGAGAGCCTAGGAACGGCACCCGGGGCTGGGGAGTAAAGCAGATTTCAAAACGCGGGGGCCCGCCGCGTTTAGGCGTGCGTTTTCCGGGGGTGCCTCGTAACTGGGAGTCCGCATGTATCAGAGCTTCTACGGGTTCAAGGAGATGCCGTTCAACATCACCCCGGACCCGAAATTCCTCTACCTCAGCCCCACACACCAGGACGCCCTGCAGCACCTGAAGTTCGGCGTGCAGCAAAAGAAGGGCTTCATCGTGCTCATCGGCGAAGTGGGTTGCGGCAAGACCACCCTCTGCCGGCGTTTCCTCAGCGAGCTCGACCCGGCCCACTACGACACCGCGCTCATCCTCAATCCGCGGATCACCGAGACGCAGATGCTGAAGGCCATCCTCACCG
>CAMDOO010000093.1 GCA_945903545.1 Opitutus sp. GAS368 | reverse complement strand
TGCTGGTGATGACCGTGCAGCCGGGCTTCGGCGGCCAGAGCTTCCGACGCGACATGCTGCCGAAGATCCAGCAGGTCGCCGGCTGGAGAAAGGCCCGGAATCTCAACTTCCGCCTCGAGGTCGACGGCGGCATCGACCTGGTCAACGCCGCGGAGTGCCGCGCCGTCGGCGCCGACACCTTCGTGGCAGGCACCTCCTTTTTCAAGGCGGCGGACAAGACGGCCTTCGCAGCGGCGTTTGCGAAGCTTTAGCGCGGTTTCAAAAATGCTGTAGCCGGGGTTGTTGACCCCGGTGCTTGGGGACCACGAATGAAGACTGGCAAACCGGGGTCAGCGACCCCGGCTACAGAAGATCTTAAACCGTTCCCGCGGCCGCCGACATAGGCGCAATCGGCCCATGAGGCTTATAAGTCCTATGATCGGCAACCTCACTCCCGCCCCTCGGCGATCGCCTCGGCCTTCGCGTAATTCCGGCGAAAGGATTCCCCCAGCTCCGCCGCCAGGCGGATGCCGACCGACTTGTCCTTGGCGCCGAGGCCCTGCTTGATGGCACCGCCAGCGCGCGCGTAATCCACCGCCGAGAGATCCTGCAGCACGGCGAGGGCACGGGCCTTCTGCGGCTCCGGGGCCGCGATGATCGCCCGCCAGGCCCGGACCAGCTCGGTGTGCGTGTCGTGGGCCATGACCCGGATGATGAATGACATCTCGTTGAACAGGCTGCCGGTCCATTCGCTCCGGTAAACGAGCTGGTCACTCTGGGAGAAAGGATCCTCCCCGGGGTCGCTGCGCAGCGGCTTGAGGTCGGTCCGGGCATAGAAGTCCTTCCGCACGGGCAGCCGGCGCAGGGCAAACCGCTCCGGCCCCCCCGGGGTGCCCATCCGGAGGTTCCACACCGCCTGCCCCTCCGGCGAGAGCACATACTCGATGAAGGCCTTGGCCACGGCCGCATGCGGCGCCCCGCGCATGAGCGCAATCGGGTCGACCGAGTAGGACGTGCCGCCCGGGGGCGAAACGTAGCCCAGGCGGTCCGGCCCGTCGCGCCGGCTGACGGCCTCGGCCTGCTGGCGGCCATAGAAGTCGATGCACATCCCCGCGGCGCAATTGCCGGCCGCCACGTCGATCGGCGGCTTTTGGGAGGTGTCGGTGAAATACCGGGCGTTCGCCCCAATCAGCTGCATCAGGCGCAGCCCCTCGACCCAGCCCTCGCGGACCGCCTGTGCCTCCAGCGCCTTCGGGTCTCGCGCCGCCAGACCCGGGTCGGCTGCCTGCAGCGCCGCCACCCGCAGGTGCATCTGCTGCTGGATCAGGTTTTCAAAGGCGGCCGCGATCGAGCCGCTCTTGGTCGGATCGCACAGCGCGATCTCCCCGATGAGCCGCGGATCCTTCAGGTCTGACCACTGCCGGGGTTCACGCTCGATCCCGAGACGTTTCCAAGAGTCGCGGTTGAAGATGATGCCGTAGGAGCTCAGCACCGAGCCGATCCAGCGGCCCTCCTTGTCCCAGAACGTCTGGCCGCCGAGGGACTGGGGGATGACGGCCTCACCGAACCATTCGGGGTGTAGCTTGAGAATACCGCTGTCCACGATCCGGCCGGCCTGGGCCTGCCGGTCGAAGTCGTACACACCGCCGCCGAAGAAGAGGTCGAGACCGGAGCTGACATTCGAGGCGAGAAAGTCCGCCCGGGCCTCCTTCACCACCGCCGGGGCGTCGGCGGCGAGCCGCGGGGCGTGAAAACCCGCCTGGACCTCCGCACTCCATTCGCGCTTCAGTTCGCCGGTCCAGCGGTTGCGGTAGGCGGCCACGTACTCGCCCTCAAGGTAACGGGTGATCTCGCTCGTGCCGCCGATCACGCGCCAGTCAATCGAGACGGTCCGCCCGGTCTTCGCCTGGTACCATTTCTGGAAACCCCGCCCGAACTCGGTGCGCAGCGCTTCATTGTGCGGGGTGATGACCACCAGCGTGTCATCCGCGGCTGCCGCCGCCGACTGCTTCGGCCGCAGCGCAAACGGCAGCGCCACGATGCCGACCAGGACCGCAAGGATGAGGAGCCGGGAAAACATGATAAATTCAACCGCGGCTAAAATTTATTCCACCAGCACCACGACGTCCTCCGGGCGCACGGTGGCGAAGACCTGGCCGCGGCCGGCCTGGGCGGCGAACCGCGGGTTGAGTTCGAAGATCTTCAGCGTCGTTTCGCCGCAGACAAAGGCGTGCTGCGCGACCTCGCCCAGGTAGACCGACTCACCGATCCGCCCGGGCAGGGAGTTGTCGCCCGTCCGCTCGGTGGAGAGGGACCAGCATTCGGGCCGGATCGAGACCGTGACATTTGTCCCGAAGGCCGGCGGGCGGGCGGGATCGCCGAGCACGCCCTTGAAGTGGCCGATGTTGGTCTGGACCTCCACCCGGTCCCCAGTGACCGACACCACGCGCCCCGCGAGAAAATCCGTTTCGCCGATGAAGTTCGCCACCAGCTTCGAGTGCGGCCGGCTGTACACATCGCGCGGCGTGCCGACCTGCTTGATGTGCCCGCCGTCGAGGATCGCCATGCGGTCGGAGATGGACAGCGCCTCCTTCTGGTCATGCGTCACGTACACGGTCGTGAGCTTGAACTCCTTGCAGACCCGGCGGATCTCGGTGCGCATCTCCAGGCGCAGCTTGGCGTCGAGGTTCGACAGCGGCTCGTCGAGCAGGAGGCAGCGCGGCCGGATCACGAGCGCGCGCGCCAGGGCCACGCGCTGCTGCTGGCCGCCGGAAAGCTGGTTGGGCTTGCGCTGGGCGTAGTCGCCCATGCGGACCGACTCGAGGGCCTCGCCGACCCGGCGCTTGATCTCGGCGGCGGGCACCTTCCGCTCCTCCAGGCCGAACGCGACATTCTCGGCGAGGGTCATGTGCGGCCAGAGCGCGTAGCTCTGGAACATCATCCCGGTGTTGCGCTTGTGCGGCTCGAGGCGGGTGACGTCCTCGTCGCCGAACAGGATCTTCCCTGACTCCGGGATATAGAAACCCGCCAGGCTGCGCAGCAGCGTGGTCTTGCCGCAGCCGCTGGGGCCGAGCAGGAAGAACAACTCGCCGGGGTTGATCTCCAAATCCAGTTGGTGCAGCGCGGTGACGGCACCGAACTTCTTGGTCAGTTGCTGGATCCGTATCGAAATCATCCGTGCGTGAGCTCGTGCGCAAGCAACCGGCGCCCCTCCTCCAAGTCAAAGTAATCCCGCCTGTCCCCGCCCGGCGGCCCGGTGCAAAATCATTGCCCAACGGGTTCGGCCTGCTTGGCTCGCCGGGCCATGCCGTCCCCCCGTCGCGTCCGCGCCTTCCCCGAACTCGAGAGCGTCCTGATCTCCGAGACGGCCATCCGCCGCCGGGTGCGCCGCCTGGGCCGCGAGATCATGGCGGCTTACGGCGACGAGCCGATCACCGTCATCGCCATCATCAACGGCGCCATCCTCTTCACCGCCGATCTGCTGCGCGAGATCGACAATCCCGTGCGCCTCGACTGCATCCGGATCTCGAGCTACCGCAACGCCACCAAGTCCTCGGGCCGCCCCCGCGTGGTCCAGGCCCTGACCCTCGACATCAAGGACCGCCACGTGCTGCTGCTCGACGACATCCTCGACACCGGCCGGACCCTGTCGCTCGTTTCCCAACTCATCCTCAAAAAGCGTCCGGCCAGCCTCAGGGTCTGCGTGCTGCTGGACAAGAAGGGCCGGCGCGAGGTGCCCTTCGATGCGGACTACGTTGGGTTCTCAATCCCGAACAAGTTTGTCGTCGGCTACGGCCTCGATTTCGCCGAGCGCTACCGGAACCTGCCTTGCATCGGCGTGCTGAAGCCCGAGCGGCAGGTGCTGGGCTGAGCACCAGCAATGGCGCGGTAGCGCCGGTAGGGCTGAGGCGGTGCCTCAGCCGGGATCGAGATCAGGCATCGCGGCTGAGGCCCCCGCCTCAGCCCTACCCCGATGCTGCGGGCTCAGCGTTTCGGCTTCCGCGCCTTGATCGGCTTCGCGGCGTGTTTCGCGATTTTGCGGTAATCTCCCGAACGCAGCGCATCCACCTGGTCCCGCAGCAGCGCGGCGCGTTCGAACTCCAGCTTGGATGCGGCCTCGGTCATTTCGTCCTCCAGCTCCGCGATGACCGCCGCCACGTCCTCCGAGCCCTCCTCCACCATCGACTCGTTTTCCGGCTCGTCCTTCCGCAGACCCTGCAGGCTGGCCTGCACCCCGCGGTGTACGCCGTGGGGCGTGATCCCGTGCTCCGTATTGTAGGCGAGCTGCTTGCCCCGGCGGTAGTTCGTGATCTCCACCGTGCGCCGGATCGATTCCGTGATGACGTCGGCGTAGAAGATCACCCTGCCCTTTTCGTGCCGGGCCGCCCGGCCCGCCGTCTGGATCAGGCTGGTCTGGCTGCGTAGAAAACCTTCCTTGTCGGCATCGAGGATGGCCACGAGTGCCACCTCGGGCAGGTCGAGGCCCTCGCGCAGCAGGTTGATGCCGATCAGGACGTCGAATTCGCCCCGCCGCAGGTTTCGCAGGATCTCGATGCGCTCGATCGCATCGATGTCCGAGTGCAGGTATTCCACCCGCAGTTTGGCCTCGCGCATGAACTGGGTCAGGTCCTCGGAGAGGCGCTTCGTCAGGGTCGTTACGAGCACACGTTCGCCCGCGGCGGCGGCCGTCCGGCACTCGGTAATCAGGTTCTCCACCTGGCCCTTGGTCGTCCGGATCGTGATCTCGGGATCGAGCAGGCCGGTCGGCCGGATCAATTGCTCGGCGACCACCGCCGATTGCTTGATTTCGAACTCTGCCGGCGTGGCGGAGACGTAGAGGGTCTGCCCGGTCACCTGCTGGAATTCCACGAAGCTCTGCGGCCGGTTGTCGAGCGCTGAGGGTAGCCGGAAGCCGAAGTTCACCAGAGTCTGCTTTCGGGCAAGGTCGCCGTTGTACATCCCGCCGACCTGAGGGATCGTCACGTGGCTCTCGTCCACCATGAGGAGAAAATCCTTGGGGAAGAAATCGATCAGGCAGGAAGGCCGGTCGCCCGCTTTCCGGGCGTTGAGATGGCGCGAGTAGTTCTCGATCCCGCTGCAGAACCCCATCTCCTGGAGCATCTCGAGGTCGTAGTTGGTTCGCATGCGGACACGCTGCGCTTCGAGGAACTGCTGGTTCTTCTCGAAGAAGGCCACGCGCTCCTCCAGCTCCGCCTTGATTGCCGTGATCGCCGGGTCGAGCTTGCCGCGGGTCGTCACGTACTGCGTCGCCGGGTAGAGATCGAACTGCTCCAGCGGCCGGATGACGCTCCCGGTCAGCGGGTCGAACTCGGAGATGGCCTCGATTTCCTCGCCGAAGAACTCCACCCGCAGCCCCTGCTCGGAGTACGCCGGGAGGATGTCCACGACGTCGCCGCGCACCCGGAAGCTGCCGCGCTTTGGCTCGTAGTCGTTTCGATCGTAAAGGTTGTCGACCAACCGCCCGAGGAGGACGTTCCGGCCGAGCGCGACGCCCCGGCGCAATTCGATGCGCTGGGTTGTGAAGTCCTCGGGCGAGCCGAGGCCGTAGATGCACGACACGCTGGCGATCACGATCACATCGCGCCGTGAGACCAGCGCGCTGGTGGCCGCGATCCGCATCCGCTCGATGTCCTCGTTGATCGAGGAATCCTTCTCGATGAAGGTGTCGCTCGACGGCACGTACGCCTCGGGCTGGTAGTAGTCGTAGTAGCTGACGAAGTACTCGACGGCGTTCTCCGGGAAGAACGCCTTGAACTCCGAGTAGAGCTGGGCCGCGAGGGTTTTGTTGTGCGAGATGATCAGCGTCGGCCGCTCCAGCTGCGCGATGACGTTCGCCATCGTGAAAGTTTTTCCGGAACCCGTGACGCCGAGCAGCGTTTGGTAGCGGTTACCCGCGCGGATCGAAGCCACCAGTTTTTCGATTGCCTGGGGCTGATCGCCCTTGGGCTGGTAGTCGGACTGGAGGCGGAAAAGCATGGCGGCGGGGACCGACAGCGAATCCGGCGCGTCGCGATGTGCAAGCTGGGGAAATGCACGGGCACGGACTCCTTTTCACGTAATACGTGAAATGCTGGGCGAAGTCCCGACGAGCGCGGTGCGCACTTTTCACGTATTACGTGAAAAGGAGTCAGCGCCTTACCGATCAAAGATCGTCCGCCGGTGCCGCCACACGAAAAACATGACCACCGCTGCATTGAGCAGCAGCGCCGGCACCACCCAGCGGCGGGCGCCGTCCCAGCCGAGACCGAGATAATGGGTCAGCGCCCGGCTTCGGTTTTCGGTCGCGGTGAGTTGCGCCGCAACTTTCGCCCGGTCGATGTCGAGTCCGTCCTGCTCCCACTTGGTGCGCTTCGTCTCGTCGCGCAGGTCGGTGATCCGGTTCGTGGACGCGGCGCGGAGCTGCTGCATGCGCGCGATCTGCTCGCTGTTGGCCTTCTGCTGCGCCGGGTTGCCGACGAGACGGTCCCAGGTGCTTTCCAGTGCCTTCAGCTGGGCGATGACCTTGTCGGTCTGCTGGACCTTTGACTCTTCCACGACGATTTGGGCCGGGAAGCTGGCAAGGCGCGCGCGGATAGCCGTCAGATCGGTGTCGAGCTGGTTGCGCTTCGCCGTCAGCTCCACGATGCGCGCGGCGCGGGTGTCGGCGTAGCTCGTCGTGGAGAGAAAACTGAGCCGGACGGCGTTGGCGACGACCACGACGGCGCAGGCCGCGACCACGAACGCGGTGAGCTTGAACAGGTATTTGTAAGGAACACTCACGCTCAAGTGCTGAGCGGTTTCAACCCGGCCTCGATCTCCGCGCGGCGGGCTTCGAGGAACGGCGGCAAAGCCAGGCGCTCGCCGAGTGTCTCCAGCGGCTCGTCGGCGGCGAAACCCGGACCATCGGTGGCAATCTCAAACAGGATGCCGTTCGGTTCACGAAAATAGAGGCTGCGGAAATAGAAGCGGTCGACTGGGCCGCTCGACGGCATGCCGAGGGCGGTGAGTCGCTCGGCCCAGGCCGCGTATTCCTGCTCGTTGGGTGTCCGCAGGGCCACGTGATGCACGGCGCCGGCTCCCTGGCGGGCCCGCGGCAACCCGGGTTCGATCACGAGGTGCAGTTCGGCGGCGGGCCCGCCCGGGCCCATTTCCCAGACGCGGACCTCGGGGCCCTCGCCCGCATCCGCCGACACCCGGTAGGCGCGGGTGCCGCGCAGGTTCAGGACCTCCCGCAGCACGTGCTCGGTCGGCTCCGCCCGCGGTATGCTGAGAAAGATGGGACCGAGCCCGCGGATCTGGTGCTCCGCCGGGATCGGGCTTTTGACCCAAGGATTGGCCGGGGCACCGCCAAGCTCGACAACGAGGCACAATCTCTGCCCCTCCCCATCCTCAAAATCCAATGTGGGCCTGCCGTCGCGGACGACGATCCCCTGCTGAGCGACTTTCAGGCGGGTGAACCGCTCCAGCCACCAGAGCAGCGTGGCTTCCGAGCCGATCCGCATTCCCGTCCGAACAATACTATTGGTCCCGCGCTTTTCGCGCGGGACCGGCCAGTCGAAGAAGGTCAGGTCCGTACCCGGCGAAGCGAGGCCGTCGGCATAGAACAGGTGATAGGCGGAAACATCGTCCTGGTTGACCGTCTTTTTCACCAAACGCAGGCCCAGGGTGGCCGTGTAGAAGGCGTGATTCGCCGCGGTGTTGGCGGTGACCGCGGTCAGGTGGTGAATGCCCGTAAGTTGCATGGTGCGGCCGGACCCTAGCCAATTGCGGCCGGGCGTCCAGTCACCTGCCGAGGGGTTTCGATGTAGCTGGCCTCGGTGCGCGCGGCACCGGGGTCACCGACCCCGGCTACAGCATCCCGGACCTTCGCCCAAACGCACCCCCGGTCCCGTGGGCCGGCTAGAGCGCCTTGCCGTTCTGGGTTGTGCCCTGGCTGCGAATGAACCCCTCGACGATCGGACGGTACCGCGCGAATTTCTCGAGGTCGAAGGTGGTAGGCGGCTTCTTCTCGGCGGTCGCGAGGATCCGGGCGACCTGCTCCACCCGCGCCAGCAGGGCCGCCTCGTCCCAGACCGGGGGCCGGCTGACGCGCGCCACTTCCCCCTTGTATTTCTCAAACAGCGCCGGCGCCGAGCGGACTTTGCGGCCCAGCTCGGAGTAAGGCTGATGGTAAGGCCCCGACAGCCGGGTGATCTGCGAGCCGGTGGCCCAGAACGACCCGTCGGCACCATGCGGGATGAAGATGAAGCGCCCGCTTTTCGGCAGGCGGTACATGTAGCTGTTGTTGTCGTGAAACGAGAACCCGTCCATGTCGCTCGTCACCGCCTCGGCCGCGAAGAAGGTCAGGTACCGGTCGACATCGAGCACTGGTGCGACCGCTTGGGCAAAAAAACGGCCGGCACGCTCGTGATCACCGCCGCCAGCTCGATGATGTCGTCCCGGCTGCGTCTGTCTTCCGTTTCGTCCTTGAGCGGAATTCCCTTCGGGTTGCGGGCCAGGTCGCCCGTGAGGTAATTGAACTCGTAGAGATTGCCCTCGTCGTTGGCCGTCCCGAAATTCCGCACCATGAACTCATCGTTCACCGCCTCGCGCATCAGGTAGATGCCGTTGAGCTGACCGTTGATGGTGACGACCGCATAGGCGGTGGTCGCCGCCGCGAGCCCGGCGCGCCGGAAGACCTCGTAGGTCAGGTGCTCGTTCACCAAGCTCAGGTCCTGGATCTGGTTCTTGAGCACCAGCTTCTCCAGACCGTGCAGGTTCTGGCCCTTCACGAACTCGTTAAACTTGATGCTCATGCTGGGCTTGTTGTTGATCGACCGGTACGGGTGGAAATCCCCGCCGGCCTGCCGGATGCCGACATCCTTGAGCACAACGCCGTCAAACGTGAAGGTGCACCGGTAGCGGGTGTCACCCACCTGCAGGAAGTTCTTCACCCCTCGTCCGAGATGACGATGTCGATGACGTGCAGCTTCGGGAGGTCGAAGACCTCGTCCGCCGCGGCCTGCTTCCTGTCGACCGCGGCGGGCATGACAGCCGCTGCGGCGTGCGGGGG
>CAMDOO010000092.1 GCA_945903545.1 Opitutus sp. GAS368 | reverse complement strand
TGACGGGATGACACCTCAGCTATTGGTTGCTGTTTCCCGATCCATCGCGGCGTAAAGCCGCTCCTACAGCACCCGAATCGCGCTTGCCCGCGCCGGGAGCGCTTGGTCTGCTGCGCCCTCTTCCATGAGCCAAACGCCGTCCGCCAACCCGCTCCGCCCCCACTCCTCCGTTGTTGTCGATGGCAACGACCGCGCCGCCGCCCGCTCCATGCTGCGCGCCGTCGGTTTCACGGATGACGATTTCAAGAAGCCGCAGATCGCCGTCGCCTCCTCCGCGAGCGACATGACGCCCTGCAATGTCCACCTCGGCGACCTCAGCGACCACGCCCGCAAGGGTGTCGCCGCCGCCGGCGGCAAGCCGGTCTATTTCAACACCATCACCGTGACCGACGGCATCAGCATGGGCACGCCCGGCATGCGCTACAGCCTGGTGTCGCGCGAGGTCATCGCCGACTCGATCGAGACCGCGGTCGCCGCCGAGGGCTTCGACGGCCTCATCGCGATCGGCGGCTGCGACAAGAACATGCCCGGCGCCATGATGGCGATCGCCCGCCTCAACCGCCCCGCGGTCTTCATCTACGGCGGCACCATTCTCCCCGGCTTCCTGCCCTCCGACACGAAGAAGGAAAAGCCGTTGGACATCGTCTCGGTCTTCGAAGCCGTCGGCAAACACGCCAAGGGCGAGCTCGACGAGCAGGGCCTGAAGGAAGTCGAGAAGTGCGCCATCCCCGGCCCCGGTTCCTGCGGCGGCATGTACACCGCCAACACCATGGCCACGGCCATCGAGGTGCTCGGCATGAGCCTCCCGAACTCCAGCGCCCAGCTCGCCATCGGCAAGGAGAAGCGCGAGGACTGCGAGCGCGCCGGCGCCGCCGTCATGAACATGCTCCGCACCGGCCTGAAGCCGCGCGACATCCTCACCCGGAAGGCCTTCGAGAACGCCATCGTGGTCTGCACCGCGCTCGGCGGCTCGACCAACCTCATCCTCCATCTCCTTGCCATCGCCCACTGCGCCGGCGTCGAGCTCACGCTCAACGACTTCAAGGTCATCGGCGAGCGCGTGCCGCTCCTCGGCGACATGAAGCCCTTCGGCAAGTACGGCATGGCCCACCTCATCCGCTTCGGCGGCATCCGCCCGATGATGAAGATGCTGCTCGAGCGCGGCCTGCTCCACGGCGACTGCCTCACCGTCACCGGCGAGACCATCGCCGAGTCCCTCAAGGACGTGGCGCACTACCCTTCCTACCCGGACAAGCAGGACGTCATCCGTCCCTTCGACCAGCCGATCAAGAAGGAGACGCACCTGCGCGTGCTCCACGGCAACCTCGCCCCCGGCGGCGCCGTCGGCAAGATCACCGGCAAGGAAGGTCTCTACTTCAAGGGCATCGCCAAGGTCTACGAGGGCGAGGAGGACGCGCTCAAGGGCATCCTCCGCGGCGACATCGTGAAGGGTGACGTGCTCGTGATCCGCAACGAGGGCCCCGTCGGCGGCCCCGGCATGCGCGAGATGCTCTCCCCCACCGCCGCCGTCGCCGGCCGCGGCCTGATCAAGGACGTCGCGCTCATCACCGACGGCCGCTTCTCCGGCGGCAGCCACGGCTTCGACGTCGCCCACATCACCCCCGAGGCCGCCAAGGGCGGCCCGATCGGCATCGTGCGCAACGGCGACATCATCGAGATCGACGCCGTCAAGAACACCATCGACCTCCGCATCCCCGACGCGGAATACAAAAAGCGCCTCGCCGCCTACGTCCCGCCGCCCGCCCGCGAAACCCGCGGCGTGCTGGCGAAGTACGCGAAGCTGGTCAGCACGGCGTCGGAAGGCGCCGTGACGGATAAATACCTCTGATCACAGTAGCGAGTAGTGAGTAGCGGGTACCGGGCATCCGACCTTCGAGCCCCGATCTCTTCCTGCTCGCTACCCACTACCCGCTACTCGCTACTACCGCCATGCCCTGGTCCCGCTTCAAGGAACACCACCACCACTACGCGTCGCTCGGCCTGTCCCTCGACGTCTCCCGCATCCCGTTCCCCGACTCTTTCCTCGCGGGCCTTGAGCCGCGGATGCAGGAGGCGTTTGCCGCCATGGCCCGGCTCGAGGCCGGCGCCATTGCCAACCCGGACGAGCAGCGCATGGTCGGACACTACTGGCTCCGCGCGCCGCAGCTCGCGCCCACGCCGGAGCTCCAGAAGGAGATCGCTGACACCCTCGCCTCCATCAAGGAATTCGCCGCCAAGGTGCACAAGGGCGTGGTCGCCTGCGCGGCCGGCAAATTCAAGGAAGTGCTCGTCATCGGCATCGGCGGCTCCGCCCTCGGGCCGCAGTTTGTCAGCCACGCCCTCGGGCGGTTGAAGACGGGCCGCGACAAGATGACGGTCCGTTTCTTCGACAACACCGATCCCGATGGCATGGACTACGTCCTGAAGGAGCTCGGCTCGAAGCTGAAGCAGACCCTCGTGCTCGTGATCTCAAAGTCGGGCGGCACCGCCGAGACCCGCAACGGCATGCTCGAGGCCGCCGCGGTTTTCCGCGCGCAGGGACTGGATCCCGCCAAGCACTTCGTCGCCGTCACGGGCGCCGGCTCCAAGCTCGACCAACTGGCCCGGAAAGAGAACTGGCTGGCGCATTTCCCCATGTGGGACTGGGTCGGCGGCCGCACCTCCGAACTCTGCGCCGTGGGCCTGCTCCCCGCCGCGCTGCAGGGCATCAAGATCGACCAGCTCCTCGCCGGCGCCGCCGCGATGGACAAGGTCACCCGCAAGGCCTCGCTCGAGAGCAACCCCGCCGCGCTGCTTGCCGCGATGTGGCTCTTCGCCACCGACGGCCGCGGCGCCAAGGACATGGTCGTGCTGCCCTACAAGGACCGCCTCCTGCTCTTCTCGCGTTATCTCCAGCAGCTCGTGATGGAGTCGCTCGGCAAGGAACTCGACCTTCAGGGCCGCGTCGTGAACCAGGGCATCGCCGTCTACGGCAACAAGGGCTCCACCGACCAGCACGCCTACGTGCAGCAGCTCCGCGAGGGTGTGAACAATTTCTTCGTCACCTTCATCGAGGTCCTCAAGGACCGCACCGGCGACTCGATGGAAGTCGAACCCGGCGTGACCAGCGGCGACTACCTGCAGGGCTTCCTCCTCGGGACGCGCGACGCGCTCAGCGAGAAGGACCGCTCGTCCGTCACGATCACCGTCGCGGAGATCTCGCCCAAGACCATCGGCATGCTCATCGCCCTCTACGAGCGCGTCGTCGGACTCTACGCCTCCCTCATCGGCATCAACGCCTACCACCAGCCCGGCGTCGAGGCCGGCAAGAAGGCCGCCGGCACGGTCATCGCCCTCCGCCTCAAGCTCGCCATCGCCCTCCGCAAGGCCGACGGCCAGCCCCTCACCGCCGAGCAGCTCGCCGAAAAGACCGCGAGCGACCCCGAGCTCACCTTCAAGGTCCTCGAGCACCTCGCCGCCAACGGCGGCGCGAAGAAGACCGCGAAGAGCCCCTGGTACGAGTCGACGTATTCCGCCGTTTGATCAACAAAAGTAGGGGCCGCCTTCCCCGGCGGCCCTGGATCGAGGTAAGGCTGGCTCGACGAGCCGGCCGCGCCTGGAGGTAGGGCTGGCCCGCTGGGCCGGCCGCGATGAGGTTCGGCTGATGCGCACCGCTTACGGAACCCTCACCACCTCCCCCTGTCCTCCCGGCCGCCAGGATCCAGGCGCCCGCCTTGCCTCGTATGCTGGGTAGACAATGGCCTAGGAGGCCGCAGCCCAACGAGCTTGGGCCCCCTCAGCCTGCTGCCGGGCCGATGGGGTTGGGCCGCACATCATCACATTTTCGGGTGACCGACGTCGCGGATGTGACAATGTACGGCCCAACCCCTTTTCGCAGGCCCAGGGAAGGTACCGTCTGCCACCATGGAAGGCGGCTTCGTTCCCGGGCCCGGGCGAACTTGAGGTCACAATTTGTGACCTCAAGTTTGCAACCTCCTCACGCGTAAGCCGAAAAGCGAAGTCCCGGGGGAACCGTCCCGCGTTCCTCAGGATGGTCTGATTAAATACCTTGGTCGGGACCTCGTAGAGCTCGGCCAGGTCCGCATCCAGGATGACGCGCTGACCGCGGACGACGTGAATCGGTGGCAATGATCCAGACAAGGAGTGAGCCATACCCCCATAACGCAGAAAACCGTCTCAATCTTTCACTTGATCGCGAGGAAGACGCATTTTCTTTCTACCCGGTTCGTCCGCAGCGCCTGCCTGCCCGATAAACCTTCGGCTCAGAACGGACCGGAACCGACGATTCCAATCTGGCGCGCCAAGCCCGTCGCACCCTACCGATTCGGCAGCACTTCCCTCTCATGGCGGCGGACGGCATCGAGCCACTCCGGGCCGGCCGGTACGCCCTCTGACTCACAGAATTGCTCCCAGACCGGGGCAAACGGCAGCGCCTTCATCTCTTCCTGCCAGGCCAGCCGCGCGGTCGTGTCCCCGATTCGCTCGGACTCACGGATCGCCGGGGGCTCGAGCAGCGCCCAGAGGAGAGCGCGGCGCAGGCTGCGGGTGCCGATCACCCAAGCGGCCACGCGGTTGATCGAGGCGTCGAAGTAGTCGAGGCCGAGGTGGACTTTGCCGAGGTAGCCGTTGGCCACGACTTCGCGGGCGATGGCCATCAGCTCGTCGGTCTGCGTCACCACATGGTCGCTGTCCCAGCGCACGCCGCGGCTCACGTGGAGCAGCAGACCCGGCACGAACGGCAGCACGGCGCTGAGCTTGTCGGCGATCGACTCGGTCGGGTGATAGTGGCCGGCATCGAGGCAGATCAGCTTCTTCCGCGTGATCGCGTACCCGAGATAGAATTCGTGCGAGCCGACGGTGCAGCTCTCCGCGCCAATGCCGAAGAGCTTCGGCTCGACCGCGTCGAGATTGTGGCGCTCGGAAAATTTCTGATCGAACACCGCATCGAGCGACTTCGCCAGCCGGAGGCGCGGCGTCGCCCGGTCGGCGGGCGTGTCCTTGAAGCCGTCCGGGATCCACACATTCGTGACGCACGGTGTGCCGAGCGCCTTCCCCATCGCCGCCCCGATGAAGCGGGCGCGCCGGCAGTGTTCGATCCAGAAGGCGCGGATGCGCGCATCGGGATGGGAGAGCGTGAACCCATCCTCCGCGAACGGATGCGCGAAACAGGTCGGGTTGAAGTCAAGCCCGAGCCCCTGGCGCTTCGCCCAGGAGATCCACTTGGAAAAATGTTCCGGCTCAATCGCGTCACGGTCCGGCGCGTGGTCGCCGAAGTCGCCGTAGATCGCGTGCAGGTTCAGCCGGTGCTTGCCCGGCAAAAGCGCGAGCGCCACCTCAAGGTCGGCCCGCAGCTCGGACGGCGTCCGGGCCCGGCCGGGATAAGCGCCCGTAACGGCAAGACCGCCGCCCATCGCATCGCCGCCGCCTTCGAACCCCCGCACGTCGTCACCCTGCCAGCACTGCAGCGAGATCGGGATCTTTGCCAGGGTGCGCAGCGCGGCATCCACATCGACGCCCAGTTCCTTCCAGCGACTCTGGGCGAGACGAATGAGACTGGAAGACTTGCGGGAACGGCGGGGCATGAACGGGGTGGAACGAGATTCACGGCAACCTGGAATCGAATCGAGCCAGATTTGAGGCTTCGGAAGCAAGCAACCAAGCCCCCGGAGGGTTGGCCGCAAAAAGGCGCAGAAGGCGCAAAAAACTGCCCCGGAAGTTTTGCCACAGAGACTCAGAGGCACGGAGCCCAAGCCTCAATAATTTGGCTCTACTGTTCGGAACCCAAGCTCCCCGAACTCTGTGTCTTTGTGCCTCTGTGGCAAAATATCCGGGGTTCGTTCCGTTTATGCGCCTTCTGCGCCTTTTTGCGGCTAATCCTGCTTCAAGATCTCCGCATACCCCTCGCGGAAGGTCGGGTGCGCCGGAGCCCAGCCGAGCACCTCCTTGATCCGTCCATTGGCGATGATGCGGTCCGGCACCTTTCCGCGGCTGCCGCCCGTCGGTTCACCGGACAAAACGGGGGCCGTTTTCCCCAACTGGGATGCCATCCAGACCGCCACCTCGTGCTTCGTCGCCGGCGCGTCGTCGGCGACATTAAAGACCTGGTCGCGCACCTTGGGCGACGCGTCGAGACAGGCAAAGATCGCGTCCACGATGTCGTCGCGGTGGGCGAGATTGAGCCGGTGCCCGCCCGTGCCGGGCAGTGACGTGTAGCCCGACCGGATCGCATCAAGCAGCGAGTGCCGTTCCGGGCCGTAGATCCCCGCCAGCCGCAGGATGAACCAGCGGCGAAGATTCGCGCGCTCCGCCGCGCTGGCGTTCCGCAGGAGATTCTCGGTCTCGACGAGGATCTGCGCCGTGTCGTTGCGCCCCTCGACCGGCATGGATTCGTCGACGCGCACGCCGCCGTCCTGCGCGTACACCGAGGTGCTGCTCGTGTAGACCAGGGTCCCGACATCCGCGCCGCGGAGCCAGGCCAGCACCGACCTCATCCCCTCGAGATAACTGCGCCGATACCCCTCCACCCCGCCCCCCCCGGCCGCGACACAGTTGAGGACCGACTCAAATTCCCGCCCGACCTGCCCGTGCCAGTCGGACCCCGCCAGATCCGCCACCACCGCGTGCACGCCCGTCGCCGCCAGCGCCGCCGCCTTCTCCGGGTTCCGCGTCACCGCCGTGACCTCCCGCCCCTCGTCCACCGCGCGCCACGCGACCGCGGAGCCGACATAGCCGCAACCAAGGATAAGCAGGCGATTCATGGGATGAGCCGAAGATTTGAACCACGGACTGTGCGGATGCCACGGATTAATTCTTGCTCAGGACGGTTCCCCGGTAGGGCTGGCCCGCTGGGCCGGCCGCGACCGTGGCCTGCATAGCTCGAAGAGCGAAGCAGGCTTATTTCAGATTGGTTTCACGCAGAGAAGTCCCGCGGACGCGGGACAAAGCAAAGGGCGCAGAGTTTCAGCCGGTCGAAATACCCGGCCGGCTTCGCCCAGCATGTACCGCAATACGGGACCTGCTGGGCAGGGCCCGGAGTTTCACTTATTAAGTGAAACTCTGGACGGAGCCCCGGGGGGATTGTGCTTTTGCTATCGAGACGGAGAGGTTCTCATCGCCCTGCAGAGGTAGGCTTCACCCCGAACTTGCCGGAACCCCACCGCCAGCGGCGGCTTTTGTCATGCCCGCATTGAAAAATCGCTTTTCCGCATTCTTGGCCGTGTTACTCGCGGGTGTCGGGTTGAGCGCGCCCCAGGCATCCGCCGCGGCCTCCAACCCCGCGCGCGAATATCCGGACCCCACCAGCCGCAGGGCGGCGTTTCTGAAATCATCGACCGGCCTCTGGTGCCCCCAACACCGGTGGTCAGCCCACGGCCCTATGACGAAGGGCTCTCGGTCCAGCATGTGACTTTCGCGGTGGAAGCCGGCGAGCGCGCAACGGCGTTGATCGTCCAGTCGCGCGGCGCCGCGGGGCGGCGGCCGGTGGTGATTTACCTGCACGGCACCGGGAGCAGCAAGGACCGCTCCATGGCGCGGCTGAAGGAATTCGCGAAACGCGGCTTCGTGGCGGTGGGGCTCGACGGACGGTTTCACGGCGAGAGGATTCCCGCGGGCGCCACGGGGGATCCTTACTCGGACGCCATCGTGGCGGCGTTCCGGACCGGACAGGGGCATCCCTTCCTCTACGACACCGTCTGGGACGTCATGCGGCTCATCGATTATCTCCAGACGCGCGACGACGTGGATGCGGCGCGAATTGGCCTGACGGGCATGTCCAAGGGCGGGATGGAAACCTACCTGATTGCCGCGGTGGATCCGCGGATCGCGGCCGCGGCGCCCAAGCACGGCGTGCAGGGCTTCCGCTGGGGACTGGAGCACGGCGCCTGGGACTCCCGGGCCTGGTCGATCCGGCCCGCCGTGGAAGGGGCGGCCGCCCTCTCAGGCCAGCAAATCGGCGCGGGCTTCATGCGCACCTTCTAAGACCGGGTGACGCCGGGCCTCTACGGTGAGTTCGACGGTCCGGCGATGCTCCCGCTCATCTCCCCGCGTCCCTTCCTGATCATCTCGGGCGACTCCGATCCGCGCACCCCCCAAGCGGGAGTGCGCGAGGCGGCGCGGGCCGCTGAGGCGGCCTACCGGGCGGGCGGAGCCGCCGATCGCTTCGAACATTTGGTCCTGCCCGACACCGGCCACGAGGGGACCACGGCCGGCAACCAGGCGGCCATCGCTAGGTTTGTGCGTTGGTTGCAGCCCTGAGCAGGGGTCCGACCGCAGATTGTTGATTTTCTGAGCGCAGGCGGCGCCTCCGACGAAATTCTTACAACGTTCAGGGGCCTGACCTCTTCTGTCTTCCCGCTGGCCTCGCTGCGGATCTGGTCGCGGCGCTAAGCAGCCGATCGGCTTTGTTTTTACAGGAGGTAACGGAGGCAACGAAGGACGACCCGGATAACCCTATGGAATGCTTAGAGGACTGACCCCGGGTATGCCGCGGGCGGCGTGCCAAAAGCGGACCACATCGATCCGGCCGGCCTTGGCATCGATCCGATAGATTACGCGATAGGGCCGGACCACGATCTCCCGCAGGCTGGGTTCGCCGAACTCCGGCACAATGCGGTCTATTTCGGGGTGATCGGCCAGTCGGCGGACTTGACTGACGAGGAATTGCCCGAAGTCGATGGCCCGTCCGGGCGTATCGAGCGAGATGTAGCGGACAATCTCCCGCAGGTCGGCGCGGGCCGACGGCGTGAGCGCTACCTGATAACCCATGACGGCAACTCGCGCTCGACCTGTTCCAGCGGAATGCGTTCGCCCCGGTCCAGCTCAGCCAGACCCTGGCGCACTCCAGCCACGAACTCGATTTCGCGGGCCACGTCATGAAGCGTGGCATCGTCGGGCAGCTTCTGCAGCAGGTCGGCGACGATTTGCTTGGTGCTCATGGGCAAAACGATGGTTTAGGACGGTGAAAGTTTCAAGGGACAACTCCCTCGCGGACGGTGCTCGGGTGAATCGGAGATACTGAACGGAGCGGCCGCTGCATCATGGCTGCGGAGTGAGATAGGCATGGTTTGGTCCATACCTCCCTATAACGCAGAAAATGGCCCCAATCTTTCACCCAATCTCAAAATCATTGGGATCCGTTTTTAACCGCAGATTGCGCAGATTAACGCAGATGGTTCGAACGTAGGGCTGGCTCGACGGGACTTGGCCTCTGATG
>CAMDOO010000091.1 GCA_945903545.1 Opitutus sp. GAS368 | reverse complement strand
GCCCTCCGCCCTCCGCCCTCCGCCCTCCGCCCTCCGCCCTCCGCCCTCCGCCCTCCGCCCTTCGCCCTCCGCCCTCCGCGGCCTTGCCTTCCCGCCGCCCCGCGCCATGCCTTGGGCCGCCATCCCCACCCCGGATGCCCCCCGCTTGGGAGGCATTTCATGCCTGTCTTTATGATCCACCCCAGATCACTCCGTTGCCTTGTCGGCTTCATCCTGCTCTTGTCGGCCTCATTGCTTCCGCTCGCGGCCCAGGAGCGCGGCGAAGGCGGGCCAGCCGTCCAAGCTCCCCGGGTCGGCATTCTCCGGGACCAAGCCACCGGTGAAGTGACACTCCACAAATGGTCCGGGACCCTCAATGTCCCCGACCCCGTGGCCAGCTCCGTCGATCCGCAGGGCCGGGTATATGTCATCGCCACGACCCGCCGCAAGGTCGGCGACCTCGACATCCGCGACCATCGCATGTGGATCCCGAACGATGTCGGCCTCGACAGTGTCGAGGCCAAGCAGCGGTTTTTCCGCGAAACCCTGGCCCCGGGCAAGACCTCCCAGCCGCGCGGCGGCCTGGACGATCACAACAAGGACGGATCGATCGACTGGAAGGATCTCACCCACCACACGGAACGCATCTACCAGCTGCGCGACACCGATGGCGACGGCACCGCCGACAAAATGACCGTCTTCGCCGAGGGCTTTAACACCGAGGTCACCGGCATCGGCGCCGGCGTCATGTGGCACGACGGCTGGGTCTACGCCACCATCGCGCCCGAGCTCTGGCGGCTGAAGGACACCAACGACGACGGTGTGGCCGAAATCCGGGAAATCGTGGCCACCGGTTTCGGCATCCACCTCGCCTACGCCGGCCACGACATGCACGGGTTGAGCGTGGGACCCGACGGGCGCATCTATTGGAGCATCGGCGACAAGGGCGCCAACGTCCTCTCCCGCGAGGGCAAACGGTTTTACCTTCCCAATGAGGGCGCCGTCTTCCGGGTCGAGCCCGACGGCTCGGGCTTTGAGGTCTACGCGCACGGCCTGCGCAACACCCAGGAGCCTGCCTTCAATGATTTCGGCGATCTCCTCGCGGTCGACAACGATGCCGACCAACCGGGTGAACGGGAGCGCTTCGTTCATGTCCCCGAGGGCAGCGACGCCGGCTGGCGGGCGAATTTCCAATACATGGGTTTGGCGAGCCCGTGGATGCGCGAGGGGTTTTGGAAGCCGCGCTTCGAAGGCCAAGCCGCCTATCTTCTGCCTCCGATCCTGAGCTACTCCGACGGCCCGGCCGGATTCAAATTCGAGCCCGGCACGGCGCTCGGCGCGGGCCAGCGCGGCAATCTAATCCTCACCGAGTTCCCTTCGGGCAAGCTGCGCGCCTTCCGCGCCGAGGAGGACGGCGCCTCGTTTCGCATGGTGAACGAGCGCACCATGAACACCGGCGTCGCGGGCATCGGCCTCAGCTGGCACCCCGACGGCTCGCTGATCATGGTCGATTGGATCGGGGGCTACCCGCTGGATGGCATCGGCGCGATCTGGCAGGTCGACGCCGCCACCGGGCGAGAGGACGCTGCGCGCCGCGAGGTGCGCGCGCTGATCAAGGCCGGTTTTGCAGGCTTGGATGATGCCCGCCTGACCTCGCTCCTCGCCCACCGCGACCAACGCATCCGTCAGGGTGCCCAGCTCGAGATGGCCAAGCGCGGCCAGGCCCAGGCATTTCTCACGGTTGCCCGGAACCCGCAGGCCACGCTGCTCTCGCGCATTCATGCGATCTGGGGCTACGGCCAGCTGGTGCGTCGCCTGGCCGCGGACAGCGCCGCGCTGCGGAGCCTCCTCACCGACCCGCAGACCGAGATTCGCAACCAAACCGTCAAGGTCTTGGGCGATGCCGCTCACGCCCGCACTTTCGCCCCGGACGTCCTCCCCCTCCTCGCCGATGCCAGTCCCCGCGTTCGCGCCCAGGCCGCCATCGCGCTGGGCAAGTGGAACGTCCCGACCGCCGTCCCCGCCCTGCTCGCGATGGCGGCCCGCGACGCACTCGACCCGACGCTGCGCAATGCGGCGGTGGTGGGACTCACGGGCTCCGCCTCCGCCGCACAACTCGCGGCCCAAGCCAGCGACGAATCGCTGGCCGTCCGGCTGGCGAGTGTCGTCGCCCTGCGTCGCCAGGCTTCACCCGCCATCACGGCCTTCCTGAACGACAGCCACCCGCTCGTGGTCGAGGAGGCCGCCCGCGCCATTCACGATGACCTGGGAATCCCGGCCGCGCTACCGGCCCTGGCCGATCTGGTCGTGGCCACCGGGGCGAGCGAGCCGGTCCAGCGGCGCGCCCTCAACGCCTTGTTCCGGCTCGGGACTTCAGCAGCCGCGGGTCGCATCGC
This sequence comes from Opitutus sp. GAS368, assembly GCA_945903545.1. Classification (GTDB taxonomy): domain Bacteria; phylum Verrucomicrobiota; class Verrucomicrobiia; order Opitutales; family Opitutaceae; genus CAIYFD01. Next base: position 7,178 of record CAMDOO010000091.1, on the reverse strand, counting down.
TGACGTGGCCCTGAATCCTGCGGCCAGCGCCGAACTGCGGAAAGAGGCCCTGACCGTGCTGCGCGCCTGGCCGCAGCCTCCCCCGCTGGATCGCGTCGATGGCTGGGCCCGCCAGCTGAGCCCGGCGCCCGCCCAGGACGTGCTCAATCCCAAGGTCGAGTCCCTGCTCGCCCTCACGGATCCGGCCCTGAAAACCCTGGCGATCGAGGTGCTCATCGCCCATCGCCTCCAGGCCAGTCCCACCCAGATCGTCGCGATCGTGGCGGACAACCAGGCGTCGGAGGCTCTCCGCGCCCAGGCCCTGCGCCTGCACGCCGCTCGTTTTTCCACCGGCGCCGCCCTCGTGGCCGTGCTCGATACCGCGCTGAGCCCGGCGGCCCCCGATTCACTCGCCGAGGTGGCGCTTTCGTTCCTGCCCACCGCGCAGCCGGATCGGCTCGTCCCGGAAGCCCGCGGCTTCCTCGCCTCGCGGGCCATGCCGGCCCGCCAGCGGGCCATTGCCCTGCTCGCCAAGGCCGGCAGCCCGGCGGCCGACGCCCTGCTGGCCGAGCAGGCGGCGGCGTTCACGGCCGGCAACCTGCCGGTCGCGCTGCAGCTCGATGTGCTCGAGGCGCTCGCCGTTCGCGCCGGCCAACAGCCCGCGCTGGCCGGCGCCCTCGAGGTACTCCGTGCCTCGCCCGGCACGGTCAACCGCCGCGAACTGCTCGAGGGCGGAAACGTCCAGGCCGGCCGCGAGATCGCCCAGACCCACCTCGCGGCCAATTGCATGGCCTGCCATCGCTTCGAAGCGACCCAGGGCAGCACGGTCGGCCCCGTCCTCCGCGGGATCGGCCGGCAACGCGATCCCGCCGCCCTGCTGCAGTCCCTGCTTGAGCCGAGCGCGGTCGTCGTCCCCGGCTACGGACTGGTCACGCTCACCCTCACCTCGGGCGAGGCCGTCGCCGGCACGCTGGTCCGGGAGACCCCGGAGGCGGTGACCGTGCGGACGGGCGACGGCAAGGAACAGGTCGTGCCGCGCTCCACGCTGCGTCCGTTTAATGCCCCGCTGTCGATCATGCCGCCCATGGGAACCGTTCTGACCCCGCGCGAACTGCGCGACGTGGTCGCGTATCTCAGGCAGCTCTAAACCCGAACCATGAATTTTTAACCGCGAATGGACGCGAATTCACGCGAATGAGGACCGGAATTTTGAGCAGCTGAATTCTACTCCGCCATTCGCGTCCATTGGCGGCCATTCGCGGTTAAAAACTGTCTTGTTCCGACTAAACCCATGAACCCCACCCCTACCCCGCCCACTCCTGTTTCCCGTCGGACCTTCCTGCGCACGGGCTCCCTCGCCGCCGCCGGCGCGTGGCTCGCCCGGCCCGGCTTCGGCGCAGCCGCGCCGCGGCCGCTCTTTGCCAAGATCGGCATCGCCGCCCCGATGGCGCAGGCCGCGGCGCTGCGAGAGGCCGGCATTGATTTCCTGACCGAGGGCGTCGACCGGCTGCTGGTGCCGGATCAGCCGGAGGAAACGTTTGTCAGGAACCTCGCGACCCTCGCCGCCGCGCCGCTACCGGTGCTGGCCTGCAACAATTTCATCCGCCCGGCGCATCTGCGCTCGGTCGGCGCCGATGCCAACCATGAAGCGGTGCTGGCCTGGGCCGACACGACGTTCGCCCGCGCCAAGCGCGCCGGCGCCAAGTTCATCGTGTTTGGCAGCTCCGGCTCCCGCGCCATCCGCGACAACTGGCCGCGCGACAAAGCCGAGGCGCAGTTCCGCGAGCTGCTCACCAAGATGGGGCCGCTCGCCGAGCGTCAGGACATCACCGTGGCGATCGAGCAATTGCGGGCCCAGGAGTGCAACTTCATCAACCATCTCGCCGAGGGCGCCGCCATGATCCGCTCCGTCGGCCATCCCCGCGTACGCCTCTTGGCCGATCTGTTTCACATGGTCTCGATGGACGACACGCCCGCGGACCTGAAGGCCGCGATGGATGTCGTCGTCCACGTCGAGATCGCCGAGAAAACCGGCCGCGCCGCCCCGGGCGTGAACGGCCAGGACTTCCGTCCCTTCTTTAAGGTCCTGAAGGACGCAAACTACACCGGCGCCCTCAACATCGAGGGCACCTGGCAGGTCCCGCAAATCGCCCCGTCACTGGCCGAGATCCGCAAGCAGGCGAGCGAGGCGTGATGCCTCGGCCCCGGCCGGGGACCGGGAATCTCAAATTTGAAATTTGAGATCTCAGGTCCGTTGCCCGGCAAAACATCCGGAATCGATCCCGGCCCGCCGTGAAGTCGGGCCCTACCTTTGCCGAACTTGAGCGTTGAGCGCCAAACATTGAGCGTTGAGCGTTGCCCGTTCTTCCCCGCACCGCAGTTACCCTGCCCTTCCCCATGTCCACTGTCCTGCGTTCCCTGCTGCTTTTGCTGTCTCTCGCGGCCGCTTCCTTCGCCGCCCAAGCCCAGCCCACCCCTGCGACGTGGATCTGGTACCCTGGCGATTTCGAGATCTGGCTCTCCAACGAGGTCCAGGCCCGGCGCGTGGAGCGCGACGCGTTTGCCCCGCCGTTCTGGCGGATGGACAGCGCTTATCCGTCGGTGATCTTCACAAAGAAGACCAACACCACCGCGCCCGAGGAGCTCGTGATCGACGCCGAGGGCCGCTACAACGTCACCATCGACGGCACCTACGTGCAGCTCGGCCTGCCCAAGGTGCAGCTGCCCGCGGGCGGGCACACAATCGCCATCCAGGTCTTCAACCAGAAGGGCCTGCCCGCCTTGCGCGTGCAGGGCACGACGGTCTGCACCGACAGCTCCTGGACAGTGGCCACGACCAACAACACCCCGTTCAACATCCCGCCAAACTCCGCGCCGATCCAGGCCGGTGCCTGGAACTTCAACCGGGCCGACACCCCACCTTCCGCCTTCCGCCTGCCGACTGAGCCGAAGGCCCCGGTGAAGACCGAGCGCGTCGGCACCGCCACGCTGGTCGACTTCGGTCAGGAGACTTTCGGCTACGTCCGTCTGAAGAATCTCACGGGCCAGGGACGCGTCACGCTCATCTACGGCGAGTCCGAGGACGAGGCCCGCGCGCCGGACCGCGCCGAGACGCTCGACCGGTTCCCCGTCGCCGCGACTGCCGCCGCGGATTTCACCACGCCCGATTCACGCGCCTTCCGCTATGTGCTCGTGCAGCCCGAGGGCAATGTCCGCTTCGACGAGGTCTCGATGCTGTTCGAGGCCCTGCCCAACCCCCGCCGCGGCGCGTTCCGCAGCTCGGACGAAACGATCAACAAAATCTGGGACGTCTCCGCCCGCACCCTTGAGCTCAACTCCCGCGAGTTCTACTTCGACGGCATCAAGCGCGATCGCTGGGTCTGGTCGGGCGACGCCAACCAGAGCTACCTGATGAACTACTACCTGGCTTTCGACCAGGCCACCGTGCAGCGCACGATGTGGGCCCTGCGCGGCAAGGACCCGGTGGAGCAGCACATCAACACCATCCTCGACTACTCCTTCTACTGGTTCGTCAGCATCTACGATTACTACCTCTTCACCGGCGACAAGGAGACCGTGCAGCGGATGTACCCACGGATGAAAACCCTGATGGACTTCGTCCTCGCCCGCCGGAACGCCAACGGGATGGTCGAGGGCCTGCCCGGCGACTGGGTCTTCATCGACTGGCCGCCGGAGCCGATGCCGAAGGACGGCGAGTTGAGCGCCGAGCAATTGCTCTTCGCGCGCAGCCTCGAGGCCATGGCCCTGTGTGCCGAGGTCGTGGGCGACCTCCGCTCCGCCAATTACAAGGTCATGGCGACCGACCTGCGCAACAAGGCGATGGCCGCGTTTTGGGACCCGGCGCAGCAGGCGCTCGTCCACCACCGCAAGGACGGGAAGCAGGTCCCGCTCGTCACGCGCTACTCCAACATGTTCGCGATGATGTTCGGCTACCTCACCCCGGCGCAGATCGACTCCGTGAAGACCGGCGTGATCCTGAACGACAAGGTCATGCGGATCACCACGCCGTACATGAACTTCTACGAGCTCGAGGCCATGTGCCAGATCGGGCAGTTCGACTACGTCACGAAGCAGCTCCGCGAGTACTGGGGCGGGATGCTGAAGGAGGGCGCGACCTCCTTCTGGGAATTCTACGACCCGAAGGAACAGGGCGCCGCCCGCTACGCGATGTACGGGCGCCCGTTCGCCAAGAGCCTCGCCCACGCGTGGGGCGCCAGCCCGCTCTACCTGCTCGGCCGTTATTACCTCGGCGTGCGGCCGACCGCGCCCGGCTACTCCGAGTACGACGTGGTACCCAACCTTGGCGGCCTCGAGTGGATGGAGGGCAAGGTCCCCACCCCCGCCGGCGAGATCGCGGTAAACGTCACGGCCACGCAGATCAAGGTGACCACAGTCGGCGGCACGGGCCGCCTGAAGTTCCGCAGCGCAACCGCCCCCGCTTCAGCCGCGGGTGCGATTACGCGGACCGGCGACCAGGCTTATGAACTCACGCTGCAGGCCGGGCGGGAGTACGTGGTGAATTACCAAGCGGTGAAGTAAGCATTCCCAAACCGGTTTTACCACAGAGGCACAGGGTTCACAGAGGACGGATGCCTTGGCATCCGCACCCTGAATTCCGAAACAAAACGACGAGGCTTGGGCTCTGTGCTCTCTGTGCCTCTCTGGCAAAACATCCGGAATCGATGCCGGCCGGGCCAGCGGCCCAGCCCTACCCAAAAACTCACGATCCTTGCTGTCTATCGTAGAGCGAACGGTAGAGCGGATTGCCGGCGTGAAGCTCGGCATGCGTGCCGCGGGCGACGATCTCGCCGCGGTCGAACACGAGGATCAGCGACGCATCACGGATCGTACTGAAGCGGTGGGCGATGATCAGCACGGTCTTGCCGATCACCAGCTGCTTCAGCGCCTGCTGGATCGCCGCCTCGCTCTCGCTGTCGAGCGCGCTGGTGGCCTCGTCGAGGATCAGGACGGGCGCGTTGCGCAGGAAGGCCCGCGCCAGGGCGAGGCGCTGCTTTTGTCCGCCGGAGAGTCGCGCCCCGCGCTCACCCACGATAGTGTCGTAGCCGAGCGGCAGCGTGAGGATGAAGTCATGGGCAAACGCCGCGCGGGCGGCGTTCTCGACGTCGATCGTCGTGGCCTCCGGGCGGGCGATCAGGAGATTCTCGCGGACGGTGTCGTTGAAGAGCACGGGGTCCTGGGGCACGATCGCGATGTTGCGGCGCAGGTCGGCGAGTCGGAGCTCGCGCAGATCGTGGCCATCGAGCGTCACCCGGCCGGAGGTCGGATCGAAGAAGCGCGGCACGAGGTTGGCGAAGGTCGTCTTGCCCGCACCGCTCGGACCGACGAGCGCGCAGACCGTGCCGGCCGGGATGCGCTGGTTGAGCTCCAGCAGGACGAGTTCGCCCGCCTGGTAGGAGAAGGTGGTGTTCGCGAAGGCCAAGTCGCCCTTGGCCCGGGGTAGCGCCTGGGCCGTCGGGGCATCCTCGATGGTCAACGGGATGTTCAGCACTTCCTCCAGCCGTTCGAGCGCGCCCATGCCGCGCTTCATCTCGTTGTTCAGGCTGCCGAGCTTCTTGATCGGCTCGTAGCCGGCGTAGATCGCGGTGATGAGGGTGATGAACGTGGTCTGGTCGATCCGGCCGTAGGCGTAGACCAGGGTGACGGAAAGCCCGGCGGCCGAGACGATCTCGATCAGCGGCGTCAGCGCCTTCTCGTACTTCATGAACTTCAGCTGCGCGCGGATCAGGAGCTGGGACGCCCGGCCAAAGCGGGCGACCTCGCGTTCCTCAAGGCTGAAGGCGCGCACCTCCTTGGTGGCGCTGAGATTCTCGCTCAGGACGCCGGTCACGGCGCCGAGCTCGGCCTGGATCTGGCCGGCCCGCTTGATCAGCTTCTTGCCGATATACCGGATGGGCAGGACCGTCAGGGGCACGACGGCGAGGGAAACCAGCACCGCCGCCACCCCGCCGTTCTGATAGGCCAGCCAGGCCACATAGCTCACGCTGGCGAGCAGGCTGGCCGGGCTGCGCACGATCTCGTTCGCGATCGTGGTGAGCGTGACCTGGAGCTGGTTGGCGTCGGCCAGGCCGCGCGAAAGCAGGTCGCCGGTGGAGTTTTTCTGAAAGAACGAGAGCGGCAGGACCTGGAGCTTGCGGAAGAAGTCGAGCCGGATGGCCTCCAGCACGCGCGTGCCGACCACCTGGATGAAGTAAGTGTTGAGATAGGTGGCGACGCCGCGGACGAGAAAAACCGCCGGCAGCCAGAGCGCCACCAGCGCCAGCTGCAGGTTCGTGAGCGGCACCGCCCCCGGCGCAAAGATCACCGGGAAGACCTTGTTCACCATCAGCGGCAGGCCGGCGCCGGAGGCCACACCTGCGACGATCCCGCAGAGGACGGCCACCGCCAGCAGGCCGCGGTGCGGCTGCAGGTAGCGGAAGTAGGGGCGGATGCGGGCGTACATCAGGGTCTTAGGGGCGGCCGATAGAACGGGTTCACGGGGATTCGTTCCACCTCAAACTTGATCCGGAGTTTTTAACCGCGGATTTCGCAGATTTAACGGATTCGAACCCAATCCCACGGAAGTTTCCCAGGAGGTCGCGAAGGCCATGGCGAATGTCCGCAATCCGATCTCCCTTCCCTCCGCGTCCTCCTGTGAAAACCGGGTCGGATGCCTGTGGCCTGAATCCCTGAAATCCGCGAAATCCGCGGTTAAAGCCTCCGGCTTCAGGTCTTCGACGACCGCACATCGAGCGCGTCCCGCAGGCCGTCGCCGAGGAAGTTCAGAGACAGCAGCGTGAGCGAGAAGGCGCCGCCGGGGAAGACCAGCAGCCACCAGTACTCCTCCATCTTCTCGGCGCCGTCCTTGATCAGCGTGCCGAGCGAGCTCATCGGGGCGTCCACCCCGAGGCCGAGGAAGCTGAGGAACGACTCCAGCAGCATCACCGCCGGAATCGTCAGCGAGGTGTAGACAATCACCGGGCCGAGCAGGTTGGGCACCATGTGGCGGAAGATGATCCGGCGGTTGCCGACGCCGATCGTCCGTGCGGCCGCGATGTAGTCCATCTGCTTGATCGCGAGCACCTGCCCCCGGACGATCCGCGCCATCGTCAGCCACTCCACCGCGCCGATCGCCGCGAAGAGCAGCAGGATCTTCCCGATGCCCTGCAGGTTCGCGAAGG
>CAMDOO010000090.1 GCA_945903545.1 Opitutus sp. GAS368 | reverse complement strand
CGCGCGCGGCGGGGCCGGAGGCGGCCGCGGCGGCCGCGGCGGTCGCGGCGGCGGCAACACGGTGCAGCCGGTCGAGGTGGTCAAGCTGACCCGCGCCGACCTGATCGACTCGATCAGCATCAACGGCTCGATCATGGCGAACGAATCTTCCATTATCCGGCCCGAAATCACGGGCGTGATCCAGGAAATCGATTTCAACGAGGGCCAGGCCGTCCGGAAGGGCGATGTGATCCTCAAGCTGGCCGACCAGGAACTGCGCGCCCAATACAATCAGGCCGAGGCGTCGTTCCGGATCTCCGACCAAACCCTGCAGCGCGTGAAGGTGCTGCAGAAGGCCAGTTCGGCTTCGCAGGCAGAGGTCGACCGGGCCGAGGCCGACTACGCCTTCGCCAAGGCAAACCTCGACCTGCTGACCGTCCGCCTTGCCCGCACCGAGATCCGCGCCCCGTTCGACGGGGTCGTTAATGCCCGCGCTAATTCGCCTGGTGACACGGTCAACGCCCAGTCGATCATCACAACGATCGACGACCTGAGCCGCCTGAAGGTCGATTTCCAGGTTCCCGAGCGTTACCAGGCCTCGCTCAAGGTGGGAAATCCCTTCACCCTCAAGGTGACCGCCGGCAGCACCGTTATCGAGGGCAAGGGCGAGGTGTATTTCGCCAGCGCGACCATCGACCGGAACACCCGCTCGGTCCAAGTCAAGGGCCTGCTGGCCCCGGGCAGCACCCAGCTCCGGCCCGGCATGTTCGCCGGCATCGAGCTGGTGCTGGAGGTCAAGAAGGGCGTGCTGACCGTGCCGGAAGGCTCGATCCTCGCCTCAACCTCGGGCACCCAAGTGGTGTCAGTGGTGGTCCGTGACGGCCAGTCGCAGGCGCTGTTCGTGAACGTGAAGCTCGGCCTCCGCGCCCGCGGCATGGTCGAGATCATCCCTCTCCGCGAGGGAGACCTCGCCGAGGGTCAGAGTGTCGTCGCTTCCGGCGTCGGTGGCCTGCAGCTCTTCAACGGCGGCCGGCTTGAACCCCGCCCGCTTAATCCCGCCTTCAAGGGCGGAAACTAAGACCCTTCCCGCCCCCTCCCATGGTCCTCTCCGACATCTCGATCAAGCGCCCGGTCATCTGCCTCGTTGCCTCCATCATCATCATTCTGATCGGCGGCATGGCTTATTTTGAGCTGCCCATCCGCGAATACCCGGAGACGGATAGCCCGGTCATCTCAATCACCGTCGGCTACCCCGGTGCCTCCGCCGAGGTTGTGGAGAATAAGATCACCACTGTGATCGAGAAGGAGGTGTCCTCGATCGATGGCGTCACGCTCATCCGCTCCCAGTCCATGGAGCAGAGCGCCCAGATCACGCTCGAGTTCAACGTGACCAAGAACATCGACGAGGCCGCCAATGACGTGCGCGACAAGGTCAGCCGCGTCCGCCTGCCGCAGGAGGTCAACACCCCGCGCGTCTCGAAGTCCGAGTCCGACTCCCTCGCGGTCATCACCCTCTCCTTCAACTCCGATCGCCACAGCCGCCTGGAGCTCTCCGAGATGGTGGAGCGCTTCGCCGTCCAGAAGATCCAGTCCATCCCCGGCGTCGACGCGGTCACCGTCAACGGCGCGCGCTATGCGATGCGCCTGTGGGTCGACCCCGACAAGCTTGCGGCTTTCAACCTGACCGCGACCGACGTGAGCCGCGCCTTGACCCAGCAGAACATCGAGCAGCCCAGCGGCCGCATCGAGTCCGTCTCGCGCGAGTTTCCGGTCCGCCTCCAGGGCCGCATGCAGGAGCCGTCCGACTTCGAGAACCTCGTGCTGGCGCGCCGCGGCAGCTACCAGGTGAAATTCTCCGACATCGGCCGGGTCGAGCTCGGCACCTCCGACCTCCGGAGTTTCACCTATTACAACGGCCGCCCGACGGTCAGCCTTGAGGTGCAGCGCCAGACCCGGGCCAACCTGGTCGACGTGGCAAAGGGCGTGAAGGATCGCCTGGCCGACATCCAAGCCGACATGCCCGAAGGCGTGAAGGTCGACATCGCCAACGACACCAGCATTTTCGTCGAGCGCTCGGTGGAAGAGGTCAAGGCGACGCTCGTCGAGGCCGCGATCCTCGTGGTACTGATGATCTTCCTCTTCCTGCGCGACTGGCGCGCGACGCTCATCCCGCTGCTGGCCATCCCGGTCTCGCTGATCGGCACCTTCGCCGTGATGAACTGGATGGGCTTCAGCATCAACAATCTCACCCTGCTCGCGCTGGTGCTCGCGGTCGGCCTCGTGGTCGACGACGCGATCGTGATGCTCGAGAACATCTACCGCCGGATCGAGATGGGCGAGAATGCAATCCATGCCTCGATCTTCGGCGCTCGCCAGGTGGCCTTCGCGATCATCGCGACCACACTGACCCTCGCCGCGGTCTTCCTGCCGGTGGCCTTCCAAAAAGGTCAGACCGGCCGGCTCTTCTACGAGTTCGGCGTGACCCTCGCGGTCTCGGTCCTGGTGTCGGCCTTCGTGGCCCTGACCCTGACCCCGATGCTTTGCTCGCGCATCCTCAAGGCGAAGGTGGTCGACGGCCACGTCCAGCATAACTGGCTCTACCGTAAGACGGAGCCGTTCTTCGTCTGGTTGAACACGCTTTACTCGAACCTTCTCAAGGGCGCGCTGCGCCAGCAGTGGGTGGTGTTGGGAGCGATGCTTGTCTTCGCCGGCATCGGACCCTGGCTCTACACGAAGCTCCAGCAGGAGCTCACCCCCCGCGAGGATCGCGGCAGCTTCAACGTCGGGTTTACCGCCCCGGCCGGTTCTACCCCGGAGTACAACCAAATCTACACCACGCAGATGGAGAACATGCTTCTCCAAATGCCCGAGGTCGAGCGCACCAGCCACCGGACCGGCGCCGGCCGCGGCTCGATCTCCGTCATGCTCACACCTTGGGAGGAGCGCACGCGCAAGACTCAGGAGATCATTGCGGATGTCCAGAAGCAGTTTGGCGCCACTATCACCGGTGGTGTGGCCAATGTGTCTGCCGTGAGCCCGATCGGCGGCGGTGGTGGTGGCGGCGGTGGCGGTGGCGGTGGCGGTGGCGGTGGCGGCCTGCAGCTCGTGCTGCTGGGCAGCGACTTTGAACGTCTCCAGGAAGTCGGCCAGCAGGTCATTGCCGCGATGCGCGATAGCCCCATCTATGGCACGGCCCGCGTGAATCCGTCCCCGACCAAGCCGCAGATCAACATGAAGATCGACCGCGCGAAGGCGGCCGACCTCCGGGTGCCCATCTCGGACATCGCCACGACCCTCGAGACCCTGCTCGGCGGCCGGCGGGTCTCCGATTTTCAGCGCGGCAACGAGCAATATGATGTGACGCTGCAGACCGAGAAGTCCGACCGCTCCACGCCCTCCGACCTCGATCGGCTCTATGTGAAGTCCAGCGACGGACAGAACATCCAGCTGAGCAACCTGGTGTCCTACGAGGAGGCCGTGGTGCCGGCGGGTTTCCCCCATTTCAACCGCCTCCGCTCGGTGTCCATCTTCAGCACCGTCAACACCGGCTTCACGATCGGTGACGCCGTCAAGGACCTCTCGGTCCGCGTGAAGGAGGTCCTGCCGGCGGGCTACTCCTTCACCTGGAGCGGCGAGGCGCGCGAGTTCGCCAACAGCTCGAGCGACACCTACATGCTCTTCGGCCTGGCCCTGCTCTTCACCTTCCTGATCCTCGCGGCCCAGTTTGAGTCCTGGATCCACCCGCTGACGATCTTCACCGGCATCGTGCTCGCCATCTCCGGGGGCCTGATCGTGCTCTACGCCACGCGCTGGTGGACGACGGGCATGACGGATAACATCTTCTCCCGCTTCGGCCTCATCATGCTCATCGGCATGGTGGCAAAGAACGGCATCCTGGTGGTGGAGTTTGCGAACCAGCTGCAGGTCGACGGCCTGAACGCCTTCGATGCCGCCTACAAGTCGGCGACGATCCGCTTCCGCCCGATCATCATGACCTCCATCGCCACGGTGCTGGGCGCGGTGCCGATCGCCTTTGCGAGCGGACCCGGTGCCGAGACCCGGCAGCCCATGGGCATCGTGGTCGTGGGCGGCCTGAGCATCGCGACGGTGCTGACCCTCTTCGTTGTCCCGATCGTCTACATCCTGATGGACCGGGCGTGCATGAAGTTCAGCGGAAAATCGAGCGCCCACGGCCTGATCCAGGCCGCCGAGATCGAGCGCGAGACGAACGCCGCCGCGGGCAGCATCGCGCATTAAGCCGGGTCGGCGTCATCGCCGGGAGATAGGATTCGAAGGCAGGTTCGGGGAAGCCCCGACCTGCCTTTCTTTTGCCCAGGTAGGGCGGGTCACTCCGTGACCGCCGGATTAGCTTGGTGGCCATTCTTGAAACTGCAGGAGCCTGCTTGCCCGTTCGACTTGCTCAGAGCCTGAACGAGGTCGAGTAGGGCGCTCCGCATCGGGTGGGCGTGGCCCGATTTGAGATTCTGGTCTGAATCGGTGGCAGGGCGGAGATGGCATCTCCGCCGCGCTGGGGCCTATCCGGCGGACATGATATGTCCGCCCTTCCTGAATGAGAACACGGCCATCGGGTGCAATCAAACGGAGCATTGCCTGTAAGCTGGCCCCTGCAGGGGGAGATCCCGCAAGACGTGATCTTACCTCGCGGCAGCGGTGGGTCCAGCGGTCACGGCGTGACGCGCCCTGCCGGAGCCGGCGGGCACAAAAAAGCGCGCGGAGTTGATCCGCGCGCTGAAATGATCTCCCCTAGGATGACCCCGCCGGATTACGCCTTCCCGGACTTGGCGGCCTTCTGGCGGGCGCCGTTGTTCAGGATGCGCTTGCGGAGGCGGAGGTTCTTCGGGGTGACCTCGACGAACTCGTCGGCGGCGATATATTCGATCGCGCGCTCGAGCGAGAGCTTGGTCGCCGGGGTGAGGCCGGTGGCCACGCCCGAGCCCTGGGAACGGAAGTTGGTGAGCTGCTTGGCGCGGGTGGCGTTGCAGGCGATGTCCTCGTTGCGGGGATTCTCGCCGACGATCATGCCCTCGTAGACTTCCTCGCCGGGACCGACGAAGAGCTTGCCACGCTCCTGCACCATCTCGAGCGCGTAGCCCGTGGTGGTGCCGGCATCGGTCGCGATGATCGTGCCGGTGATGCGGGTGAGCACCTCGCCGGCGTACGGGCCGTATTCCTTGAAGAGATGGCTCAGCACGCCGCGGCCGCTGGTGGCGTTGACGACGTCGATTTCCATGCCGATCAGGCCGCGGGTCGTGATCGTGGCCTCGATCATGGTCGTGTGCGGCAGCTTCTCCATGTTGGTGAGGATGCCCTTGCGGTTCGCCAAGTTGGACATGATGGCGCCGACGCACTCGTCGGGCACCTCGATCCAGACGGTCTCGTACGGTTCGTGCCGGTGGCCGTCCACGATCCTCTCGATCACGGTCGGGCGCGAGACGAGGAGCTCGAAGCCCTCTCGGCGCATCGTCTCGACGAGCACGGCGACCTGCATCGCGCCGCGGGCCTTGACGTTGAAGATGCCGGCCTTTTCGGAGTCCTCGATCTGGATGGAGACGTTGAGCTTCAGCTCGCGCATCAACCGCTCGCGCAGCTGGCGGGAGGTGACGAGCTTGCCCTCGCGGCCGACGAGCGGGCCGTCGTTGACGCAGAACTGCATCTCGAGGGTCGGGGGGTCGATCTGGGTGAAGGGCAGGGCGTGCTGTTCCTCGCTGGCGGAGAGCGTGTCACCGATGTCCACATCCTCGAAGCCGGAGATGCCGACAATGTTGCCGGCGACGGCGACCTCGACCTCCCGCTGGCCCAGGCCGGTGAACTCGAAGATCTTGGTGATCTTGGCGCGGACGCGTTTGCCGTCGGAGTGACGGAGGACAAACACGGTCTCGCCGATCTTGGCTTCGCCGCCGAGGATCTTGCCGACGGCGATACGGCCGACGTAGTCGCTCCAGTCGATGTTTGAGACGAGCATGTGGAAGGGCTCGTTCGGCTTGGCAAAGGGGGGCGGAACGTGGTCGAGGATGGTCTGGAAGAGGGGGGTCATGTTCTTCTTCTCCTCCCCGAGGTGGTACATCATGTAACCGTCGCGGCCGGACCCGTAGACGACGGGGGCATCGAACTGCTCCTCGGTGGCGTTTAGCTCCATCAGGAGCTCCAGGACCTTGTCATACATCTTGGCCGGCTCGGCGTTTTCGCGGTCGATCTTGTTGATGACGAGGACGACCTTGAGGCCGTGGGCGAGGGCCTTGCGGAGCACGAAGCGGGTCTGGGCCTGGGGCCCGTCGTAGGCGTCGATCACGAGCAGCACGCCGTCGACCATGCGGAGGGCGCGCTCGACCTCGCCGCCGAAGTCGGCGTGTCCGGGGGTGTCGACGATGTTGACGATCTTGTCGCCCCAGTGGACGGAGGTGTTCTTGGCCTTGATCGTGATGCCCTTTTCCTTCTCGAGGTCCATCGAGTCCATGGCGCGCTCCTCGACCTGCTGGTTGGCGCGGAAAACGCCGCCCTCCTTGAGGAGCTTGTCGACGAGGGTGGTCTTGCCGTGGTCAACGTGGGCAATGATGGCGATATTACGGATGTTCTGGTTCATGGCGCGGGCGATATGTTCTCTGGAAAAAGAGGCCCAAAGTGCGGTTCGGGCCGGGCGAAAGCAAGTGCTTATCGCGGGAGGGGCCGGGGCCGGTTTTCAGTAGTGCTCGCGCTCCAGCCCGACCTCATTCGGTAGGGCGTGCGACTCCGTCGCCGCCGTCCGCTTCCCAATCCCGGCGGTCACGGAGTGACTCGCCCTGCCAGTTTACCGATCCCGGAAGGGAGGTTCATTTTGCCGCCATGGGGCCGGGATCCTCCTCCGCTCTCCGAGCTTCGGAGGATTGGCGGAGCGTCTCGCGCTCCGCCAACAATAAGGCCCCGGGACCTTGCGGTCCCGGGGCCAAATGTGGGGGTGGGCGTTCGCCACGCGCTCTTTCCCGATGGCACACCGTTGGGCGCGCTCGCTTTCGCGGGCCGTGTGCTCCCCGACGCCACTCTCCGCGGCATGCGGATGTCTCGGTCTCATGGCGGGACCGTCCCGGCCCTTGCGGGCTGGAATCTATCGAGTGAGGTATCTTCGCCCAGTTCGGCCATCTCCTGCCGGAGGCGGCTCGCCGGACGTGGTACAGACACGCCTGCAATTCTTACTCTTCGCGTCGGTACCGTTGCCACGGGGACGGCTCCGGCTTTTGACCGGACGTTGGCCCCGCGTTACGGGTCTGACCTCTTAACTCTCAGGTTGCGTTCGCTTTTGCAGCGGGGTGACGCGTTTTTTCGCGCCGCCCCATTGAGGAGGTTGACGGGCTTTGCCAGGCCCGCTCACTCCGCGCCGTCCCGTTTCCGTTGCGCGCCCCATCCGGTAAGGAAGGGGCCTTTTGGCAGGTGTGGACCCCGCCGGGAAACGTGACCGCGTTCTGGTCATTCGTAGTAGCAACCATAACCCTCTGGGTAACATACGTGGGCACACAGGTCGAAACCTCCTGTGGGCCTGACTCGGCTCGGACGCGGTTTCTAATCGCGCCTAACCGCTCAGCTCCTGATTCGTGAAAACCGGCCGGACACGACTCCGACCAGAGGAACTGGTGAGATTTGCCTGCCGCCAAACCGCTTACGCGGATGCGGAGGGGAGGGTGGCACCAGCTGCCACCAACCTTTCCCCGGTCGCCCGGGATTATCCCAGCCGTGCTCTCGGCAAACCGTTTCAGACTGCCGCGCTGCGACTGTTCTATCAAGGAACGAGAAAGACCATGTCCCCCGCGGTGCAAATGAGAAGGCTTTGTACTGCACAACTTCTTCACCGAGGAACCTGTGAATAACTTGGGGATAATCTGGCTCACCGGTTGTTCACCGGGGTCGGGCTCGGTCGACGACCTGGCCGGATGATTTCGATCCAGCATCGCGGTCGCCTCGTCGAGGCAACCCTACCTCAGCGATCTAGAGTCCGGCCCCTTCCGGCTTCCCACTTTCCACATTCGACTTTCAACTGCGCGCGATGCCCCCGCGCAACCTGCCCATCTACGAGCTCGAGTCCGACCTTGTGCGGACGCTGCGCGCGGGTGGGCGCCTGATCGTCCAAGCGCCGACCGGGTCGGGCAAGTCCACCCAGATTCCGCAGATGCTGCTGCAGCACGGTTTGGCGGGTGAAAGGAACGAGATCGTGGTCCTCCAGCCCAGGCGGCTCGCCACCCGCATGCTGGCGAAACGTGTGGCGGAGGAGATGGATTCACCGTTGGGCGGATTGGTCGGCTACCAGATTCGGCTGGAGTCGCGTGTCAGCGAGCGCACCCGCATCAAGTTCGTGACGGAGGGCATCCTGCTCCGGCAGATGTCGTTTGATGCGAATCTGCGTGGCATCGGGGTGATCGTCTTCGACGAGTTCCACGAGCGCCATCTCTACGGCGACATCTCGCTGGCGCGGGCGATGCAGATTCAGCAGACGACGCGGCCCGACCTGAAATTGATCGTGATGTCGGCCACCCTCGATGCCGGTGCTCTGCGGGGTTATCTCGCACCCTGCGAGGTGCTGGTGTCGCAGGGCCGGAGTTTCCCGGTGCGGATCGATTACCTGCCCAAGGCCGTGAACTTCGAGCAGGAGCCGCCGTGGGACGTCGCGGTGCGCGAATGCGAGCGGGTGGCTGGCGAGACCACGGGCGACATGCTCGTGTTCATGCCCGGGGCCTATGAGATCAGCCGCACGATCCAGGCGATCGACGGCTCCCGGGCGCTGCGCGGTTTTGTCGCCCTGCCGCTGCACGGCGAGCTGCCGCCGGACCAGCAGGACCGCGCCGTGGCGCGCCAGGCGGCGCGCAAGATCATCGTCTCGACGAATGTGGCGGAAACCTCGCTCACGATCGACGGCGTGACCGCGGTCATCGACTCGGGCCTGGCCCGGATGGCGCGCTTTGATCCGCACCGCGGGATCAACACGCTGCTCGTGGAGAAGATCGCCGCTTCCAGCGCCGACCAGCGGGCCGGCCGGGCGGGGCGCACCGCCCCGGGCGTCTGCGTCCGGCTCTGGACGGAGCGCGAACACGGCCAGCGCGCGTTGCAGGAATTGCCGGAGGTGAAGCGACTCGATCTGTCGGAAGTCGTGCTGACCCTGAAGGCCAGCGGCATCGACGATATCGGCGGGTTTCCGTGGTTGGAGAAGCCGGATCCGAAGGCGCTGGAGCGCGCGGAGACCCTGCTGGCGGATCTGGGCGCGATTGGCGGGGGATCGTCGGATGGATCGCGGGTAGGGTTGCCTCGCCGAGGCGACCGCGATGATGGATCGGAATCATCCGGCCGGGTCGTCGACCCAGCCCTACCTTCCAATCACCTCCGCATCACCGCCCTCGGCCGAAAGATGCTCCGCTTCCCCGTGCATCCGCGTTACGCCCGGATGTTTCTCGCGGCTCAGGAGCGGGGCTGCGTGCGTCCGGTGGCCCTGATGGCGGCGCTGACCCAGGGGCGGAATTTCCTGCTGCGCGGCACGACCAAGGAAGTCGACACCGCCCGCGAGGACACGCTGGGCGAGGAACATGAGAGCGACTTCTTCCTGCTGATGCGGGCGTGGCGCTACGCCGACAAGGCCAACTACGGCCTCGATGCGTGTCGCCGGCTCGGCATCCACGCGCAGGGGGCGCGGCAGGTCGGGCCGCTCTTTGAGCAGTTCCTCGCGATCGCGGCAAAGGAGGGCCTCGACATTTCCGAGGGTAGGGCTGGCCCGCCGGGCCGGCCG
>CAMDOO010000089.1 GCA_945903545.1 Opitutus sp. GAS368 | reverse complement strand
TCGCTGCAGGCGAGCATCGGCGACACCGTGGACATCTATTCGATCTCCATGCTCGACGAATCGCGTCCCGACGTGGTGACGCTGCCGCGGTCGCTCCGGATCGCCGGCGTGCTGGAGATCGGGCACCAGGCCCTGGACGAGTCGACCATGCTGGTGACGATGCGGACCATGCAGGATGTCTACCGGCTGGGATCCGCGACCAAGGGCCTGAACGTGAAGCTGGCCCCCGGCGAGGACCCGGACGCGGCGGCCCGGCGGATCAACGCGGTCCTGCCGCCCGGCGTGCGGGCGTCGTCCTGGCTGACGAACAACGAGGACTTCCTCTACATCATCCAGCTCGAGAAGAACATGATCTTCATCCTGCTCCTCTTCATCATCATCGTGGCGGCATTCTCCGTCACGAGCTCGCTCCTGATCTCGGTGGTGCGGAAGACCCGGGAGATCGGCCTGCTCGGGGCGCTCGGCGCCCACCCGCGCCAGGTGGCGGCGTGCTTCTGCTTCCAGGGGTTCCTCATCGGACTCGGCGGCACGGTGGCCGGACTAGCGCTCGGCCTCGGCACGCTGCATTTCCGCAACGCGATCATTGAGGTCTTCACCAAGCTGACCGCGTCGCGGGAGGCGCTGGACCGCTTTTACCAGTTCAGCCAGCTCCCGTCGTGGACGACCACGGCGGATGTCGTGCTGATCGTGAGCTGCTCCGTGGTGATCTCGACTCTGGCCGGCCTGCTGCCGGCATGGCGGGCAGCGCGGCTCAAGCCCGTGGAAGCGCTGCGCAGTGAATGAGGCGGAGAACGCCCAAGTACTGACCTGACATGAGCACAACCGATGACACATCCGATCACTTGAGCGTTGAGCGTTCAGCGTTGAGCGTCGGGGGCTTGCCCGGAGCCGTGCTCCGGGCCTCGGGGCTGAAGAAGTCCTACCTGAGCGGCGACCGCCGCATCGAGGTGCTCGGCGGGGTGGATCTCGCCGTCATGGCGGGCGAGAGCGTGAGCATCCGGGGGGAATCCGGCTCGGGCAAATCGACGTTGCTCAGCCTGCTCGCCGGGCTCGATGCGCCGGACGAGGGCCTGGTGGAGTGGGAGGGGGCGAAGGCGGCGGCCGACCGGCGGGCGCGCTATCTCGGCATGGTGTTCCAGTCCTTTTACCTGATCCCGGAGCTCGATGCGCTGGGGAACGTCCTCATGGCCGCGCGCATGCTTGGCGCCCCCGGTCCAGCCGGGCGGCAGCGGGCCGCCGAGCTGCTGGCCCGGGTGGGCCTGGCCGAGCGCGCGTCGCACCTGCCGAGCCAGCTCTCCGGCGGCGAGCGCCAGCGGGTCGCCGTGGCGCGCGCGCTGATGAATTCACCCCGCCTCATGCTGGCGGACGAGCCGACAGGCAATCTCGACGAGCGCACCGGCGATGCCGTGGTGGAGCTCCTGCTCGGCCTCTGCCGCGAGACGGGCACCGCCCTGGTGCTCGTGACCCATAACGCCGCGCACGCGGCCAAGGCGGGACGCGCGCTTTGCCTGCACGGCGGGCGGATGCAGTCGGGGAAAACGGGCGCGCCCGTTTTTCCCGCTCCGTTGTTGCCCAGCGCCTGCCGGGAACCACACTCGCCGCCATGTCTTCCCCCAAGATTCGCTGCGGCGTGGCCGGGGTCGGTTCCCTTGGCCAGCATCATGCGCGCATCTATGCGTCGCTCCCCGGCGCCGAGTTGACCGGCATCTTCGAGAGCGACAACGCGCGCGCGGCCGAGATCTGCGCGCGGCACAACTGCCGGCGCTTCGCCACGCTGGCGGAGCTGGGCGCGGCCTGCCAGGCGGTCTCGGTGGTGGTGCCGACGGATCGGCACGCGGCGGTGGCGCTGCCGCTGCTGGCGCAGGGCTGTCATCTTTTGATCGAAAAGCCGCTCTGCGCCTCGCTGGAGGAGGCGGAGCAGGTGCTGGCCGCGGCGCAGAAGGCCGGCCGGCTGGTGCAGGTCGGCCACGTCGAGCATTTCAACCCGGTCATGACCTTCCTCGAGAAGGCGATCAGCCACCCGCAGTACATCACCTCCGAGCGGCTCGCGCCCTACCAGGTGCGCGGCACGGAGGTGGGGGTGGTGCTCGACCTGATGATCCACGACATCGGCATCGTGCTCGCGCTGGTGAAGTCGCCGATTCGGCGGATCGACAGCGTGGGCCTGAGTGTGCTCTCGAAGACCGAGGACATCGCCAACGCGCGGATTGAGTTCGAGAACGGCGCCGTCGCCAACCTCAGCGCCAGCCGGATGAGCCTGAAGAAATGCCGCGAGATCCGGGTCTTCCAGGACAACGCCTACCTCTCGCTCGACTTCATGAACCAGACGGGCCACCTCGTGAAGAAGAGCGACCTCATCGCCTACGGGCTGAAGCTCAAGGTCGGCCTCGCCAAGGCCGGCGACCCCAGCTCGGTGCCCGTCACCGAGATCCCGATCGAGAAGGGCGAGCCGCTGGCAATCGAGCTGGCGCACTTCGTGGACAGCGTGACGCGCGCCCAGCAGCCGAAGGTCGGGGCCGCGCTCGGCAAGTCCGCGCTCGAGGTGGCGATCACCATCACGGAGCAGATCCGGAAACTGCCGGGCGTGAAATGACGCGAAACGGAAACAGGGTAGGGGCGGCTGTCCTCAACTGCCCTGCTGGGTGGCCCAAGGCGCGTGGGGACACGCGCCCCGGCCTTTTTCCGGGATGAGTGGAGATCGACAGTCTTCCGTGACCCTCCCGCCGGCCGCCGCCGGTGCGGTGGACCTGCTCATTGTCGCCGCCGAGCACTCGGGGGACGAGCACGCGGCGCGGATGGTGCGTGAGCTGCTCGTGGGCCGGCCGGGCCTGCGGGTCTGCGCCCTCGGCGGTTCCCGGCTGCAGGCGGCCGGGGCACAGTTGCTGCGCGATCTCACCACGCAGTCCGACCTCGGCATCGCGGTCATTGCGAGGATTTCCTACTACCGGGCGCTGATCGCCGCGATCGTGGAGTGGATCGGCCGGCACCAGCCGAAGGCCGTCTGTTTTGTCGATTCGTCGGGCCTGAATCTACGGATCGCGCAGGGACTGTTTGAGCGCGGTTATTCGGCCAAGGCGGGCGGGCCCACCCGGACGCTCTACTACATCAGCCCGCAGATCTGGGCCTCGCGGGCCGGGCGACGCTTCGAGATGGCGAAGCATCTCGACGGCTTGGCGGCGATTTTTCCGTTCGAACCCGCGGTCTATGCTGACACCTCGCTACCGGTGGAGTTTGTCGGCCATCCCTTCGTGGCGCCGGACTATGCGGCGCCCGTGGCCTACGATCCCGCGGGTCCGGTCCTGCTGCTCCCCGGCAGCCGGCGCGGCGCGGTGGGGCGGATTTTCCCCGTGCTGCTGGGCGGCTTCAAGGCGTGGGGCGGCGACCGCGAGGCGGTGGTGCTTTACCCGAGCGACGAGATCCTGACGGTGCTCCGCGCGGCGAACCCGCCCGCGGGGATCGCGCTGCGGCGCACGGGCGAGGGACCCGCGGTGGCGGCGTCGGCCGTGCTCACCTCGAGTGGGACGATGTCTCTCCACTGTGCGCTCGCCGGCATCCCGGGGGCGATCGCCTACCGCACGGACCTGCTGACCTACTGGATCGGGCGCAGCCTCGTGAAGGTGCCGTATCTCGGGATCGCGAACCTGCTGCTGAAGGAGCCGATGTACCCGGAGTACCTGCAGGGCGCGGCCACCCCGGCGGCGCTGGCCACGGAGCTGGCGGCCTGCCAGCCGGGCGGCGAAAGGGTCGCGCGCACCGCGGCGCAGACCGCAAGACTGCACGGCCTCCTGACCGGCCGGACGCAGGGGACGGCCGCCGAATGGCTGGCCGGCAAAATACCTTAATTTAACCGCCTGCCGCCTTAGTCTGGTCTCCAGAACCCGCACCGTCGTCCGTTTACCCATGGCTGAGATTTCCCCTGGATCGGTCGGTTTCAATCGGGTGCTGCCACGGCTGCCGCCCTGGCTGGTGCTGATGGCCGGGATTGGGCTGACCCTGACGGCCTGGACCATGGTCCAGACTGAGCAGCGCATCGCGGGTGAGGCCCGGTTCGTCCGCATGCGGGAACGCACGGCCGCGCTCATGCGCGAGCATTTCAAGACTCTGGAGCAGGCCCTCTATGCCGGCCGGGCGCTGGCGGAACGGCCGGCGTCGATGTCGCAGAAGGACTGGGGCGAATTCGCGGGCAACATGCAGCGTTTTCTCGACCGGAAGGTGGTGGGCCTGGGCTACATCGAGCGGGTGGACCGCGCCGGTCTGGCGGGGCTCGAGGCGCGGATCCGTGCCGACGGCCTGCCCAGCTTCACCGCGGAGCGCGAGGGCACGGCGCCGCAGGCCTACATCGTGACCCACCTGGAGCCGCGCGAGACAAACGCGGCCGCCCTGGGGCTCGATATCGGTTCCGGCAACACCCGGCGGATCGCGGCGGAGGAGGCCATGCGCTCGGCCCGCCCCATGATGTCCCGCCGCATCCAGATTGTGGATGGGTCCAACCGGGTGCCCGGCTCCCTGCTCCTGCTGCCGGTTTACGCCGGCAATGCCGACCCCGGTGCACCCGAGGCCCGCGCGACGGCCCTCCGGGGCTGGGTCTATGCGTCGGTTCGCCTCGACCTGCAGATTGCGGAAGCCGTGTCGTCGCTGACCGACCTGATGGATCTTGAGGTTTACGAAGGTACGGCGGCGACGCCGGAGTCACTGTTATACAACAGCAACGCTGGCGTGGGCATGACCGAGGCGAACTGGCCGGTGGCCGGGCATGGCATCCTGACCGCGAGCGAGCAGCTGGACCTGTACGGCCAGACCTGGACCTACCGGATCCGCACCCTTCCGCCCTTCGACGGCCTGGGCAGCAGCCAGCTTCCCTGGGTGGTGCTGTTTGGCGGGGTGCTGTCCTCGGTCCTGGCCGCGGGCCTCAGCTGGGTGGTGGTCAATTCCCGCGCCCAAGCCATGGGCTGGGCGGAGCGCGTGACCGCCGACCTGCGGCAAGCCGAGGCCCAGACGGAGCGGCTGGCGGTCGTCGCCCGACACGCCGCGACCGCCGTCGTGCTGACGGATGCCGGGTGGCGGATCGAGTGGGTCAACGAAAGCTTCACCCGCCTTTTCGGCTACAGCGCGGCCGAGGTCACCGGCCGCCGCCCGGACGAGATGATCCACGGCCCCGGGACCTCCGCGGAGACCCTGGCCACGATCAACCGCGAGCTGGGGGCCGGGCGACCCTTCCGCGGCGAGATCCTGAACTACACCAAGGACCGCGCCGCCCGCTGGGTGGAACTGGACGTCCAGCCCCTGCGCGACGCCGCGGGCGTGGTCACCGGCTACATGGGCCTGCAGCTCGATATCACCGAACGCAAGCAGCAGGCCGACGAGCTGCACCGGGCGATGGATGCCGCCCGGCATGCGGACCAGGCCAAGGGCCAGTTCCTCGCGATGATGAGCCACGAGATCCGCACGCCGATGAACGGCGTGATCGGCATGACCAGCCTGCTGGCCGACTCGCCGTTGAGCCGCGACCAGCGCGACTACGTCGAGACGATCCGGCAGAGCGGTGACGCGCTGCTCACGATCATCAATGAGATCCTGGACTTCTCGAAGATTGAATCGGGCCGGCTGGAGTTGGAGCTGGAGGAGTTTGACCTGCGTGCCTGCCTCGAGTCGGCCCTCGACCTGCTGGCGCCGAAGGCCGCGGAAAAGCAGCTCGACCTGCTCTACGAGATCGATGAGCGCGTGCCCCATCTGGTGCGAAGCGACCAGGCCCGGCTGCGGCAGATCCTCGTCAACCTCATCGGCAACGCCGTGAAATTCACCCTGCGCGGGGAGGTGGTGCTGGGCGTGCGCGCGGCGGCGCGGCCGGACGGCCGGACCGAGCTGCGGTTCACGCTGCGCGACACCGGCATCGGTATCGCGCCCGAGGCCGTGCCGCGGCTGTTCCAGTCCTTTTCCCAGCTGGAGGCGTCCACGGCGCGGCGCTTTGGCGGCACCGGCCTTGGCCTCGTGATCAGCAAGCGGCTGGCCGAGCTGCTCGGCGGAGCGATGTGGGTCGAGAGCGTGCTTGGCCAGGGCTCGACCTTTCACTTCACGATCGTGACCGATGAAGTCAGTGAGCGCTCCCGCCCGGTGCCGACCGAGGGCGCGCGCGGCGTGCTGGCGGGCCTCCGGATCCTCATCGTCGACGACAATGCCACCAGCCGGCGGATCCTCGGGGCGCTGGCTGCGCGCTGGGGCATGACGCCGCAGGGGGCCGAGTCGGGCGCGGAGGCCCTGGGCTGGCTGGAGGCCGGCCGGCAGTTCGATGTCGCGATCGTCGACATGCAGATGCCGGTGCTGGACGGCGCGGCCCTGGCCCGCGCGATCCGGCGCCTGCCGTCCGCCCGGCTGCCGATCCTGCTGCTCTGCCATGCCGGGCAGAGGGAACAACTGGCCGATCCGGACATGTTTGCGGAGTGCCTCGCCAAGCCGGCCAAGCCGGCGCAGGTGCTCGACGCCCTGGCGCGGCTTTTCCAGGAACGCGCGGCGCCCGCGGCCCCGCGGATGATCGCGATGCGGCAAACCGAGCGCGTGCTCGTGGCCGAGGACAACAAGGTGAATCTCAAGGTCTCCCTGCTGATGCTCAAAAAGCTGGGGTTTCAACCCGATGTCGCCGGCGACGGCATGGAGGTCATCGAGGCGGTACGCCGGCAGCACTATGACATCATCCTGATGGATGTGCAGATGCCGGGGTGGACGGACTCGAGGCCACCCGGCGGATCCGCGCGGGTGCGGCGGGCCGGCCGGACCCGGTGTGGATCATCGCGGTCACGGCGAATGCCATGGAGGGCGACCGGGAGACCTGCATGGCGGCCGGCATGAATGACTACGTGACCAAGCCGATCAATATCCTGGAACTTGAATGGGCCCTCGTGCGCGCCCACCATGCGCTCACGACGCCCTAAGCAGCCGGCCCAGTGCATCGGCCCACAGGTCCTACCCTGACCGGACTATGGCGCCGGCTGGCGACCGGCCTCGTAGGCCCCGGGGGATCCGCCCGACCCACCCGTCAGCTTGGGCGCGACATGCTGCCAGAGGGCCTCGGCGCGGCCGCCGAGCAACGCCCGGCACTTGGCGATCTCGGCGGTGCGGGCCGTGAGATTCTCCGCGGCGATCTTCGCCAGGTCGTCCAGGTTGTAGAGAAAGACGTTCTCCAGCGTGGCGACGGCCGGGTCGATGTCGCGCGGCAGGGCAAGATCGATGAAGAACAGCGGCCGGGCCGGCCGGTGGCGCATGGCGGCGGTCGTGGCCTGGGCGGACACGACGGTTTCGGGTGCGGACGTCGAACCCACCACGATATCGAACTCTCCCAGCCGGCCCTCGTGCTGGCCGAAGGGCAGGGCGGAAGCACCCAGTTCGGACGCGAGTTCCATGGCGCGCTCCATGCGGCGGTTGGCGACCACGAGGCTTCCGGCACCGCGGCTCCGGAAAGCCTTGGCGGTTTTCTCCCCGATGTCGCCCGCACCGAGGAGCAGCACGCGGGTCTGTTCCAGATTGCCAAAGATGTTGGCCGCCAGCTCAACCGCGACATTGGCCACGCTGATCTGGCCCTCCGTGATGCCGGTCTGGCTGCGCGCCAGCTTGGCCGACTGGAAGGCCTTCTGGAAAATCCGGTTCAGCACGGGCCCGGTCAGGCCGCGCTCCTGGGCGGCGGCATAGGCCTCTTTCACCTGGCCGAAGATTTCCGTTTCCCCAACCATCTGGGAGTCGAGCCCGGCCGCGACCTCCAGCAGGTGTCCGACCGCGGATTGATTGCGCAGCTCAAGGCGGAACTGTTCGAATTCCTCGGTCGCGAAACGCTGGCGCCGGCAAAAGGCCGCCTGAACCGCGGCGGCCACGTCGGACGAGGCCGCGACCCCGTAGATCTCAATCCGGTTGCAGGTGTTGACGATGGTGAACTCCTTCAGGCCGGCGATGCCGGCGAGATCATGTTGCAGCCCGGTGGCCTGCTCCGGGTTGAGCGTGAGCCGCTCCCGCACCGCGATCGGCGCGACGTGGTGGTTGGCCCCGACGACAAAAACGTTGGGCTGGCTCATGGCGCGGGCTGCAAGGCGGCGACCTTGGCCGCCGGCTGGTGGCGGCTGGAATCCACCGGCCCGAGCGAGAGCAGGGCCGCGGCGAACAGGGCCAGGCAGGCCCAAGCAAAGCGCCGGGCGAGGAGCCGGCCGCCGAGCCGGAGCCCGAGCACAACCAGCGCCGCCGCCCAGACGGCCACGGTCACGAGGATCTTGCCCAGGTTGGCCGACGCCGTGTCGCGCAGCCACCAGGCGGCTCCGACGAGCAGCGAGGCGGTGAGGATCGTCACGGCCGCCACGAGCAGGCGCAGGCCGATGACCTCGAGCTCCAGGATCGACGGCAGGAAGGAGAACCAGCCGCCGACCCGCTTCACCTTCAGCGAGTAGTTGCGGAACAGGAACATCACCGAGGTCAGCGCCAGCAGGGCGAAGACGCCGTAGCTGAAGAGCGCGAGCGCGGCGTGGAACTCGATCCAGGGGTTGCCGCCGAAGAGCTTGGTGTTGCGCGTGGCATCCCAGGCCGGGACGGAGAGGGAGATCAGCGAAAGGACGGCCGCGAGGCAGCCGGTGAAATAGCCGAGCATGCTGGAGCGAAACGTGACTCCCACCATGAGGTAGAGCGTGGTCGCGGACCAGGCGGTGAACTGGAAGAGTTCAAACTGGTTGCCGAGCGGGCAGCCGCCGACGGCCTTGCCCCGCAGTGAGAGGCCGGCGAGTTGGAAGGCGTAGCCGACCAGCATCAGTGCGTAGGTCAGGCTGCTCGCGCGGCGGCCATGGCGGAGCAGGCCGACCGTTCCCGCGACGAAGACCGCCAGGTAGAACAGCGCGGCGGTCCAGAGCCATCCACGATCCGTGAGAAGATCCAGCATGTGGTCCTACGGTAGGGCGGGCCGCCGGCGGCGCAAGACCGCGGGCGGGAGGATTCCGACCCGGGGCCGGATCAGGAAACCGGGACGAGGCGGACGCTCGTGACCTCAATCCGGTCAACCGGCGTGCTCCGTTCGCTGCCCGAGGTCGGGACCGTGGCGATGCGCTCGAGGACGTCGTCGCCCGCGATCAGGGTGCCAAAGGCCGTGTACTGGTTGTCGAGGAAGCGGGCGTCGCCGTGGCAGATGAAGAACTGGCTGCCGGCGGAATCGGGGTGCGAGGAGCGGGCCATCGAGAGCACGCCGCGCG
Source organism: Opitutus sp. GAS368 (assembly GCA_945903545.1). Classification (GTDB taxonomy): domain Bacteria; phylum Verrucomicrobiota; class Verrucomicrobiia; order Opitutales; family Opitutaceae; genus CAIYFD01. The sequence continues at coordinate 1,045 of CAMDOO010000089.1, read as the reverse complement.
TGTGGGCCTTGGCGCTGAACTCGGCCTTGACGGTGTGGCCGGGGCTGCCGGTGCCGGGCATGCCCTTGCCGCCCTTCTTGGTGTTCGGGCAGCCGCCCTGGATCATGAAGCCCTTGATGATGCGGTGAAAGGCGGTGCCGTCATAGAAACCCTCGCGGGCGAGCTTCTTGAAGTTCTCGACCGTCTTCGGGGCCACGTCGGGCCAGAACGACACGGTCATGTCGCCGTAGGAGGTCTTGATGATGGCGTTTTCAGCGGGGGCGGGAGTGCTCATGGGAGGATGAGCGAACGGGTCGGAATTGGAGGCGGCAAGAACCAAAGCGGAGCGGAGCCTCCCACCATAAACCCTATAGGGCCCATAGGTCCCATGGGCCGCGCTGCAAAATCGGCGTGGACAACCGCCGGATCCTGGCTTTGCTGGCAGCCTCATGTCCGCCTCCCCGATCATCGCCATCGCGATTATTACGAGCCTCCACCCGGGGCGCGGAGATTCGGCATAGGCAGCAGCCACACCGACCACTCTGAAGACCCCGGGATCACCCCCGGGGTTTTGTTTTTTCCACCCATCGCCACGACTTTCCCATGAAATCCACCAGCCAGGCAGTGAAGATCTACGACACCACGCTCCGTGACGGCACGCAGGGCGAGGGCATCTCGTTCTCGGTCGCCGACAAGCTCCGGATCGCGGAGAAGCTCGACCAGTTCGGCGTGGACTACATCGAGGGCGGCTTCCCCGGCTCCAATCCGCGCGACATCGCCTTCTTCGCCGAGGCCAAGCACCTCCGCCTGAAGCACGCCCGACTCGCGGCCTTCGGCTCGACCCGCCGTGCGGGGGCCAAGGCGTCCGAGGATCCCCAGCTCCGCACGCTCCTGGACAGCGGCATGCCCGTGCTCACGCTCGTCGGCAAAACCTGGCTGCTGCATGTCACCGAGATCCTGCGGACCACGCCCGAGGAGAACCTCGCGATGATCGAGGACTCCATCCGCTACCTCGTCGCCCAGGGTCGCGAGGTGGTGTACGACGCCGAGCCTTTCTTCGACGGCT
>CAMDOO010000088.1 GCA_945903545.1 Opitutus sp. GAS368 | reverse complement strand
GATCGCAGAGTTCGGATGGGGGGGGGGGGGAGTCGAAACCCAAACATTTGGTCCGGACCTCCGCGTTCTCTGCGTCTCTGCGTGAAACCAATCCGAATGATCGCGGTCGGCCCGGCGGCCCAACCCTACCCACCATCCCTGCATTTTTTCCGTGCGCCTTCACGCCGGCCGCGCAAATCTGCCCGTCCCCCATGGCCGGCGCCCGAAACTTCACCTTTATCTGCGGACAGGATGACTACCTCGTCACCCGCGCCGGCGAGCAGGCGTTTGCCGAGCTGGCGAAGGACGTCGCCGACGAGTTTTCCCGCGAGGTGATCAGCGGCTTCGCCGGCAACGTGGGCGAGGTCGAGACCGCCCTGCAGCGCTTCCGCGAGTCGGTGCAGACCGTGCCGATGTTCGGCGGCAAGCGGGCGGTCTGGCTGCGCGACGTGAATTTCCTCGCCGACACCGTGACCGGCCGCGCCGAGGGCACGCTGAAGGTCGTCGAGCAACTCCAAGAGATCCTCGCGGGGCTGAACCCGGAGGAAACGGGCGTCCTCGTCACCGCCGCCCCGGTCGACCGCCGCCGGTCGTTCCCGAAGTGGTGCGAGAAGAATTCCAACTTCACCCTGGTCGGCGGCGACGCGGAAGGCGGCGGCGAGATGCTGGCCGGGGTCGTGATCGCCGAGGCCAAAAGCCTCGGGGCGGGCTTCGGCCCGGGTGCGGTGGAGTTGCTGCTCGCCCGCGTCGGGCCCAACACCCGTTTGTTGGTGGAGGAAACCCGGAAGCTCGCGGCTTATGCCGAAAATGTCGGCGCCGCGACTGTGGCGATGATCACCGAGGACAACGTGGCCGAGCTGACCCCGAACACCGCCGAGGGCGATTTTTTCGAGACGGCCGAGGCGTTCTTCAGCGGCGACCTAAAATGGACCCTCGCCGCGCTGCACCGGCACTTTTTCGCCGGCGGCGACGCCCGCCCCGTGATCAGCGCACTTCAGAACCGCAACCGCCTGCTGCTGCAGGTCCGCACCCTGATCGACGCCGGGGAAGTCCGCCTCGGGCCCCGCGGCCTCGACGGCATCCAGCGGGCCGCCGCCGCCTATACCGCCCGTTTCGGCGAGGCCGCCGCCGAGAAGTCCTCCTACAACGTGTTCGCGCAGAACCCCTGGTACCTCGGCAAGCTCGCCGGCACCGGCCGCCTCCCCACCCTCCGTCGCCTGATCGACAACCAGCAGGACTTCATCGCCGCCTTCGCCGAGATCGTCCGCCGCCCGAACGAGCAGGAGGAAGTGCTTCGGGACATGGCGGTGCGGTGCCTGGCGGCGTGATTGCGGATTAGGTTCACGCAGAGAAGGCGCGAAATGCGCCAAGGCAGAGGACGCAGAGTTCCGGACTGAAAATTGGGGTTCCGAAACCAAAACCCCTCCGACCTCCGCGTTCTCTGCGTCTCTGCGTGCCAAACCTCCGGAAATGACCGCGGCCGGCTCGTCGACCCAGCCCTACCTCCAAACCACTTTCCGCTGGCGCCCTCTCGGAGGCCGCGGCTTACTCGGCGGTCCCGCGTGAACGAACCGACTCCAGCCGAAGCCCCCATTCCCAACGTCCTCGCCGAGCGCTACGCCTCGGGCGCGATCAAGGCGATCTGGTCCCAGCAGGGCCGCATTGCGCTCGAGCGCGACTTCTGGATCGCGGTGATGAAGGCGCAGCGCGACCTCGGCGTGCCGATCCCGGCTGACGCGATCAAGGACTACGAACGGGTCAAGGGCCTGATCAACCTCGAGTCCATCGCCAAGCGCGAGCGCGTCACGCTCCACGACGTGAAGGCCCGGATCGAGGAATTCTCCGACCTCGCCCACCGCCAGTTCATCCACCTCGGTCTCACCAGCCGCGACCTCACGGAGAACGTCGAGCAACTGCAGGTCTACCGCTCGCTCAAGGTCATCCAGTTCAAGGTCGCCGCCGCGCTGCTCGCGCTCTCCCGCCAGGCCGCCGCGCACCGCGACCTGATGATCACGGGCCGCACCCACAACGTGCCGGCCCAGCCGACCACGCTCGGGAAGCGCCTCGCGATGTTCGGCCAGGAAATGCTCGGCGCGATGGCGCGGCTCGACGATCTCGTCGAGCGTTACCCCGTCCGCGGCCTGAAGGGCGCGGTCGGCACCCAGCTCGACCAGCTCACCTTGCTGGGCGGCCGCGCGGACAAGCTCTCGGAGCTCGAGGGCCGCGTGATCAAGCACCTCGGCTTCCACGCCTCGCTCTTCGCCGTTGGCCAGGTTTATCCGCGCACCCTCGATTTCGAGGTGGTCAGCGCGCTGCACCAGGTCGGCGCCGCCGCCGCGAGTTGCGCCATCACCCTGCGCCTGATGGCCGGGGCCGGTTTGCTCACCGAGGGTTTTCAGGACGGCCAGGTCGGCTCGTCCGCGATGCCGCACAAGGTCAACGCCCGGAACTGCGAGCGCATCTGCGGCTTCAGCACCATCCTCTCGGGCTATGTCACGATGACCGGAGCGCTCGCCGGCCACCAGTGGAACGAGGGCGACGTCTCCTGCTCGGTCGTGCGCCGCGTGGCCCTGCCCGACGCGTTCTTCGCGCTCGACGGCCTGCTCGAGACCTACCTCACCGTGTTGCGCCAGATGGACGTCTTCCCCGCCGCGATCGGCGCGGAGAACGAACGCAACCTTCCGTTCCTCGCGACCACCACGATCCTGATGGAGGCGGTCAAGGGCGGCGCGGGCCGCGAGACCGCGCACGAGGCGATCAAGGAGCACGCGCTCGCCGCCGCCAAGGCCCTCCGCTCCGGCGGCGGGGCAGGCGAAGCCGACATGCTAGCCCGCCTTGCGGGCGACCGCCGCATCGGTCTCGGGAAAAAACATCTCACGGCCATTCTCGCCGAAAGCCACCGCTTCGTGGGCTCCGCCCCGCACCAAGTGGACGCGTTCGTCGACGAGGTGAAGCCGCTCGCGCGGAAGCACAAGGCGGCGGCGGACTACCGCCCGGGAAAATTACTGTAAGGATCGCCGGTAGGGCTGGCTCGACGAGCCAGCCGTGACCGTGGCCTGTGAAGCGCGCCGAGCGTAGCAGGCTCAATCCTTCGAACCTTTGGCACGCAGAGACGCAGAGAACGCGGTGGTCGGAAGGGTTTTGGTTTCGGAATCCGAATATTCAGTCCGAACCTCTGCGCTCTTTGCCTTGTCCCGCGTCCGCGGGACTTCTCTGCGTGAAACCAATCCGGAAGGTTCGGATTGATCGCGGCCGACCCGGCGGGTCAGCCCTACCCCCAAGCCCTTTTACCCCGTCGCCTTGATCAAACGGTGGAACACCCGGTCGGCGGCCTCGGCGGCGCCTTGGAAATGCTTCGGGTCGACACCGGCCTTAGTGAAGTTCTCCGGCTCGAATTTCCAGTAGCCCTCCTCGCCGGGCAGGCCGTAACCGCGGTGGTCGGCCGCGCCGGCTGCGAGGTTGAGCAGGTGGATCATGGGGTTGTGCTTGTGGCGTGGCAGGCAGTGGTGCCGGATCGCCAGCGCGGTCTCGGCCGGCATACGCCAGTGCACGAGGACCTTTTCCGCCACCTGGGCGCTGGTCAGCTGCGCATCTCGGAGCACTACCTCCTCGCCGCCTAAAGGGCATCGACGAGAAGTTCCCGAACACCGAGGCCTTCCTTCGCGACGGCCTGAAGCCCACCCCGGCCGAGATCACCGCCCTGCGCCGCCGGCTGCTGGAGCCCTGAGTAGTAAACCCTTCGGAAGGTTTTTGTCACAGAGGCACAGAGCCCAAGCCTCGTTGCTTTGGTTTCGGGATCAGCCCCCGGTTTTCCGTGCTCCGTGAGCACTGTGCCTTGTGGCAAAAACTCCGGGGCTTGGCTTGGGCAGATCGGCATCCGGTTTTATCTGCGTAATCCGCGGTTAAAAAATCCGGGAGCCGGCGTGGCGCCCGGCCGGGTTTCTCTCTGCGGCCGGTCTCCGCCCAAAATTGGGTTTGCATCACCCCGCGGGCCACCGCTTTCATGGCCATTCGCGTTTTTTCCAACCCTTACCAAACACCCTGTCATGGCTGAAGAACTTGTAGGTAATGTCCTCGTGGGCCAGTCCGGCGGCCCCACGGCCGTCATCAATGCCAGCGTCGCTGGCGTGATCTCGGAAGCCCTCAACCATGCCGCGATTGAGGAGATCTATGGGTCCCTCAACGGCGTGCTCGGCATCCTGCACGAGGACTTCATCGACCTCGCCGGTCAGTCCCAGCAGGCCATCCGCGCCCTCCGCCACACCCCGGGTGCGGCCCTCGGCACCTGCCGCTACAAGCTCAAGAAGCAGCAGGACTTCGACCGCGTCCTCGAGGTCTTCAAGGCGCACAACATCCGCTACTTCTTCTACGTCGGCGGCAACGACTCCCAGGACACCGCGGACAAGATCTCCAAGGTCGCGCAGGCCCAGGGCTACGAGCTCCGCGTCATCGGCATCCCGAAGACGATCGACAACGACCTGCCGACCACGGACCACTGCCCCGGCTACGGCAGCGTGATCAAGTACATCGCCACGACCGTCCGCGAGCTGGCCTGCGACAACGCCGCCATGGGCCAGAGCGACCTGGTCCAAATCGTCGAGGTCATGGGCCGCAGCGCGGGCTGGATCGCCGCCGGCGCCTCCCTCGCCAAGCGCCGCGACCACCCGCACGATCCGCCGCACATCATTCTTCTCCCCGAGCTCGCCTTTAATCCCGAGAAGTTCGGCAACGAGGTGAAGCGCGTCCTTTCCCGCGAGAAGTACTGTCTCGTCGTCGTGGGCGAGGGCCTGGTTGACGTCGACGGCAACTACGTGACCGCCGAAGCCACCACGGATGCCTTCGGCCATGCCCGCCTCGGCGGCGTGGGCGAGTATCTCCGCGAGGTCCTCGAGACCCAGGTCCCCGGCGTGAAGACGCGCGTCGTCAGCCTCGGCAACGCCCAGCGCGCCGCCGCCCATTGCTCGTCCAAGACGGACAACGACGAGGCCTTCCTCGCCGGTCAGGCCGCCGTCAAGGCCGCGCTCAACGGCGAGACCGACAAGATGATCACCTTGGTCCGCGGCGACACCGAGCAGTACACCTGCGAGACCGGCCTCGCCCCGCTGGCCGACATCGCCAACGGCGTGAAGAAGCTGCCCCGCGAGTGGATCAACGAGGACGGCGTGAGCATGAACTTCCAGTTCCTGCGCTATGCCCAGCCCCTCATCCAGGGCGAGGTGGTCGTGCCGTTCGATTCCGGCCTCCCGGTCTTCGCCACGCTGAGCAAAAGCACCGTCGACAAGCAGCTCCCCGGCTACGAGACCTGAGCGGTTCGGAGCTCCTGATAATTTCAAAGGCCGGTCCGCGAGGACCGGCCTTTTTGTTTTCAGAGGGTAGGGCTGACCCGCCGGGTCGGCCGCGATCGATCCTCGCCGAACATTTGGCACGCAGAGGCCTCTGAGGGCGCGAGGGTCGGAACGATTTTGGATTCGGACACCTGCGTTCTCTGCCTCGGCGCATTTCGCGCCTTTGCTGCGTGAAACCATCCGGATTTCGAATGGATCGCGGCCGGGTGCCGTCGACCCAGCCCTACCCGGCGGACCGATAGGCACGCCCCTATTCGCTCGCCAGCCGCGGCAGGTGCACCGCGAACTCGGTCCAGTCGTCCTCCGAACGTGCCAGTTCGATCCGGCCGTTGTGCGCCGTCACGATCTCGCGACACAGGCTCAGCCCCAACCCGCTGCCGCCGGTCGCCCGTCCGCGGTCGGCGTTGAGACGGAAGAAGCGCTTGAAGAGATCGTCGCGCCGGTCGGACGGGATGCCCGTACCGGTGTTGCCGACGCGGAAGACGACCTCCCGGGCACTGCCCTCGAGCGCGATTTTTATCCGGCCCTCGGCGCGGTTGTAGCGCACGGCGTTGTCCACGAGGTTCAGCAGCACGCGGCGCAGGAGCACGGGGTCGCCCGGCACGCGGATGCCCGACGGGGCCCAGACCTCAACCTGCAGCGGACGCGGGGCGGCGAGCAACTCGGCGTCCTCGCCCACCTCCGCGACGAGCGCGCTCAGGTCCACGCCCGAATGGTCGAGCGGGATCTTGCCAGCATCGAAGCGCGCGAGGAGCAGAAGGTTCTCGGTGATCTTCTGCAGCGCCACCATCTGCTCCTGCAGATTGACGAGGAACTCCTCCTGCGCGGGCGGCAGGTCCTCCGCATGCAGGGCCTGCTCCACTACGCCGCGCAGGATTGTCAGCGGCGTGCGCAGTTCGTGCGACGCGTCCGCGGCAAACCGGCCGGCCTGCAGGAAGCTCCGCTCCAAACGGTCAAGCATGCCGTTGAGCACCCGCACATGCCGGGAAATCTCGTCGTTGGCGCCCGTCTCCGGGAGTCTTTCCGCCAGCCGATCGGCCGTGATCGACTCGGCCTTGCGCGTGATCTGCACCATCGGCTGCAGTGCCCGGCCGGCGAGCCACCAGCCGCCGCCGCCCGCCAGCAGCAACACAAAGGGCAGCGCGAAAGCGTACGCCTTAAGGAGCTCGCGCACATCCTGGTCGGCGTCCCTCGGCTGGGCCGCCAGCAGGAGCGTGGTGTCGCCCTCGACAAATTCCCCCACCCGCAGCTTCACGTTCCCGATCACATGGTTGAAGGCGCGGCTGGTGGTCTTGGCGCGCTTGGTCAGCCCGGCGTAGGCCGGATGCGAGGCGGAGCGCACCTCACCGTTCGGTCCGAGCAGGACATAACCGCCCAGGTCGGGATCAGCCATCACCAGGGTCTCGAGCCACCCGTCGCCCGGGGATTTCGGCTCGGCCCGGTACGCAAAGGCCAGCCGCGCGTCCGTCGCCAGCCGGGCATCCAGCTCCGTCACATCCTGCCGGTAAACCACGAAAGCCACGATGGCGCTGAACAACGCCAGGGTGAGGGCCGTGACCAACGCAGAGCCGAGCGCAATGCGCCAGCGGAACGCCAGGGGTTTCATGAGACGGCAGGCTGGGGAGCGTCCGGTTGTTTATCAACCGCCGGCTGTGCGGTGGAGCCCGGTTAATCTCAGATCTGAAATTTGAGATTTGAGATTCCGTGAAGCGGGTCCGTCAGATCGAGCCCCCCTTCTTGGCCCGCCGAATCCCGTCACGCCCCACCCAATCATCCCGCCTTCAAACTGTAGCCGACGCCGCGGACCGTGCGGATGAGCTTCTCGTCGTGGCCGTCGTCGAGTTTCCGGCGCAGCCGCTGGATGCAGACGTCCACCACGTTGGTGCCCGGATCGAAATGGTAGTCCCAGACCTGCTCGCACAGTTCCGTGCGGGTGAAGACCCGGCCGGGCGAGCGCATCAGCAACTCCAGCAGGTCGTACTCGCGGCCCGTCAGCTCCACGGGCTGGCCCGCGCGCACCACCTTGTGGGTCACGAGGTCCAGGGTCACATCCTCATGTTGCCGCACCACCGGGGCCTTGCCTTCGACGCGGCGCCAGAGGGCGCGCAGCCGAGCCACCAGTTCCTCGACCGAAAAGGGTTTCGTCAGGTAATCGTCCGCCCCCGCATCGAGCCCCGTGAGCCGGTCCTCGAGCCCGCCGCGCGCGGTGAGCAGGATCACGGGCAGGCCGTCGGAACGCTTGCGCAGCTCGCGCAGGACGGAGAGCCCGTCGCGGCCCGGCAGCATGATGTCGAGCACCGCCGCGGCGAACTTGTGGGCGGTGGTCAGCTGGAGCGCCTCCTCGCCATCCCCGCAGACCCTGACCTTCAGACCCGCGGCTATCAGGCCGTCGGAAATCAGCTTCGCGATGCGCGGCTCATCCTCGACGACGAGGATCTCTTTTCCGGACCCGTTTTGCATGGCTCGATTTCCCGCCGGGGCCCGGGGGTTGTCAACGTGGCTCCCATCATCGACCGTCCAAATGCGATGACATTTTCGTCACAGCCGGGGCTTCGAACCGCTTTAACCGCAGACTGCGCGGATAAAACCGGATAGGGAACCTCCGGCTTCGGAAGAGGGAACGCTAATCTTCGCTGATCGACGCTAATTCCAGCCTCCGCATTGGCGTGGATTAGCGAAGATCAGCGTTCCAAAAAATCCGGTCTTATCCGTGCCATCCGTGGTTAGAAACATCCGGGATTCGAAAGATCTTTGAAAGATTGGCCCCCGATTCTGCGTTCTACCGGGTAATGGCCCATTCATTCCCTTTTGGTCCGCCTCATGGCCGCAATAAAACGACCCGAGACCTCTTGACGTATGTCAGTTCTGACATACAGCTATTCCCGTCCCGAGCCGACAAGCCGCTCGTCTGGATGGCGGGGAAGATCAAGACCCCGCCGTTCAGCCCAGCGGCTCGAATCGAGACCGGCATGCTGCTCCGGCTCTTGCAGCAGGGTGAAAGCCTTGGCCTGCCTCCCTCCCGTCCCATGCCAAATATCGGACCGCGTTGCCACGAGCTTCGCGTCCGCGACGAAACCCACCACTGGCGCATTTTCTACCATCTCGACCCCAAGGAGGTCGTCGTTCTTGCCATCCACGACAAGACCACGCCGAAAACCCCCACTCGGGTCATCGAAATCTGCCAGCGTCGAACAAAGCTCTACCAACTACTCCCATGAATGCTGCAAGGAAACGCCGGCTGCAAAAAGCCGGATTCAAAGTCGGAACCGTCGCCGAGTTCCTGAAGCTCACACCCGCCGAGGACGCACTCATCACGCTTCGTCTCACCCTGGTCATGGAAATCCGCCGGCGCCGGGCCGAGCTGAACCTCTCCCAAACCGAATTCGCCCAACGCCTCGGTTCGAGCCAATCGCGTGTCGCCAAGCTGGAAGCCGCCCAGGCCAACGTCTCACTCGACCTTCTCTTCCGCGCCCTATTCGCCACCGGTGCCAAGCTGACCGAGGTCGGCAAGGTGATCGCGGCGGCGTGACCACACGGGTTTGTTACACTAAGACCGGAACCACCTCTTTCAAAACACCACCGTGTGCCCTGCTGCATCCGGCTGGCCGAACTGCAGGGAGCTGAGGCGGCGGTAGAGGCCGTCGGGCTTGGCGGAGAGTTCGTCGTGGGTGCCGAGCTCGACCACGCGGCCGGCCTCGAGGACGGCGATGCGGTCCGCCGTGCGGATGGTGGAGAGGCGGTGGGCCACGATGAAGGTGGTGCGGCCCTTCATGAGGTGGTTGAGGGCTTCCTGCACGAGGCGCTCGCTCTCGCTGTCGAGGGAGCTGGTCGCCTCGTCGAGGATCAGGATCGCGGGATCCTTGAGGATGGCCCGCGCGATGGCGATGCGCTGGCGCTGGCCGCCGGAGAGCTTGATGCCGCGGTCGCCCACGAGGGTCTCGTAGCCCTCGGGGAACGCGGAGATGAAATCATGGGCGTTGGCCAGGCGCGCGGCCTCGCGGATCGCGGCGGCATCCGCCCCGGGCCGGCCGTAGACGATGTTCTCCGCGATCGAGCCGCCGAAGAGGAGCACGTCCTGCGGCACGATCGCCATCTGGCCGCGGAGCCAGTGCAGCGGGTATTCGCGGGCGTCTTTCCCATCGATGCGCAGCCGGCCGGTGTCGGGATTGTAGAAGCGCAGCAGCAGCGCCGTGAGCGTGGACTTGCCCGCGCCGCTGGGCCCGACGAGGGCGATGCGCTCCCCGGGCTTGGCCGCCAGCACGACATCGTGCAGTACGGCGACCTCGGGGCGGGCGGGATAACGGAAGCTCACGGACTCGAATGCCACCTCGCCCTTCAGGCGCGCGGGCAGCGAGGCACTGGGGACGACAACCGAGCCGTCCGGCTCGATCTCGGTGGGTTCGCGCAGCAACTCACGCACGCGCTGGGTGGCGCCGACGCTCTTCTGGATCTGGTTGAAGAGCTCCGCGGCCTGCCCCATCGCGCCGCCGACGAAGATGGTGTAGAATCCGAAGCGGGTCATTTCCCCGGGGCTGATCCGGCCGGCCTGCAGCTGCGACGCGCCGAACCAGAGCACGATCACGATGCCGCCAAAGAGGGCGATGATGAAGAAGGCCACGAAGACCGCGCGCCAGCGGGCGGCGCCGAGGGCGGCGGCCAGGACGCGAGCGTTGAACTTCTCGTAGCGGCCGACTTCGAAAGCCTCGTTGGCGAATGCCTTCACGCTCGCGATCGCCTGCAGTGTCTCCTCCACGATCGTGTTGGTCGCGGCCAGCTGGTCCTGCGTCTCGCGCGAGTAGCGCCGCAGCCGGCGGCCGAAGAACACCGCGGCGGCGATCAGCAGCGGCAGGGTGCCGAGCATGACGCCGGTGAGACGGATCGACGTCAGCGCGATGATCACGATGCCACCGAAGAGAAAGACGCTCTGCCGGCAGAGTTGCGGCAGGATGTCGATCAGCGCCCCCTCG
>CAMDOO010000087.1 GCA_945903545.1 Opitutus sp. GAS368 | reverse complement strand
CTCCGCGAGGTGACCGCGAAGCTCGGCTTCGATTACCGGCGCGGGCGCATCGACGTGTCGGTTCATCCCTTCTGCTCGGGCACGGGAAGCGACACGCGCATGACGACTCGCTTCGATGTGAACGATCCACTGAAGGCGCTGTTCGGCTCGATCCATGAGACGGGCCACGGGCTCTACGAGCAGGGCCTGCCGCGCGAGCATGCGGGCACGGGGCTCGGGATCCACGCCGGCATGGGCGTGCACGAGTCGCAGAGCCGCCTCTGGGAAAACCAGGTGGCGCGCGGCCGGCCGTTCTGGAAGCACTTCGAGCCGCGCTTCCGCGAGCTCTTCCCGGCGCAGACGGCAAAGGTGTCGGCCGAGGAACTGTACCTCACCGTCAACGCGGTGAAACCGACGCTGATCCGGGTGGATGCGGACGAGGTGACCTATAATCTGCACATCATTCTGCGCTTCGAGCTGGAACAGCGACTCTTCCGCGGCGAGCTCGACGTGGCCGGACTGCCGGCGGCGTGGAAGCAGGCGTCACGCGACCTGCTCGGCCTTGAGCCGACCAACAACAAGGAGGGGGCGCTGCAGGACATCCACTGGTCTGGCGGTGCCTTCGGCTACTTCCCGAGCTACTGCCTCGGCAACATGCTGGCGGCGCAGCTCTGGTACCGGGCGCTGGGCCAGCTGCCCGGACTCGAGGACGACTTTGCCCGCGGCGATTTCACCCGCCTGCTCGGCTGGCTCCGTCGCGAAGTTCACGCCCGCGGTCGCCGTTTGCTCCTGCTCGATCTTGCCCGCGAAGTCACCGGCGAGGAGCTCACGCCGAAATATCTCCTGCGTTATCTCGGCGAACGCTACGCGACCCTGTACCAAGTCTGAGATTCATCACGTGACGCTCATCGACACTCACTGCCACTTGGAGTCGTACCTGAAGCAGGGTGATCTGCCGGCGGTGCTGGAGCGCGCCAAGGCCGCGGGCGTTGGCGCGCTGATCACGGTCGGCACCGCGCCGGACGACTGGACGGTTTACCGCGATCTCACCGCCGCGCATCCGGGCGTGGTGTTTTTTTCCGCGGGACTGCATCCGTGCAGCGTCGATGCGAATTGGGCGGCGGCCTTGTCGGGGCTCGAGTCATTCTGGGCGGCCGGCGCCGTGCCGCGGCCGGTGGCGTTGGGTGAGTGTGGGCTCGATCGCTTTCATCTGCCGAAGGACCCAGCGGAAGCGGAGGTCGTGATCGGCTGGCAGAAGCAGGCCTTTGCCCAGCAGCTCGGCGTGGCGCGAAAGCTGGGCTGCCCGGTGATCGTGCATTCGCGCGGCGCGTTTCGCGAGACGGTGGAGCTGATCGACGCGAGCGGAGTGGATTGGACCAAGGTGGTCTTCCACTGCTTCGTCGAGGGTCCGGCGGAAGTCGCGGAACTCGTCCGGCGCGGCGGCTATGCGTCGTTCACCGGCATCCTGACCTACAAGACCGCGCAGAACGTGCGCGAGGCCGCGGCGGCGCAGGGGCTGGCGCGGCTGATGGTCGAGACCGATGCTCCCTGGCTCACGCCGATGCCGCACCGCGGGAAACCCAACGAGCCGGCCTTCGTGCGGCACACGGCGGAGTTCGCGGCGAAGGAAGTCTTCCGCGTGCCCTTCGCCGAGCTGGCGGCGGTCACGACCGCGAACGCGCGGAAGTTTTTCGGGATTTAGCCCGCGAATTCCGCGAAGCGGCGCGAATTCCAAACCCCTATGCCGATCCCCATTCGCGGGGATTCGCGCTATTCGCGGGCAACTGCCTTGGCTCAGGCCTCGTCGAACTTGCGGCCAAACAGCGCCTCGATCTCGGTCAGCATGGCCTCGGCGTCGGAGCCGGTGGCGATAAACTTGACCTTCGAGTCGCGGCCGGCGGCGAGCATCATCAAGCCCATGATGCTCTTGCCGTTCACCTGCTCCTCGTCCTTTTCCACCAGCACCTCGGCTTTGAACTTGTTGGTGATGCGGACGATCATGGCGGCCGGGCGGGCGTGAATGCCCATCTTGTTCTGCACGATCAGCTCCTTGATGGCTGGTGGCGTGGCAGGTGTGGCGGCGGATTTTTCCATGAAGGAAGCGATTGAGGGGTCAAAATCCGGGTGCACCCCCCGGCTTGCAACCCAAAAACCGGACGGCACGATGCGAGCCGCATGCCGAATCTGGCGATCATTGTCCCCTGCCGCCTGGAGTCCACCCGCTTCCCGCGCAAGCTCTTGCACAACATCAAGGGCCGCCCGCTGGTGCTCTGGGTGGCCGAGCGGATCCGCAAGGAAACGCCCGAGATCCCGCTCTGGTTCGCCGTGGACGACGACCTGCTCGGGGCCCCGCTCCGGGCGGCCGGCTTTCAGGTGATTGCCACCAGCCCTGACCATCAGAGCGGTACGGACCGCCTGGCCGAGGCCAACCGCACGGTGAAGGCCGACCGGGTGATCAATGTGCAGGCGGACGAGCCCCTCGTGTCGGCCGGGCAGATCCGCACCCTCGCGACCCTGATCGCCGGGACCGTGCCGATGGCGACGCTGGCCACGCCGTTCCGGCGCATTGTCGACTTCTACAATCCGAACCAGGTGAAGGTCGTGCTGCGGCGCGACGGCCGGGCGCTCTACTTCTCGCGTTCCCGGCTGCCCTTCTCGCGCGACCTTGGCCTCACGATCGACGACGCGTGGCTCGCCGCCAATCCCTGCTACAAGCATCTCGGCCTCTATGCCTATCACGCCGGCCTGCTCGACCAGTTCGCCGCGCTGCCCCCGGGCCGGCTGGAGCAGATCGAGAAACTCGAGCAGCTCCGCGTGCTGGAGAACGGCCACGACATCCTCGTCGGCCTGACCGAGGACCCGACTATCGGCGTGGACACGCCGGACGACGCGAAGAAGTTCGAGGCGTGGCTGGGGTAGGGACGGAGTCGGAATTTTCACACAGAGGCACGGAGCGCACGGAGGTAGGAGCCGTATCCCCCCCGCGCCATGCATCTGAGCGCAAGCTTTGTAGCCGGGGGAGACCTCTGCCCCGGGATGATTGCGATCCGATCACGAGCGCCCAATCCGCCGGCAGAGGTCTGCCGGCCTACATTCAGATCCGCTCTGCGCCCTCGGGCGTCTCTGCGTGCCAACCATCCCACGATCCTAGCCAACCCTACTGTCCCCGCAGGCCATCCTGCGCGGGCTTGTAATTGGGATCGATCCTGAGCGCCTCGCGAAACTGGCTGGTCGCCCGGGTCTGGTCGCCGAGCACGGCAAAGGTTCTGCCGAGCTGGGTGTGCACCCGCACGGCGGTTGCGGACCCGAGGTTTGAGCGCAGGAGCGCCTCGTAATACGCCACCGCGTCCGCGGGCCGGCCGGACAAGACAAGGGCATTGGCCAGATTGTAGGTGGTGTCGGCGTTGTCCGGCCGCGCGCGCAGCGACGCGGCCAGTTGCTCCACGGCCTCGGGCGCACGGCCGAGCATCATCAGGGCGGTCCCGAGGCCGGCATGGGCGGCCGCCGATTCCGGCTGGAGCTTCAGTGCCTCCTGAAATTGGGTCGCCGCTTCCTCGGGCCGGCCCGCCGACAACAGCGTGCGCGCCAGATTCTCGCGAACCTGCAGGCGATCGGGTTGGACCTGCAGCGATTTGACGTAGGCCGTCACCGCCTCGGGGAGCCGGTCCATTTTCTCAAGGACCAGCCCCAGGTTGTTCCAGAGGTCCCAGTAGCCCGGGTTGAGCTGCACTGCCTGCTCGTAAACGGCGAAGGCCTCGGGCAACCGGTTCGCCTTGAGGAGGGCGGCGCCGTACGAGCCAAGGGCCACCGGGTTGCCCGGGCGTTGGTGCACGGTGACCTCCCAGAGCGCGAGCTCGCTGCGATAGTCGCCATTGCGGGACAGCGTCAGGCCGGCGAAGACCGCGCCAATGGGCACGGCGGCGAGAAGGATGCGGCGTCCTGCTCGCCGGTAGGCGACGATCACTCCGGCCGCCAGCACCAGTGCCAAGGGCAGGTACATCCGGTGCTCGACGGTCATCTGCGTCGGCCCGGGGATGAGCGAGGTCGGCGCGAGGATGGCGAAGAACCACAGCCCCGCGAAACCGAGCGCCGTCCGCCGCCGGAATCCGCGCCAGGTGATCCAGGCCAGCAACCCGACCGGGATGAGAAACGGCAGCACATCCATTGCGCCGGTGATGCGCTCCGGTCCGTAGTCGAAGACCAGCGGATGCGGCCAGACGCAGAGCCAGAGGTAGCGCGCCACCGTCCGGAACTGCGTCAGGCCATGCTCCCACCATCCGATCTGGACCCCGAACCCGATCGAGCCGCCGCGATTTCCCCCGTGGCTCACGACCAGCGCGGCGAGCAGGAGCCAGGTGCAGGCGAGCCCGACATAAAGCCGGCGGCGCAAGCGCCAGGCCTCGCGAAACGAGCCGGCCACGAAGGTCCGGTCGTACAGCAGCACGATCAGGGGCGCGGACACCATCACCTCCTTCGTCGCCATGCCGAGCAGGCAGGCCCCGACGCACCAGGCCGGCCACGTTTTCGAGGCCGGCGTTTCCGTGGCGCGGAGGAAGGCGTACAGCGTCTGCAGGTAGAACAGCGCCATCAATGACTCGGCCCGTTGGATGACATAGGTCACCGCCTCGGTCTGCAGCGGGTGCACCGTCCACAGCGCCGCCACGGTCAGGGCGATCCAGTCGCCCGCATGGGACGATGGCGCCCCGCGATTGCCGCCCGGTGTGGCGAGTCCGGGCGACAAGGCCAGTGTCCGGCGCAGGAGGCCGAACAGCGTCAGCCCCGCCAGCAGGTGAATCACGATGTTCAGCGCGTGGTAGCTCCAGACCGCCGTGCCGCTGACGGCATAATTGAGCGCGAGGGAAAGATTGAGCACCGGCCGGCCGCCAACCGTCATGCCATCGGTCGCGGGTGGAGTGAGCACGTCCGCGATGCGGCCCAGGTTCCGGATCGACGGATTCTCCAGGATCGAGGCGACGTCATCGAAGACCAGTGGGTGGGAGAGGGTGTTGGCGTAGACGGCCAACGCGGCGAGCCCGAGCGTCGCGGCCCCGAGCCAGGTCATCCGCCGGTTCGCGGCCGCCGGCGGGGGGGCGGCGGGCGGAGGCGGGGCGGAGGGTTTCATGCGGGACATGCTCCAGACGACCCTGCTCAGAACCGGCTCAGGACCGAGAGCGAAAAAACCCGGCCGCGCCAGTCGCCGTAGGGCTGCACGCCGGCGCCGGAGGGATCGTTGGCATAGCGCGGGGGCGTGGCCTTGAGCACATTGTTCACGCGCAGCTGCAGGCGCAGCCGGTCGGCCGGACCGTGGCCGGGCAGGCGGTGACCGAGGTTGGCCGAGGCGAAGAAGTCCCACTGCCACTGCGAGCCGATGCGGTCCGCGCCCTGGGCCGGCTGTTCCGCGATCGGGAGGACCCGCGAATGAAAGTAGTTCGCCTCGGCGCCCACCGAGGTGCCGGCCTTGCTCCACGTGGCGCCGAGCTTGGCGCGGTGCCGCAGCAGCCCCTGGGCGCTGCCGTCGGGCGCGTCCAATTGGTCGACGATGGGCGACGTCGGCAGGATCTGGCGCGCATACCGCTGGAACCAGATCCACCGGCCGTTGAGTTCCAGCCGACCGCCGAGCGCCTCGGTCCAGATGTAATCGAGTGAGGTGGTCCAGTCGCGCGACTCCCGCCACGCGAGGTTGAAGTTGCCGCTGGCAAGATTCGTGACCCGGCCCGGGAGCGCCGCACCCGGCGCCGCCGTCGTGCGGACCACCCGGCCGGGCAGCAACGACTCGAGATTGAGCACGGCCTGGGGGCCGAGATAGGCGAGTTCGCCGGACTTGCGCGTGTCGGACGCATCGAGGGCGGCGCGGAAGAGGTGGACCTGGCCGCGCTCAAAGATCAGGCCGGCGGTGCGGGTGACCGCCGATTCCGGCCGGAGCGAGTTGTTCAGGGCGTCCGCGGCCAGGACATTGTAGGTTTCCTGCCTGACCGGGTCGAAGATGGCGACGGTGCTGACCTCGCCGCCGCCGTCCGGAATCGGGCTGCTGCCAGCCGTCGGCGCGAGTCGGCTCATGAAGGGTGTGGGCATGCGGTTGGAGGTCGCCACCGAGGCGCGCAGGCTGAAGCCGCCGGGCAGGCCGAGTTTCACGCCGCCGGAGGGTGCCAGGTTGCTCTCGCCGGAGTTGTCCGAGGCCGTGTAGCGCGCGGCGAGGTTGGCATCGATCGAGCGGAGGCCGCGCGGCCGCCAGCGCTCGGGGAGCAACGGGGCCTGGAGCTCGGCAAAGACGCTGGGCCGGGAGAGCGTGCGGCCGGACCACCGCACGGGCGTCGCGGCGGATGCACCGTCACCGTAGAAACGAGCGTCGGTGAACGCCGCGAGCCGGTTGCGGCGGAAATCGCCGCCCACGTTGACGACGACCGGCCCGGTCGGACCCTTGAGGGTGTCGTTCGTGGCGCGCAGGGCGACGTCGAGTGTCGAGTAGTCGCCGAGCGTGGCGAAGCGGCCGCGGCCAGCGCCGAAGACGAGGACCTGGTCGAGGAAGGCAGCCGGGGGCGCGAAGACCTGGGTGTCGCGGAGCGGTTTGTAGCCGCCGCTGTCAACGAGGGCCTGCCAACGGGCGGCGTCGGCCGTGACGCCGCGGTAGCGGGTGACGCTCCGCCCGGTCAGCGCGTCGAGCGTGACGCGCCAGCCGCCGGGCAGCCGGGCGAGCAGCCCGGCGGTGAGGGTCGAGTACTTCACGCGGGACTCGCCGTAGTTGTCGCCGAGCTGGGGCGCGGTCTCGTTGAGCGAGACGAGCACGTCCTGACCGAACGGATTCAGCGGCGAGGCGGCGGCGAGCCGGAGGTCGGCGGTGAAGACATTGAGCCCGCGGTTGGCCGTGGTCTCGCGGGAGATCCCGTCCAGCCCGAGCTGCAGCCACGGCAGCAGGTCGTAGGTGGCGGAGCCGAAAAAGGCCATGCTGCGCTCGCGGCGGCCGTAGGGGAAATCCGCGCTGGCCGGGGAGGCCGCCACGCCGGCCGGTGAGTCAAACAACGCGGTGCTGCGCACGCCGGCCCGGCCGTTGAAGGCGGCAAGTCCGCCGCTGCCGCTGGCGCCGGGCGCGACGGAGGTCACGCTGGAAGTGCCGGGCCCGAAGAGCGGCGAGAAGGGAAAGGCGCTCCGGACATTCGGGGTGGCGCGAAACAGGGGATCGGTGAACGCGGCGCCCGGAAGATTGGCCCGGAGATAACCCAGTTCCGATTCGGTGGGAGGTTCGCTTCGGCCCAGGTTGGCTCCGATCCGCAGATTGAGCGCACCATGCAGCAGCACCCGTCCGTGAATCAGGGAGGCGACGCTCTGCGGCGCATCCCGGCCGTTGGTGTAGGTGGCGCCGAGCTCGGTGAAGTCGGAGGCGGGGCGCAGCACGAGATTGATGACGCCACCGACTGGATTTCCACTGTAGAGGGCGGCGGCCGAGACCGGCAGCACCTCGACGCGCTCGATGAGGCTGAGCGGGATGACGTTCACGTCGGGCGGCGGCGGGGTCGCGGCGCGGCCGCTCAGGACCACCTCCGGCAGCCGGCGGCCGTTGACGAGGATCACGGTCTCGTCGGATCCAAAGCCGCGCAGCGTGAGATTCGAGGTGTTGCCGATCAGGCTGTCCGGGCCGAGGTCGGCCGACGGGGTGGCGGCGGCGGCATCGCTGGCCAGCATCTCGCGACGCAGGAAATCGCCCGTGCTGGCCGCGCCGCTCCGCACGAGGCGGCGGCGGTCGAGGATCTGGAACGGCAACACGTCATCCGCCGAGCGCGACAGGTCCGGATTGCCGGTGGCGCCGGGCGGCACGCGGTTGGCGATCGGCCCGAGGACACCCTCGCGCTCCTCGACGACGTCGACCGGATTGAGGCGGAGATTGCCGGCGGCGGGCGCCTCCGCGGCCGGCGCGGACGAGGCGAACAGGTGAAACACCCCGGCGAACAGCAGCGGGCCGACTACGGAAGGCCTGCGCTCCCGGCGAATCATGACGGCACTCAGTTGCCCCGGACGGGAGGTGACCCCCCGGTGGGGAGGTTGCCGGGATTCAGGCCGCCGCCCGGGCGTCCACCGCGTCCACTGGGGTCCCGCCCGCCGCCCTGTCCTCCGCGCTGGCCGGTGGGCCGGTTGGGATCCTGGACCAGCGTGACATGATACTTGATGGGATCGAGCAGCGCAGGAAAGCGGGTGGCGTCCGCCCGGAACTTGGCGAACCAGGAATCGAGCTTCATCGAGTGAATCGTCGCCTCGCAGCCCGGCTTGGTGAGAAGGGCGGTGAGTCCAGTGAAGGCCGCGTCGATGTCACCGACCCAGGATTGAATGATCGCGAGGCGCAGGCGAGCCTCGGCCGAGGCGACGGCGTCCACGGCCTCGGGCACGAGCTCGACCGCGCGGTTGCCCGCGCGCAGCGCGTTGTCCTTTTCGCCGAGCACGGCGAACGCGAGCCCGAGCCAGGAATGGAGCCGGACATTGGTGGGCTCGCCGATCAGGCGGGCTTGCAGTTCCTCGGTGATGCCGGCGAGCCGGGCGCGGGCCTTGGCATCCTCGTTGTTGGCGGCGAGCGCGGCGGCCAGGTCGATGGCCTGACGCCAGGCCGGTTCGCCGTCGTCCGCGAAGGCTGGCTGCTGCGCGTCGAGGGCGATCGCCTCGGGCAGCTTGCCGGTGAGGCGCAGCCATTCGGTGTGCAGCGCGATGAAACGCGGGGCCTTCGCCTGTTCGGGCGTGAGGCTGGCGAACAGCTTGTCACCCGGGGTCGTCGCCCCGAAGCCACGCAGGAGGATCACCGCCATCCGGAACGATTCCTCGGGCCGGTCGGCGAGGAGGGCGATGGCTGCCGTCAGATCAGGCAGGCCGCCGCGTCCGCCCGGCCCGCCGCGTCCACCGCCCGATATCTGCCCGGCGCGTCCGGCCCGGCCCGCGGCTCCTGGGGTGAAGAGGTTGAGGATCTCGGTCCGCGTCAGGACGGCGCCGGCGAAATTGCGGATGTCGAGCTGCAGGCGCTCGAGGGTGCGGAGATGGGTGAAGCTGCCGGAATCGAGATCGGTGGCATTGCTCAGCTGGATCAATGACTCCAGCCACTGGCCCTGGCGGCGGTACACCGCGCCGAGATAACCGGCGGGATCGGCGGAGTTGGGTAACACAGCCTGCAGATTCTTGAACTTGGTGGCTGCCCCCGCGTAATCCCGGAGAGCCTCACCCAGGAAGATGCCCTCGGAGCGGAGGGTATCGGGTGAACCGGGATCGAGAGTGATGGCTTCATCGATCGAATCCTGCGCGAAGGTCAGCCGTTCCTTGGTGGTGTCGACTCCCTGCGAGATCATCAGGCTGTGGACCACGCCGAGCAGTCCCCAGGCGGCGGCGATGTCCGGGACCGCTCCCACCACGGCATGAAGCTTTTTCTCCTGGGCCTTCAGCCAGGCCGGGGTCACGCGTTCGCGGCCGAATGCGTTGAACACATCCTGATAGGCGCTGTAGGCGTTGAAGTTGGCGGCCGGGTTCTTGGCCTGCAGCGCCTTTTCGCGTTCGGCGGCGAGAGCTGTTTTCAAGTCGGCGGCGATGGCGGTCGCGATCGTCGCTTGCGCGGTGAAACGGTCCGAGATGTCCACCGGGTCATATTTCTTGTCCCACAGCGTGATGCCGAGGCCGTTGATCAGGGAGACGGCGACCTGCAATTTGTCGACCTCCCGGGTGACGGATCCGGTCACGAAAAATCCTGTGACCAGGTCGCGGGCCATCTCGGGGACGGGCTTGGGATTGCCCCGGTATTGGGCGACCGAGGGGGGCTGCAACACCTCGAAGTCGGGGATGGTGCCGAGCTTCCGGATGATGTCCTCCTGGAGCCCGTTGGCGATGGCCGTGGCCGCATTGGGCGTGTCGCTGAAGTCCCGGAACGGGAGCACGGCCATTCTTTTCTCGGCGTGTTCGATGGCCTTGTTCACGAACGCCACGAATCCCACTACGGCCAGCAGCGCGGCGACGGCGCCGCCGATCAGGAGTCGCTTGAGCCAGGGCCGGCCGGCCGGGGCGGGAGCCTCGGGCTGGACCGAGCCGGCGGGCGAGCGGGAGCCGATGGGAAACGAGGGGCGCGTGCGGCCGGCGTCGGCCGCGGTGGGGCCGCTGAGCAGGGTCTTCACGTTGTCGACGAAGCCCTGGTTCGGCTCGCCGGCGGGCAGGAGGGTCCAGTGGACGGCGAGGAACGAATCGGGCACGTCGGCGAAGGACTGGTTCACCGTCGGGTCGATGCAGACCGGAACGAGAAAAGACTTGGTGCGACCCATGTGGTGGGTGCGGTTGTCGGCCAGCCGCCACTCGAGGCGGAAATAACCCTCGGGACGGCGCTCGGTGGTCTGCGAGATGACGGGCAGGAAGAGGGCGCATTCCTTGATCTGGCGGCGGATATTCTGGTCCCAGGCGTCGCCGCCGCGGAGCTCACTGCGGTCAAACCAGACCTCGATCCCGGCCTCGCGCAGGGCGTTCGCGATCCGCTGCGCCGCGTCGACGTCGTCGGACGAGTAGCTGATGAAAACGGCGCGGGACTCGGGGGAACTCATGCGGGGCGGAACACTGTTGGCGCGAACGCCTTGGCGAAGCCATGAAAAATTGGGCACGCCGGGGTGGCGTCAGGTCTCGGGAGCAGGTTCATCACGGCCGTAAGACGGCGCGGAGGGGGCCGGGGTCACAGCCAGCGGGTTGGAAGGTGAGATCCGGGGTCGGCCGGAGTCTGCAGCCGGTCGAACGGCGCAGCCGGTGGACGAGGTCGCGGTTCGAAGAGATTTGATGTAGGCCGGCAGACCTCTGCCGGCATCGATCCCGGGGTGGAGGTCCACCCCGGCTACAAATCGGAAAGGGCGGCGGTCTCAGCCGCCCTTAACCAGGCTCAGGCCTTGACGGACACCGCTAAGCGCCGGCGGGGGTCGCCGCCCTGGACCGTGAGCTTCGCGTTGCCGTGGCCGACGAAGGCCTTCACGCCGGCCTCGAGGTCGGCCTTCGCCGCGGCGAAGGTCTCGGGCGTGTTCGGGGCGAGGGCGCGGTCATTGCAGACGATTTCAAAATCGGTGCGGCTGACGGTGATCTGGCCCTTGAACTCGGCCTCGATC
>CAMDOO010000086.1 GCA_945903545.1 Opitutus sp. GAS368 | reverse complement strand
ACGCCTGCTCGTAAAAAAGACCCGCAGCATCACTCGTTTCCGGATTCTTGAGTCCATTCACGCCTGCAGCCCGCCGGCGGACGTCCTGCCCGCGGGCCTCGTCTGGGTGCCGCTCGCCGGGTTGGAACACATCACCCTCTCAGGCCCTCACCGCCGCTGGGTCAGGGAGCTGCTGGCGAAGTCTGCAGTGTAGGCTGGCCGACGGCCGGGAGCGGTAACATCCAAACCTTGTTGGTACACAGAGGCACCGAGAGCACGGAGACCGGAAGTATTGGCGACAGGATCCGAATCCGATCAGGAATTCAGATCCTCCGTGCTCTCGGTGTCTCTGTGTGAACCAATCCGGAAATATCGCGGCCGGCCCAGCGGGCCAGCCCTACCATCGGTCGTCCCCGGAGCGCCGGGACGGCGGCCCCTACCCGATCAATTCCTCGATCCGCTCCTTCGAGGCCCGCACGCCCTCGACCTTCACGCGAGGGCTAAGCTCGAGGGTGAGCAGGTGCTCGGGACGCCAGAATTCACTCACCATCTTGAAATCGATCTTGCCCGAGCCCACCGGTTGGTGGTCGCGGCCGGTGGTGTCCACATCGTGCAGGTGAAAGCCGATCGTGCGTGACGCCAGCTTCTGCAGGTGGTCGCGGTGCACCAGCGCACCCATGCTCTCCTTGATGTCGGCATGGCCGGTGTCGTGCCAGTAACCCGCGGCGGCGCCGGCGGGCAGGCCTTCGACAAACGCCGGGTAGTCGGCGTCGAGCGGCAGCTCGTCGAACGCCTCGCGGTTTTCCAAGCCGAGCTTCACGCCCTTCTCGGCGGCGTAACCCAGCATTTCCTTGATGCTGGCCTGGGTGCGCTCCCAGTAGGGGCCCATGCGCTGGCGGAGCTTCGTGAAGGACTTCTCCAGCAGCGCCCGGTAGGCCGGATCCTCGGTCAGCAGCTTGCCCGGATGGGCCTCGGCGTACTTCTCCAGCGGGCGGGTGGGGTTGAACCAGAAGAACTTCACGCTGCCCAGATGGCAGACCACGACCTTGGCCTTCATCTGGTGCGCAAAGTCGATCGTCCGCTTCGTGTGGCGCACCCATTGGTCGTGCTCCCGGGGATCGGCGGCCGATGGCTCGAAGAGGTTCGGCGCCGCCTGCATCACGCCGGTCGGCAACGGGCAGAAGTTGTGCAGCGAGGCGACCTTGATGACCCCCTCCTCCACCGCCTTAATGATCCCGGGCACCAAGGTGATGCGGATCCCGTGGCTCAGCTCGACATGCTCAAACCCCAGCCCCGCCATCTCCTCCAGCATCCGGTAGCCATCCTGATGTCGCGGGGAGCACCAGCAGGTCGAAAGCGACAGGAGGGGTTTCATGGGGGTCGGGGAAAAACAGAGAGCCGCTGGATTCGGAAAACGCCAAGTCCCAAAAGGTTTCGGCTTTTACCCATGTCTTGGACCGCAGACCCCGGAGGCTTTAACCACGGATTTCACGGATGGCACGGATGGGAACCCAATCTCTCGGCAATTCTACAGAAGAACACGGTTGTCGCGGAGAATGTCGGAATGAAATCCTCCCTTTCCTCCGTGCCCTCATGTGAAACTGGTTTGGGTGCCGGGGTTCGGATCTGTGCCATCCGTGAAATCCGTGGTTAAAAACTCCGGCGTCCGGGCACAAAAAAACCGCACCCGGAGAGGGCGCGGTTCAAAGTGAGGGGCGTCAGCCTTATTCGGCGTAACGGCGGCGGAGCATCTGGGTGAAGGCCGCGACCTTGTTCTTCCGGCGGCGCTTCTCGCAGGGCTTCTCGTAGTAACGCTTGGCGCGGACACCCTTGATGATGTTCTCGCGATCGAGCTTCTTCTTCATCCGGCGCAGGGCGCGGTCGATGGGCTCGTTCTTGCGGATCTTGATTTCGATGGACATGAGGACGTGGCGTCGGGACGGGTTTTCGGAAGGAAAAGCTGGTAAATAGGCCGGGCCCCGGAGCTGCCGTCAATGGTGTTTTTCGGGGTGTTCGGACCCACCCCGGCGCCGCCCGGGATACCCGAGCCGGGAAGGCCAAAATAAGGCAGGGGCGGCTGTCCCAGCCGCTCTCGGTCGGATATCGGCTCAGTGGAGATGGAAACCTCGCGGACGCGTGGGACACAAGTCCCTACCCTTTGAATCCCCTTGATCCACGCGAAGGACGCCGTTGCTTCAAAGCGTGCCGTCAGCTGACAAGAATTTCGTCCATCTCCACGTCCACAGCGACTACTCCCTGCTGGACGGCGCGTGCCGGATCGACCGGTTGATGGACCGGGCCGTCGAGTTGGGCATGCCGGCCCTCGCCCTGACCGATCACGGCAATCTCTACGGCGCGATTGAGTTCTACAACACGGCCAAGGCCAAGGGCATCAAGCCCCTGATCGGCTGCGAACTTTACCTCGTCGAGACCTCCCGCCTCGAGAAGCACGGCCGGTCCGACGAGGGTAAGTCCATCTTCCACCTCGGTCTCCTCGCGAAGAACCTTCAGGGCTACCAGAACCTGCTCAAGCTGGTCTCAGACGCCCACCTCCGCGGCTTCTATTACAAGCCGCGCACCGACCTCGAGACCCTCGCCAAGTTCTCGGGCGGGCTCATTGGCTTCTCCGGCTGCCTCGCCTCTCTCGTCCCTCAACACCTGCTCCACGACCGCTACGAGGATGCGCGCAAGGCCTGCGGGCGCTTCGTCGAGATCTTCGGCCGCGAGAACTACTTCATCGAGATCCAGGACCACGGCATCCCCGAGCAGGTGAAGATCATCCCCGGCCTGCTCAAGCTCGCCGAGGAGTTCAACCTCAAGGTCATCGCCACGAACGACGTCCACTACGTCTGCGCCCAGGACCATGGCCCGCACGACGCCATGCTCTGCATCCAGACCGGCGCCAAGATCGAGGACCAGAACCGCATGCGCTTCGACAGCCAGCAGTTCTACCTGAAGTCGCGCGACGAGATGGCGAAGCTCTTCATCGAGGTGCCGGAGTCCGTCACGAACACCCAGCTCGTGGCCGAGATGTGCGATCTCACGATCCCCTTCCCCAAGGGCAGCGAGCGCTACCCGAAGTACCCGTTGCCTCCCGAGGTGAAAACCGACCGCGCCGGCTACCTCCGCGAGCTCTGCCTCGCCGGGCTGAAGGATCGCTACCAGCTCGAGTACGACACCGCCGCCGCGCCCGGCCTCGCCAAAACCCTCAGCGACCGCATCGACTTCGAGCTCTCGATCATCACCAAGACCGGGTTCATCGACTACTTCCTTGTCGTCTGGGACTTCATCGCCTGGGCCAGGAGGCAGGGCATCCCCGTCGGCCCCGGCCGCGGCTCCGGCGCCGGCTGCCTCGTGGCCTACGTCCTCGGCATCACCAACCTCGACCCCCTGCGCTTCAAGCTGCTCTTCGAGCGCTTCCTCAACCCCGAGCGCGTCTCACCGCCCGACTTCGACATCGACTTCTGCATGCGCCGCCGCGGCGAGGTCATCGACTACGTCCGCCAGAAATACGGCAACGACTGCGTCGCAAACATCATCACCTACGGCACCCTCGGTGCCAAGATGGTCATCCGCGACATCTCGCGTGTCCACAACCTGCCCTACGCCGACGCCGACCGCCTGGCCAAGATGGTGCCCGACGAGCTCAACATCACGCTCGAGTCCGCCCGGGACAAATCCGCCGAGCTCCGCGAGGAAGTGACGAAGAATCCCGTCGCCAAGAAGATCTTCGAGCAGGCCCTCGTCCTCGAGGGCATGGTCCGCAACACCGGCAAACACGCCGCCGGCATCATCATCACCGACCGCCCCCTTGAGGAATTTGTCCCCCTGACCGAGCAGGAAGGCGACGTCACCGTGCAGTACGACATGAATGCGGTGGGCAAGCTGGGCCTGCTGAAGATGGACTTCCTCGGCCTCAAGACGCTCACCGTCATCGCCGACGCCGTGGACAACATCCGGCGCACCGCCGACCCGGCCTTCGACATCGAGAAGATCCCCTTCGAGGATCCGAAGACCTTCGCCCTCCTCAACTCCGGCCGCACCACCGGCGTGTTCCAGCTGGAATCCGGCGGCATGCAGAACCTCTGCCGGCAGATCGGCCTGTCCACGATCGACGAGATCGTCGCCCTCATCGCGCTCTTCCGCCCCGGCCCGATGGAGTGGATTCCCGACTACGTCCGCGGCAAGAAAGACCCGAGCACGGTGACCTTCCCCCACCCCCTGCTCGAGGAAGTCTGCCGCGAGACTTACGGCGTGATGGTCTATCAGGAACAGGTCATGGAAGCCGCCAAGATCATCGCCGGCTACACGCTCGGCGGCGCCGACATGCTTCGCCGCGCCATGGGCAAGAAGGACGAGAAGGCGATGGCCGCCGAGCGGGCCAAGTTCGTCGAGGGCGCGAAGAAGGTGAACGGCATCGAGGAGAAGACCGCCAACTCGATCTTCGACATCCTGAACAAGTTCGCCGGTTACGGCTTCAACAAGTCGCACTCCGCCGCCTACGCCATCCTCAGCTACCAGACCGGTTTCCTGAAGGCCAACTACCCGGTGCAGTTCATGGCCGCCATGCTCAGCTCCGAACTCGGCAACTCCGAAAAAGTCTCCCACTTCGTCGCCGAATGCGAGGCGATGGGGCTGAAAGTCCTCGGGCCGGATGTGAACGAGTCGCGGGAGATGTTCACGCCCGTGCTTCGCCGTCCGGCCGGCGAAGTTGTAAGTGGAAAGTTGAAAGTTGAAGGCCGAGCCCCGGAAAGTTCCGCAGGCTCCGACGCTTCAACTTTCAGTCTTCAATCTTCAACTGGCCGAAACGGATCGCCGCCCCTGGCGGCGATCCGTTTCGGCCTGGCGGGAATCAAGGGCGTCGGCGAACTCGCCGGCAAAAAGATCCTCGAGGAACGCGAGACCAACGGGGCCTATGTCGACTTCGCCGACTTCGTCCGCCGGGTCGACGGCCGCGCGATCAACAAGCGTGTCCTCGAGCACCTCGTGAAGACCGGGGCCTTCGACTTCAGCAATGCCGCACGCAAGCCCCTCTTCGACGGCATCGATGCCGCCCTCGCCGGCGCCGCCGCCCAGGCCCGCGACAAGGCCGCCGGCCAGCACAGCTTCATGGACATGCTCGGCGAGGAGTCAGCCGAGGCAGGGGCGGCTGCCGTGCCCGCCGAAGCCTCGCGCGAAGGCTGGGTCCCCAGCCGCCCTGGTTCGGCTGCCGGCGCCCCGGCACCTCAAATCTCAAATTTGAAATCTGAAATCGCCGGCGAAAAAGACTTTTCGCCGGCCGAACGCTTGGCCTTCGAAAAGGAACTCCTCGGGTTCTATGTCACCGGCCACCCGATGAACAACTACCTCGGTATCGCCGAGGCCATCGACACCTTCCCGGTGGACGCACTGCTCCGGCAGCCGGACCGCGCCGAATTCCGGCTGTGCGGCATCGTCAGCAACATCACCAAGAAGCTGGCGAAAAAGGACAACCGCCCCTGGGCTGCCTTCACTCTCTCCACCCGCAACGCCGCCGTTCCGCTGAACATGTTCGCCGACGCCTACGCGGCGCACGGCACCGTGCTCGCCGAGAACGCCGTCGTCCTCGTGCAGGGCAACATCATCGCCGGCAACGAGGGCCCCCGGATCAACGTCAAGGAGTGCTACCCGCTCGACGCCCAGGTCGCCAGTGTCGTCCGCAAGATCACCTGGATCCTGCACCCCACCCACCCCGAGGTGCCGTCCTTCCTGCGCCAGCTCCGCGAGACGCTCAACCAGCAGTCGGGCGACACCCGCGTCGAGTTCGCCTTCCTCTTCGAGGACCGCGTCGCTCCCGTGGGCGAAGCCAGCAGCGCCCTGAGCTGGAAACTCAACGGCACCACCCTCCAGCAACTCCGCGCCCACCCCGCCGTCGCTGGCCTTCGCTTCGAAACCCGCCGCCTTGAGCTCAAGCAGGACCGCCGTTGGGGAAAGCGTGGCTGAACGCCGCGCTTTCCCCTCTTTCTCGTTCTCTTACTCTTACTCGTTCTCGGATATCCGATCCGCTTTAACCACGGATGACGCGGATCGCACGGATTGAAGGTGGCGAGCACCCGCGCTGGGGCGCGGCCTTGCGGAAAGAAACCGATCCTCCGGCAGAGGTCTGCCGCTCCTACTTCATTGAGGTCAGGTGTAGCCTGGACCGCCCCCTCGCCTGGGATGGGGGATGTCTCTTGGGCGAGCAGGACGGTTTCGGCCCGCCGGATCGAGGCTGATCCCCAGCGCGCCCTACCCACAATCCGGATCCACCGATTCCAGCCTCCGCCTTCCGTGTGCTTGCTGTTCATGGCGGAGAACGGTTTTGTGGGCTGCCATGTCCGACAACGCCGCCCTCAACCACGCCGCCAGCATCATCGCCAAACTTGCCCCCGGCGATCGGGCCGACACCGCCCTGCGCGGCTACTTCGAGGCGCACCGCTACCTCCAGCCGTCTGCCCGGCGCGCGGTCAGCCACGCCATCTTCGTCTATTATCGCTGGCTCTCCTGGCTGGATGACAAGGCTTCCACGCAAAAGCGCCTGGAGCAGGCCGAGGACCTGCAGAAGCGCTTTAACGCCGATCCCAAGTCCGCCAAGCCCGAGGCTCTCGCCATCCGCGCCGTGCCCGCCTGGGTCTGGAATGAGGTCGTGCTGCCGGACGCCGAGGCCAAGGCCACGTACCTGCGCCAACTGCAACGCGACCCTGCTCTCTGGCTCCGCGCCCGGCCAGGCCAGGCCAAGGCCCTCGCCAAATCCCTGGCCGCCTGCGAATTGGCGCCACCATTCACGGTTTCGAGTTCTGGGTTTGGGGTTCTGGGTTCGGAAACCCAAAACTCAGAACCCAAAGCCCAAAACCCGATCACAACGGACGCCGTCCGTTTCACCGGCGTCCAGGACCTCTTCAAGACCGAGCAGTTCAAGACCGGCGAGTTCGAGATCCAGGACCTCGCGTCCCAGCTTGTCGGCGTCGCCTGTGCGCCGAAACCCGGCGAGACATGGTGGGACACCTGCGCCGGCGAGGGTGGCAAGACCCTGCACCTCTGCGATCTGATGCAGAACAAGGGCGTCGTCTGGGCCACCGACCGCCACTCGGGCCGCCTCGACACCCTCAAGCGCCGCACCTCCCGCGCAAAGCTCTTCAACTATCGTGTCGCGTTGTGGGATGGCTCCCCGCGCCTGCCCACGAAAGCCAAGTTCGACGGCATCCTGATCGACGCGCCCTGCAGCGGCGTCGGCACTTGGCAGCGCAACCCGCAGGCCCGCTGGACCAGCTCTCTCAATGACGTCACCGAGCTCGCCGTCACCCAGCTCGCCCTCCTCAACCAAGTCGCCGGTTCGCTCAAGCCCGGTGGGCGCCTCGTTTACTCCGTCTGCACCCTCACCCGTCGTGAAACCACGGGGGTCGTCGAGGCCTTCAGCGCCGCGCACCCGGAATTGGAACCGGATCCGGTGTTTGCGCCCTCTGCTGTAGCCGGGGTCGCCGACCCCGGTGCCTTGGCGATTCCCGGACCGGGCTCAACGAGCCCGGCAACAGTCACCCTCTGGCCCCACGAGCTCAACGCCAACGGCATGTTCCTTGCCGCGTGGCGCCGGAAGAAAGCCTGAACGGCAGGGGCGCCTGTCCCCAGGCGCCCTCGGCACTCTTGCTGCTCATCGATCACGGGCGGTTGGGGACAACCGCCCCTACCTTCTGTTCTCCGTTCCCTCCGTTGCCTCCTGTGAAACCAACCACCGGATCAAAAATCACCGCCGAGACCGTCCGGGCTGACTTCAACGACCCGCAGGCAGTGGTCCACTACACCCGCGCCGCGCACTTCCTCGGGCTGTGGAAATCCGAGCGGGTCCTGATCGAGCGGTTTTTTCCCGACCGGAATGCTTCGTTGCTCGAGGCCGGCTGTGGCAGTGGCCGCGTGACGATCGGACTCTGGGACCTGGGTTTCCGGCGACTCACCGCCTTCGACTTCGCCGAGGAACTGGTCGCCCAGGCCCAGGCCCTCGCCGCCGCCCGCGACGCCAAGGCCATCCGCTTCCTCCACGCCGACGCCACGGCCCTGCCGGAACGTCAACTAATAGTTGACATTCCGCCTACACGGTTCGGCGGAGCGCTTTTCATGTTCAACGGCCTGATGCAGATCCCGGGACGGGAGAACCGCCGGGCCGCCCTGCGCAACCTGCAGTCGCTCTGCCGCGACGGCGCGCCCTTTCTTTTCACGACCCACGACCGCGACCACTCGCCCGTCGAGCGCGCCAGTTGGCGGCTCGAAAAGCTGCGCTGGGACTCTGGCAAGCAGGACCCGCGGCTCGTCGAGTTTGGCGACCGCTACTTTGAGGACGAGGCCGGCCGAACCTTCATGCATCTTCCCGACCGCACGGAGATTCTCGTGGATCTCGCCGCCACGGGCTGGCGCCATGAGCACGACGTGCTGCGCCGCGAGCTGGGCCGCGAGTCGCCGGCCGTGCGCGACTTCTCCGACGAGTGCCGGTTTTGGGTCGCGCGGCGGACCTGAGCTGCAGCCGGGGTCGCCCGACCCCGGGTTCCGGTCCGCCGGCCTCACCGAGGCCAGCTACAGACAAGCGAAGCCAATGCGGCACATCTCCCGGCTGCTTGACCGTTCCGGCACTCCACCCATGAATCCCTGCGTGAAGTCTTTCCTCCTGCTCGCGTTGCTCCTGCTGCCGGTCGCCGGCCTTCGGGCCAACGCCGCCCGGCTGATCGCCTATGCGGTGAAGCCCGGGCAGATCGAGGCCGCGCAGGAAATGACGGCCGACGAATGCCGGATGAAGCTCACCGTGATCTGGACCGAGAACGTGGAGCTCAAGCCCAACGCGTCCGCCCGGGTCTCCCATGCCTACGGTGGCCGTTCCGCCGCCCTGCAGATTGACACAACGTCGGTCGCGGGATCCACCGGCCTGCGCCTCAATCTCCTCTGGGCGGAAAAGGTCAAACCGGAGTCCGGCCCGGAGCGTCAGCGCAGCCTCAGCACGACGGTGCTGATGCAGCCCGGCACCTCCATGGTCGTCGCGCGCAACCTGACCCAGGTCGTGGCCACCGGCGAGAAGGGCCAGACGGCAACCGCCGGTGACGGCGTGATCTACGTGCTGGCCCTCTGGGCGGACGAGGCGAGGAAGTAGCCCGGTGGCTTGTGGTGGGGGTGGCTCGATTTGTCAGCCGTAGGCACGGCGAAGGCTGACGAGCCGGCCGTGATGATCGATCCCTCAAACCGGTTTTCGCCACAAAGGCACAGAGAGCACAGAGCCCAAGCCTCATTCATTTTCGGGGGGATCGGGAACGGCAGGAGCATGCGTCCCCACATGCACGGGATCGAGGGCGCGTGAGGACACGCGCCCCTACCCTCCGTTCTCTGCGCTCCCTGCGCTGCTCTGCGTGCCAAATCGTCTGGGGATTATTGATCGCGGCCGGCCCAGCGGATCAGCCCTACCTTTCAAACCATCGCGGTCGGGTCTTCGACCCAACCCTACCTATCGATCCGCAGCGCGGGTCGCCCTGAGGTCGGCCCCTGCCCCGATCAGTTCACCACCCGCGTGCCATCCCCGTTGAGGTGGATCCGCAGGCCATCGTAAGCCGGGGCAATCCCCGCAGGCAGCGTCGCCGCCAGCGCGGCGTGTTCGCTGAGATGGGTCAGGTGCGTGAGATAGGATGAGGGCGCGCCGATCTCCTGCGCCACCGCCACCGCCTCGTCGATCGTCATGTGCGACGGGTGCGGTTTCGGCCGGAGGCCGTCGAGCACCACCACGTCCGCGCCGCGGGCGAGCGCCACCGCCTCGCGCGGGACGGATTTGCAGTCGTTATAGTAGACGAATTTCCGCCCGCTGCTCTTCTCCGTGAAGACCAGCCCAAGGGTGTTGAGGCCGCCATGCGGAAGCAGCGCGGCGGCAATTGTGCCCTGGGGAAACTCCAGCAGGGGCGGCATCTCCATCAGCCGGAAGGCCGCGTAACCAGGGACGAGCGGCCGCTCGAGAATGGCGTAGGGGTAGATGGCCAGCACCCGGGCCAGGCCCTCCTCCGTGGAGTAAACCGGCAGGGAGTTCCCGCCGAGCAGGTCGCAGAAACGCCGGAGGTCGTCCATGCCCACGATGTGGTCGGCGTGCCCGTGGGTCAGGATCACGAGGTCGGTGCGCATGATCCGCTCGCGCCGGCACTGCAGCCGCAGTTCGGGTGCGGCGTCGACCTGGATATGCAGGCCGTCCATCACGACATGGATCGAGGCCCGGCTGCGGCTGTTGCGCGGGTCGGTGGAGGAGCACACCGCGCAATCGCAGGCGATCATCGGCACCCCCTGCGATGTGCCCGTGCCGAGAAAGATAACCTCCATGGGGACAAGCCAACGGGACCCCCGGGTGCCGGGCAAACAAAAGGTTGGGCGGAGGCATATGAACACATCGCGGCCGACCCGGCGGGTCAGCCCTACCATGCATGGGCATTGCCGATGGCCAAGCAGGTAGGGTTGGGCCGCTGGCCCGACCGCGATGATCCGGATCGTCCTTATCCTTTCCCCGGTTCCCACACATACGGCCACACCTCCGCCTCAGTCACCAATCCAGCCCGACATGGATTCAGGCGGATGTAAGTCGCCTTTCCCTCCCAACTCTCACAATCCCGAAGTCGGTGATCGAAATAGCCGCGCTGCCAAACGACTCCAGCCTTCTTGGCGACAATGCCCTTCCAAGTTTCAATTACGGCACGGCTTTCGTGATCACGGGGGAAAGTCATCAATGCGTGAATATGATCCGGCATCAACAGGATGAGATGCACATACCAGTCTCCCCGGGTTTGACGGAAGACAACGGACTCAAAAACCGCCGCGGCAACGTCAGGGCGGCAAAGTTGGTTGGCGCCCCGTGGCAGGCAACAGATGGTAATGAAGTAGCCGGCGTTTTCTTGCAGCCACGACGGCTGCCCGTGAGGGAGATGTTTCCGAATGGGAAGAATGGGATCCATACCCGTAAGAACGGTAAATCACCGGCCGATCTTTCAATAAATCGATCACACCGGTAAAATAATCGCGGCCGACCCCACGCGTCAGCCCCACCCATCGGACCAAAACGATGGGGGTAGGGTTGGGCCGCTGGCCCGACCGCGA
>CAMDOO010000085.1 GCA_945903545.1 Opitutus sp. GAS368 | reverse complement strand
CCCGCGGCGCTTCTTTTTTGCCTGCCTCGGACGACTTGTTCCGGTCAACCCCGGCACGTCCCTGAGCCTCTTGCATCTGCGCGATGCGGTGTCGGAGCCGGTCGAGATGCGATCGCCCGGGCTATGGGGCGGCAGGATGCCGGAGCGACAGGGAGTTGAGAGTGGGAAGTTCGCAGGAGGGGCGCTGCGGCCGGCATGGCGGCCTTGAATTTCAGATCTGAGATTTGAAATCTGAAATTCCCGGCGTGGCGCCGGGGGCCCGTCGCGCTTCCGGGTTGCCGAGGCCGGTTTGGGTCCGTTCACTTCAAGCCGATGACCCGGGGCATGATGATCCTTCTCAGGAGCCGGGCCTCGACCGCCCTCACGGTCGCCAGCATCGTGCTCATCGGGTCGCTGGTCGGTATCTGGCGGGCCAGCGCGGTGCGCGCGGGGATCCTCGACGAACTCCTGGACAACGCGCGGCGCTGCGCGATTGCGTTCGACCCGATGGAAATGCAGCGCCTGACCGGCACCGCCGCCGACGCCGACACCGCCGTTTACCGCGCGGTGAAGGACCGCCTCAGGCGGTTCCAAGCCGTCGATCCCGCCGTCCGCTTTGTCTATGTCTTCCGCCACCTGCCGCAGAAGGACGAGGTGGTCTTCCTCGCCGACTCGGCGCCGCCGGGCGACAAGGACGAGTCGAAGCCGGGCGACATCTACAAGGAGGCCAAGGAATCACCGGGCCTGCAGGCGATCATCGCCGACGGCCAGCCCGCGACCGAGGGGCCGCTGGGCGACGAGTTCGGGACCTGGGTGACGGGCTACGTGCTGATCGGCCCTTCCGTCGCCGGGCAGCCGCGCGACATCCTCGGCTTCGACCTCTCGGCTTCCGACTGGTACCTGCGGCTGGGCGGGACCGGACTGTCCTGGGCCGTCTACCTCTGGCTGCTCCTCGGGTTGCCGCTCGTTTCCTACACGGTGCTGCGGCGGGAGCGCGCGCAGCGCGCCGCGATCCGCAACCTCTCGGAGGCGATGGAGCAGAGCCACACCGCGGTGATGATCGTGGACCTCGGGCACCACATCGAGTACGCCAACTCCGGACTCTGCGACCAGCTCGGCCGCCGGCGCCGCGACCTGGTCGGACGCCCCTGGCGCGAGTTCCAGGCGGCCGACACGCCGCCCGAGACGAACATCGAGCTCGATACCACGCTCCGCGCGGGCCGCACCTGGCGCGGCGAATGGTCCAACCAGCGGCCCGACGGCTCCATCTACCCGGTGCGCGCGGTGGTCTCGCCGGTGGCGCACCGCGACGGCCGCCCGGCCTGCTACGTCGCCGTGCTCGAGGACGCGACGGTGGCGAAACGCGTCGAGGCCGAGATGCGCGAGTCCCGGGAGCGCGCCGAGGCGGGCGACCGCGCGAAGGGCCAGTTCCTCGCCACGATGAGCCACGAGGTGCGCACGCCGCTCAACGGCATCGTGGGTTTTTCCGAGCTCCTGCTCGAGGGCGAGCTGCCCGGCGACCAGCGCGAGTACGTTCGCACCATCCGCACCAGCGCCGACACCCTGCTGCGCCTCACCGGCGACATCCTCGACTTCTCGAAGATCGAGTCCGGCAAGCTCAAGCTCGAGCCCCAGCGGACGGCGGTGCGCGAGGTGATCGAGGACACGCTCGACCTCCTCGCCGGGGCGGCCCACGCCAAGAAAATCGAGCTGCTGCACTGGGTCGACCCGGCGGTGCCCGCGGCGATCGTGGCGGATGGCGGGCGCCTCCGCCAGGTCCTCGTCAACCTGATCGGCAACGCGGTGAAGTTCACCCCCTCCGGGGAGATCGCGGTCGAGGTCGGGCTCCTGCCGTTCGCGAGCCGGAACCCCCTCTCGGACGACGGCCGGGTGCGGCTCCAGTTCACCGTGCGGGACACCGGCATCGGCATCGCGCCGGACAAGCAGCACCTGCTCTTCCGGCCGTTCAGCCAGATCGACGGCGGCAATACGCGCCGCTTTGGCGGCACCGGCCTCGGCCTCGTGATCAGCCGGATGATCGTGCAGCTGATGGACGGCGAGATCTCATTCACCAGCCGGCCGGGCGAGGGCAGTGTGTTCACCTTCACGATCCGAGTGCCGGCCATCCCCGCCGGGGCGGACGGGGCCGGCCCGCGTCTGCTGGCCGGCCGGCGTCTCGCGCTTTGTGTCGGCTCGCCGGCCCTGCGCGCCGAGCTGATGCGGCTGGGATCCGAGGCCGGGGCGGAGATGGTGGAGGCCACCCTCGCGAGCCTGCCGTCCACCGCCTGCGACCTCGCGGTGGTTGATGCCAGCGACGTCCAGCTGGACGGTTCGGTGGCGTCGCACCTGCCTCCGCTGGCTGTCAGCATCGCCCTGGTTCCCCTGATGTGGCCCGCCCCGCGCCGGGAGCAGCTCCGCCCGCATGTCCACGCCCTGGTCAACAAGCCCGTCCACCATGAACGGCTGGTTGAGGTCCTGGCCAAGACCTCCTCCGCTCACGCCGTGCCGGTCACCGCGGCCGCCGCCGCGGCCGTGCCGTCCGACTGGTCCCGACTCAGGGTGCTCGTGGTCGAGGACAATGCCGTGAACCAGCGCCTGATGCAGGCGGTGCTGGCCAATCTCGGGTGCACCTGGAGCGTGGTCGATGACGGCCGCATGGCGCTCGCCCGCCTGGACGCCTTACCCTGCGATGTGGTGCTGATGGACCTGCACATGCCGGACATCGACGGGCTCGATGCGACCCGGCGCATCCGCGCGGGCGAGGCGGGTGAGGCGGCCCGCGGGGTCTGGATCATCATCCTGACCGCCGACATCCAGGACGATGTGCGCAAGAACGTGATCGGGGCCGGCGCGAACGATTTCCTGACCAAACCGCTGCAGCGCACCGAGCTCATGGCCTCTCTCCAGGCCTTTGCGAAGGCGAAGGGCTTCGGGCGGCAGGGGTGAGGCCGGGCGGTTCTCGTTCTCGTTCTCGTTCTCGTTCTCGTTCTCGTTCTCGTTCTCCAAATTTGGTTCGGACTATCAGATCGAGAGAACGAGTAGGAGATCAAGAGGGCCCGGGGCCGCCCCGCCTTAGAACATCCTGATCGTGCCACCGTTGATGATCACGGTGCCCCCGGCGCCGGCCGCCCCGGTGGGGGCAGGCTGTGGCACCAGGTTCTGCATCCACTGGCCACCATTCACCTTGTAGGCTTCGAGCCCGCGCGGTCCGCCGAGGACCCCGGAGGCCCGGGCCACCACATCCTGCTGTAACGCGGCCAGAGCCTGGTTGCGGGCGTCGGGGGCCAGGTTGCGGTCGGTACGGAGGGCGGTCATGCGCTGCTGGGTGTCCTTCTGCAGCGTCCAAAGCTGGGTGGCGGCGTCCTTCGGCAGTTCAAGGCGCGTGGTCAGCGCCAGCGCCTGCCGGTAGCTGCTGTCGGTGGCCTTCTCGTAGTCGGCGACGCGCTCCGGCGAGAGCAGGGCCTTGATCTGGGCGGTCAGGTCCCCCTGGGCTTGGGAACGCTGGCGCTGGAGCTCGAGGTCCAGGCCTCCGAACGCCGTGTTGTACTGCTGGTCGAAGGCATACTGCAGGGCGAAGATCCTCCGGAATTCGTCCTCGGTGGGTTGGAACACCTGCAGGTTGTTCCGCATGCTGTTGGCCGTGGTCGAAGTCCGGAACTGGTAGTTGTCGTATTCCTCCGGCGTGAGCAGCGCCCGGATATCCTTGTCCTTTTCCTCGTTGTACAGCTTCAGCTTGGCCCGGTCCTCCGGGAAATAGGCGCCGTTCACGCCGCTCTGGACCGCACTGATGAGATCGGCGTAGTCGGAGTTGATCAGCTTGAGCTGGTCGACCTTGTCGGAGGGCAGATCGGCGAACTGCAGTCGTTCGTAGGGGCTGACCTGATTGACCGGGTTGGGCCCGAGCAGCGACTCGATCAGCTTGGCGTTCGCCTGGCTCAGCGCGCGCAGCTCGGCCTGAGCCTGGGGATTGCTGGACACGCTGTTGGTCGGGCCGCTTGCGTTGCGCCAATAAGGAAGATCCTGCGGGGGGCCCATCAATTCGCGCCGGCGGGCGATGACCTTTTGGCTGAGTTGGTTGGCCAGGATGGCACGGATCTCGGAATCGCTGAAGCCCGCGGCGCGCAGGTTGGCGACCAAGGTGGCGGGATTATCGCTTTTCAGGCCGGCCCACTTGCCCGAGGCTTGGGTGGCGGAGGTGCCGGCAGGGCTGCCAGCGCGGGGCCGGGCATCCGGCGCGGCGGCAGCGGCCGGGGCGGATCCCGGCCGGATCAGGCCCACCAAGGGCGCGATGGTTGCGGGGGAGGCGAGGCCAAGCAGGGCGAGGGCGTTCAACCCGAGGGAGAGGGCGAGGAGGGCGGAGACGAAAAGTGCTTTCATGGCCGGGAGGTTGGGGTTCAGCGGGCGACCGGGCTGGCCGGCGCCCCGCCGCGGGCGACGGGTGGTGGCGGAACGAGGTTCTGGATCCAGGAGCCGGCAGAGCTCTTGTAAGCCGCGAGCCCGTTGGAGCCGATGCGGGCCGCGATCCGCTCGTTGGCCTGTTGCTGCAGGGCGGCGAGCGCCTGGTTGCGCACGTCGGCGGTGAGGGTGCGGTCGGTCCGGAGCGCGGTCGCCTGCGCCTGGATTTCCTTCTGGATGGTGATGACCTGCCCGACCGTGGACATGGGCATGTCCAGCCGGCCGATGATGCGGGCGACGGTGCTGGCGTTGGGTTCCGAGGCGAGCAGGAAGGCCTCGGCGCGGTCGGGGGGCAGGGCGGCGGCCATGTCTTCCTTCAGTTTCTGCTGGGCCTGGGAGCGCTCGCGCAGCAAGTCCTGCGAAACACTGCCCATCATGAGCGAATTGGGATACTTCTCGTCGAAAGCCTGCTGGAGCTTGAACAGCGTGCGGTACTCCGCCTCCGACGGCTCGAAGGCGACGAGCTGGGAGCGCAATGGCGCGGCCGAGTTGCTGGAGCGCAGGTCGTAGTTCTCCAGTTCCTCCGGGGTGAGCAGTGCGGCGATCGCGGCGCGGCGGTCCTTCTCCAGTTGGGCCAGCCTCGCGGTGTCCTCGGGCAGCCGCACGCTGAAGCCGCCCACCGACGGGCCGTAGATCTCCGACTGCTGCTGGGAAAAGTCCTGCATGACCTGCTGCAGTTGGACGATCTTCTCGGGCGGCAGGTCGCCGTATTGCCGGGCAAACATGGTCCTGGTCTCCTCGTTCATCCCGGCGGTCATGTAGTCCGGGCCGAGGAGCTCCTTCATGGCATTGGTCATCTCCTTGGTGAGCTCGCGTTGCGCGGCCTGGCGGGCGGGGTCGGAAAGGAGCCCGCTGGTGGAGGCCTGGCTGCTCCAGAACGGCGGCACGGGGGCGTTGAGCCCCATGATCTCCGCATAACGGGCGTAATACTGGCCCATCAGGCGGGATTGGGCGGCCGCGCTGACCATTTCCTCGGGGAAACCGGCCGCTCGCATCTGCGTCACGAGATCCTGGGCCTCCGCCAGGTTCAGCGCTTTGCCGGCGGGGGCGGCGGCCGGCCGCGCGGTCCCGCCGGTGCCGGGGGCGGGCGCGGGGCTGGCGACGGTTTTGCCGGCGGGACGGGACGGCGGGACAGGGGTGGGGGCGGGCGTACGCGTCAGGTAAAGGCCGACGAGGATCGCGTTGGCGACCAGCGAGAGGACGAGCACAAGCGGGGCTTTCTTCATGGCGAAGGCAGTACGGGTGGCCGGGACGGCTCGGGCGCTTTTTTGGGGAACGGCGGGTCGCGCGAAGCGGGAGGGGGCGCGGTGCGAGGTGGCGGCTGCTGGCAGCGGCACGTCAAGACAACCCACCCCTGTAGTAGCGGCAAGGCGAAATCCGTCAGTAACATCCCCCGGATTCAGGTCCTTCGGATGGCGGATTTCGATCCTCGGTAGTTTTTTGCCCCAGAGACACCGAGGCACGGAGCCCAAGCCCCGTTGCTTTGCGGGGGTTCGGAACCCAAAACTCAAAACGATGGCTGGGCTCGGTGCCTCGGTGTCTCTGGGGCAAAACCCGGCTCGGGAGACCCCTCCGGGATTGCGCCGGCACTTCCTTCCGGCGAGGTTGTCGGAAACCGCCCATGTCCCTCCGGATTCCCGCCGTCCTGCTTGTGCTCGCGCTTTTGTCACCGGTCCGCGCCGCCGTCGCGCCGTCCACGCCGGAAAAGGCGCTCCTCGACCTCGCCGACCGGCAGCAGGCCCTGTTCGTGCAGGCCGACAAGGCGGGCGACAAGCTCGACGAGGCCAATTTCCGCCAGGCCGCCCAGAAGCTCGTCCAGGAATACGACGACTTCCTCAAGAAGTACCCCAAGCACGCCCCGGCCTACGCCGCGTATGGGACGATGCTCGGCCGGCTCGACATGAACCCGCAGGCGGCGGCGGTGCTGACGCGCGGCGACGACATGTTCATGGCCATGTCCAAGGAGCCGGGCGCCGACACGCCGCCGTTCCGCCGGGCGTGGGGCCTGCTGAAGAACCAGCTCGGCAACTACACCGCCGAGGAGGGCCATCCCGTGGAGGCCTCCGCCTTCTTCCTCTCGGCGATCAACCTCGTGCCCGACGAGCCGCTTTACCACTACCAGCTCGGCATGCTCCTGGCCGAGGCGCACGACGACTTCGTCAAGGCCGGCAACCAGACCCGCGCCGAGGTGGACCAGTCCATGCAGCAGGCCTTCCGGAAGGCCGTCGAGCTCGCGCCGAAGCGCTTCGAGTTCCAATACCGCTACGCCGAGTCGTTCTACGACGTGGCCGCGCCCGACTGGGACGCCGCCCTGCAGCGCTGGGCCGCGCTCGAGGAGGGCGCCGAGACCGCCGTGGAGCGCGAGACCATGCGCCTGCACGCGGCCAACATCCTCCTGAAGCAGCGGAAGTTCGACCACGCCCGCCTGATCCTGGCCACCGTCACCGAGCCTGTCCTCGCCGCCCAAAAGCAAAAGCTGGTTGCGCAGATCCCGGCCGAGCCTGCAAAGTGACGGTTCGATGCTCGGACTCACCCCGGACCAAATCCGCAACGGACTCCTGCTTTACCTGCTCCTGATGGCGTGCCTCTGCCTGCGCGCCTACGGGCAGGCCTGGCTGGCGAACCGCCTCGGTGATCCCACGCCCGAGGCCACGGGGCGGCTGACCGCGAACCCGCTGCCGCACCTCGACCTGATCGGCTCGGTGATCCTCCCGCTGATCTGCATCTTCTACCTGGCGCCGAACCTCGGCACCTTCTCGCTGTTCCTCGCGTGGACCAAGCCGGTGCCGATCAACCCGAACAACTTCACCAAGCCCGCGCGGCACCACCTGTACACGCAGATGATGAACCCGCTGGTGAGCGTGGCCGCGGCCCTCACGGCGGCGGTCATCGGGGCGCTGGCCTACCGGACGATGCCCGGGGCGCTGGACGACGTGTTCGTGCCGATGATTGTGATCAACGCCAGCCTGATCGTGCTCGATTTCCTGCCGATCCCGCCGCTGCCCGGCGGCATGCTGCTCCGCGAGCTCGGGCTCATCTCGGAGGCCGCGTTCTGGAATGTCTCCCGCTGGGGCGGCCTCCTGCTGCTGATCGCGTTCCAGGTCCCGCAGTTCCGGTCGGCATTCGGTTTCCTGATCGGGATCGTGGCCACGCCCTTCCTTTACCTGATCAGCCTGCTCGTCCAATGAGGACGCCCCGGCGCGTGGGCTGGCGCTGGCCCGCGGGCGGCCCCCCGGCGACCGTCGGGGACTGGCTCGGTTTTGCCGAGGTGCTTTACGCCCGGCACAAGCTCGCGCTTGGCCAAGTGGCTGACTCGGCCCACGACGAGGCGCTCTACCTTTTGCTCCGCACGCTGGATCTCCCGCTGGACAGCGACGCGCGCGTGCTGGCGCACCGGCTCACCGCCGCCGAGGCCGCCGCGGTTGAGACCGTGTTCCGTCGCCGGGTGGAGCAACGGGTGCCGGCTGCCTACCTGACGCAGGAAGCCTGGCTCGGGCCGCACCGCTTCTTTGTCGACGAGCGGGTGATCATCCCGCGCAGCTATTTCCTGGAGATCATCCCGGGGCAGCTGCCGGACTGGCTGCCGCGGCGCGGCGCCGGGGTGACGCGCGTGGCCGATATCTGCACCGGCTCGGGCTGCCTGGCGATCCTGCTCGCGAAGCAGTTCCGCGGCGCACGGGTGGACGCGACCGACCTCTCGCCCGCGGCGCTGGAGGTGGCGGCGATCAATGTCCGCCGGCACCGGCTCGGCCGGCGCGTGCACTTGTTCCAGGGCGACCTGCTCGCGTCGCTGCCGGCCGCGGCGAAGTACGACGTGATCCTGAGCAACCCGCCCTACGAGCCGAGCGCGCTGGTCGACGGCCAGGCGCCGGAGTTCGCGGCCGAGCCGCGGATGGCGCACGACGGCGGCCGCGATGGCCTGGTGCTGATCCGGAAGCTGCTCCGCCAGGCCAAATCGAGGCTGCAGCCGCACGGGCTCGTGGTGCTCGAGGTCGGCGGCCTGCGCCCCGCGATCGACCGCGAGTTCGCCGCGCTTGAGCCGCACTGGCTGGCGACCGAGGACGGCACCGACTGCCTCTGCCTTTTCCACGCCACGCGGCTCGCCTGAAGGCGCTCAGCCCTTCTTGGCCGGTGGCGTCCCGCAGGTGTTGATCCCGAGCGGCAGGTAGGCGGGGCAGAAGCGGACGATGGCGGTCAGGATCGGGATGATGCCGGCGAGGCCCCACCAGCTGTTGAGGAAAAAGCCGGTCGCGATGATGGACAGGCCGATGACGATGCGGAGGGTGCGGTCGATGGAGCCGATGTTGGTTTTCATGGTAGCTTTGGATTGGGATGCAGGGGAAAGGGCCGCGGGCTCGCAAGAGCTCCTAGGAGGCAGGGGGCGGCACGACCTTCCAGCCGGCGCGGCGCCAGCCATGGAAGGTGCCGGCATTGACGGCCTGGTAGCCCTCGCGGCGCAGTTTGGCGGCGGCCAGGCCCGAGCGGCTGCCCGAGAGGCAATAGAGCATCAGGCGGCGATCGCGGTTGCGCTCGAGGAAGGGACCCCAGGCGCGGCGGTCGCCGGACAGGTCGCTCAGGGGCAGCAGGGCGGCCGGGGTGATCACGCCGCCGGCCCATTCGCCCGGCTCGCGTACGTCGATCAGCACGGCGCGACCTTCCTTGACGGCCGCCGCGGCCGCGGCGGGATCGAGCGGCGGGCGGAAGAAGCGCCACCCGCGGAAGAGCAGGTACAGGCCCGCGGCGACAGGAATGAGGTCGATCCAGTTCATGAGGCGGAAACAGGTTCGGCCGCCGCGCGGCGGTTGGCCATGTAGTAGAGGACGGGCACCGCCATCCGGCTGATCAGCAGGGAGGCGATCTCGCCGGCCATGAGGCTGAGGGCGAGGCCCTGGAAGATGGGGTCGGTCAGGATCACGCTCGCGCCGACCACCACGGCCAGCGCGGTCAGCAGCATCGGCCGGAAGCGCACGGCGCCGGCCTCGACCACCGCGTCGCGCAGCGGGCGGCCCTCGCGGCGGCGCAGCTCGATGAAATCGACGAGGATGATGGAATTGCGGACCACGATTCCGGCCCCGGCCATGAAGCCGATCATCGAGGTGGCGGTGAAGAATGCCCCCAGCGCCCAGTGCGCGGGCAGGATGCCGATCAGCGAGAACGGGATCGCCGCCATCACCACGAGCGGGGTCACGTAGCTCCGGAACCAGCCCACCATGAGCAGCGCGATCAGGCCGAGCACCGCGGCGAACGCGACGCCGAGGTCGCGGAAGACCTCCAGCGTGATGTGCCACTCCCCGT
The DNA here is from genome assembly GCA_945903545.1 of Opitutus sp. GAS368. Taxonomy (GTDB): domain Bacteria; phylum Verrucomicrobiota; class Verrucomicrobiia; order Opitutales; family Opitutaceae; genus CAIYFD01. Next base: position 1,387 of record CAMDOO010000085.1, on the reverse strand, counting down.
CCCATTTCATCGCGGGCCGGGTGTCGTCGAAGGGCAGGCCAAGGTTGAACACGTCGAGCCGGGCTTGGTCGCTGCCGAAGCGGCGGGCGTCGATCCGGGCGATCTCGCGGTTCATGGTGAACAGCGCATAGGCCGGGCTTTCCACCGCGCCCGCGACATCGGCGGTCACGTAGGTCACCGGCTTCAGGTTCTTGCGGTACAGGCTGCGCTCGGCGGTGTCACGCTCGAGGCGGACGAGCTCCGAGAGCGGCACGAGCCCGCCGGAGGCGTTGGCGATCTGGAGCCCAGGCAGGGCGGCCGGGTCGGACCGGGCGGAGGCAGGCAGCTCGACGCGCAGGGCGATGTCCTCCCGCTCAAGCGGGTCGTGCAGCAGTCCGGCATCCACGCCCTGGGCCGCGAGGCCGAGCGCGGCCACGACGGCCTCCCGCGTCACGCCGTGGTGCGCGGCCTTCTCCGCGTCGACCACGTAGCGCACCCGCGGCTGCGGGTCCTCGACATACCAGTCGAGGTCCACCACGCCCGCGGTGCGCGCCATGATGCCGCGGATCTCGGCCGCGAGGGCGATGCGGCGGTTTTCGTCGGGGCCGTAGATCTCGGCCACGAGCGACTGGAGCACCGGCGGGCCGGGCGGCACCTCGGCGACGGCGACCACGGCGCCATGCCGGGCGGCGATGGCGGCGAGCGCGGGGCGGACCCGGCTGGCGATGGCGTGGCTCTGGGCGGAGCGCTCGTCCTTGCCCACGAGGTTGACCTGCAGGTCGGCGACATTGGGCCCGCGGCGCAGGAAGTAATGGCGGACGAGCCCGTTGAAATTGAAAGGTGCGGCGGTGCCGGCGTACACCTGCACGTCGCGCACCTCGGGTTCGCCCCGGACCGCGGCGGCGAGCTCGCGGGCGATGCGCGTCGTCTGCTCCAGCGTGGTGCCCTCGGGCGTGTTCAGGATCACCTGGAACTCCGACTTGTTGTCGAATGGCAGCATCTTCACCTCCACGGCGCCGAGGCCGACCAGGCCCACCGCCGCCAGCAGCAGCGCCAAGATACCCCCGAGGAACGCCCAGCGCCACCGCGCGTGATCGAGCAGGGGTTCCATCACGCGGTGATAGAGCCGTGTCATCGCGTCGTCGGGGACACGCTCCCCGTCCGCGGGCCCTGGGGAAACGTCAACTGTTAGTTGACATTCCGGGCCGGCACCCGGGTCGTTGGGGGCTTCGTTTTCAGAGGGGGCGGCATGCGGGTCTTCCGCCCGGGCGCGATGGGGAATTTCAACTAACAGTTGACGTTTCCCATCGGCGGCGCGGCGGTGGCGGAGCACCCGGATGGCGGCCCAGGGGGTGATGGTGAAGGCGATGGCGAGGGAGAAGAGCATCGCGGCCGACGAGCCCAGCGG
>CAMDOO010000084.1 GCA_945903545.1 Opitutus sp. GAS368 | reverse complement strand
GGCCGGTGACCCGTTCGGTTCACCGGCCGCCGATGGCAAGAACCGTGAGGCCCCTGCCACCTATTACTCTTATAACCCCTTTTCTCTGACGTTCACGGCATCACAAACAGCGAAGTAATGCCGTGAAAATTCATGGGCTCGGCGCCAGCCGGACGGGGCGCTTGCCCGCCTTTGGCGCCGTGCCGGTTCCGGTCTTCGCGATCACCTTGTCCCGGCTCCCCTTCCGGAACCGGTTTCGGTAGGAACTCGGCGCCTCGTTCATGAGGCGGCGGAACTCCCGCGAATAATGACTCTGGTCGGAAAAGCCGAACTACTGCGCGATCTCCGCCATGCTCTTGGGAGAAAAGACCAGGGCGTTGCAGCTCGCGCGCACGCGGTATTGCCGGACGTACTCGTGCGGCGAGGTGTGGTAGGTCTCGAGGAACTTCCGGTGGAAGGCGCGGAGCGAGACGTGGCAGGCCTTGGCCAGGCTGCGGTTGGTGATCCGGTCGCCGTGGTGCCGGATGATGTACTCGATCGCGTTGCTCAGCACCGAGTCGGGCCGCTTCATGTCCTGCTGCCGGTAGGGCATCGTCACCCCGGCGGTTCCCACCACCACCCCGGCACTGTTGTGCAACGGGATCTTGGAAGTGATGTGCCAGAGCGAGGTGTGGTTGAACCGGCCCACCAGCTCCACGCGCGACCGGATCGGCCGGCCCTTCAGCACCTCCTCGTCGTCGACGCGGTACTGGCTGGCCAGCGTCGCGTCCGCGATCTCGAAGTCCGTCTTGCCGATGACCTGCGAGCGCTTTTGCAGGCCGAAATTCACGAGCAGGGGCAGGTTCACCCAGACAAAGCGGCCCTGCAGGTCCTTGATCCAGAATTGCAGGTTTTCGATCTGGTCGAACAACTCGATCAGCTGCGGCTTGTTCGCCCCGATCAAGCGCAGGGCGTCAAGCATGTCATCCGGGGAAGGGGCTTCTCTCATGGGGCTAGGGGCGGTCAGCCGGCCGGACCGATTGGCGCGCGCACGGGACCGCAAAGGTCGCGCACCCAAGCCAACACCGGTACCTGGCATTTTCATGGGACATTCCGCAGGGTCGGGGAAAAAAGGTTCAGGCGCACCCGCCAGCCACAGCAGCTCGCGGGGCTTGGACAGGGGTATGCCGGCTGGGCAGGAACGGGTGCATCCCCACCACCGTAGCGCATTCACATTCGGACCCATAGTACCCCAACGTCTATTGTTTGTATTCTTGTGCCAACCCGCGGCCGGAGGCCCCGGGAGGGTCCGGGATCCGGCTGCCGCCGGCATGGCCGCGCGCTCAACGGATCGCCGTCGTTCGGCCTTATCCGCCGACCCCGGATGGTCGGCTCATCGCGGCGGCGTCAAAACCGGCTGATACCCCGCCCCGCCGAGGCCGCGCGGGCAGCGCTACTCAGCAATGCCGCACGAATTCGCCGATGAACCGGTCGACGTTCTCGCCCGAAACCTGCCACTGGATGTCCCGGCGCAAGCCGTGAATGTTCTCCGTGAGCTGCAACGTCACGCCCAGCCGCTTGGAAAGCTGAATGACTTGCGGGGCCCGGCGCTGCCAGAGCCAGCAGGTCAACCCAATCGGAATCGGCTTGCGCGGTGATGGTTCGATTTTGGCGCTGATCGAATTCATGGGGATGGATTTTATCAGCCTAAAGTGCGCCAAATCCGGCGGTGGGATGAAAATTTCCTGAGTTTCCCACACAGGGGGCCGGCTGCCGGATCTTTCAACCACGGATGGCACCGATGCCACGGATGCGGCAGTGAAGTCCGCCTGGTTGGGATGCCGGCGTCCATTAATGGATTGGCGTCGCATCGATTCCGGCGAACTCACCAAGTCCGCCCTTCCTCGATCCGGCCGGGTAATCCGTGGTTCAAAACGGACCGGGATCAGCCCTGCAGCCCGCGGGGCAGCAGTTACTTTTTCCCGGATTTCTTCGCCGGCCGGCCGCCGGTCTTGTTGAATTTCTTCAGCGGATTCACCTTCTGCTGGAATCGCTGGTTGAATTTCTGGTCCTTGATCGACGGTAGATACTTGGCGCCCATCCACCCAAGGCACCGAATCGCCCGGGGCGGGCAATCAGAATCGCCGGAATCCCGGGGGTCTCACGGATTATGCGCTGCGTCCGGCGGTGCCGGCTGGACCGGGATGTGCGCCGCCTGGCGGAGCACCTCGGCCTTCGACAACTTCCGCGCGTGGGCGATGGCATTGAGCCGCGTGGACTCCGCCTGCGAGAGCACGGTGAGCCGTTCGGTGCCGTCGCGGTCGAGCCATTTCACATGGATGATCCGCTGGCGGGATGCCTTCACGAGATCCCGGAGAAACTGCGCCTCATCGACCGGTGGGGGATTCATGCGAAAATTCCGGCTCAGGGTTTCGGAGCGGCGGGGTCCGCCGTGGTGGTGGTCGCAACCGATTTTCGCGTGCCATCCGCCGCCAGCGGTGGCGGCATGCCGGCGTGCCAGTGGCCGTGATCGGGATCCCAGTGTTGGTTCAGCTCGGCGTTGTACGCCCAAGCCTTCGGCTGCAACGCCGCGGCCCGGGCCTCCGCGTTCCGGTCCAGCCAGACGAGCAAACCAATGGTGCCCACCAGCAAGGCAACCAGGCCGACGGCGATTGTGCCCCAGGTCATCCCCGCGCCCGTCGCTGGCGCCGCACCCGGGCCGGCCTTTGCTCCGGTCGAAGCCGGGCGGCCGCAGCAGTGCTTGTGTTTCTTACCGCTGCCGCAGGGGCAGGGATCGTTGCGGGAAATCGCGGTCGCGGTGGGCATGGAAGGCAGAGGAGTTAAATCGCGGGCTTCTTCCCCTTTGTCGCGTCAAAACCGGCGCCCGGCTCACTCACTGAAAAAGCCCGCGGGCCGGGTCGCGCCCGCCTCCGCGGCAGGACCAGCTCCGCCTTCCTCCAGGCAGGAATCGGAAAAGGCCTGCTGGCCGTTCATCCAGCGGACTGCGCACCGGCTGTCCGTCAGCGCCTCGTGGAGCGCGCTGCCGAAATCGTAGGCCTGACCGTCGAGCCCCGCCTCCGCCACGGCCTGGTCGATGGCGAGCATCACCGCGAACATTCGGCCATGCAGCGCGGGGATCGTGGCGTCGTACTTCTCCTCGCCCGCGTCGAAATTGGCGTGGCAGGCCTCCACGTCCGAGCTGTGGTGCGCCCGGCAGGCCTCGGGCCGCGCCGCATGCACGGAGCAGCTGTCCTCGTCCAGCAAGGCACAGGGTCGCCGCAGGGCCCACCGGTCCGCATAGGGCAGGCCGGCGAAGGCCGCGCGCTGCGCCGCGGTGCGGGCGATCACCACCTCGAGTTCCTCCGGCGAGAAATGCGTCTGGATATGCTCGGCCACGATCAGCACCTCGTGGGCCTGTACGCCCACCAGCACATGGCAGCAGGCGCCGCAGCCCGCCCGACAGGCGATGGCCCCGCGGGCCGCGGCGGGGGCTGCGGCCTCGGCGCGATCAAAGTCGAGGTGCGCCGCGCGAATCACCCCGAGCAGGTCGGCCGGGTTGCGCACTTTTTTGAGACCGCGCAGCACCGCGGACCCGGTTTTCTCAAACAGGTCTTCCTCGGCGCGGGTCCAGGATCGGCTCATCACCGCCCACTACGCGGCGGAGCCCGGCCCAAGACAAGGACCATGCACGGGGAGATCCCATCAGATGCGATCGGCGTCCCGGACGGCCCAGACCACGAGCCATCCCGTCTGGGCATCCACGTAGACCGTGGCGGAGGAACTCCCCTCGCCCACCTCGACAAATTCTGCATCCACCACGGGCGCGGGACCGGGAACCCACACCGCCAGCGCCAAGCCGGCCGCGGCCGCGAGCGACAAGCCCCACCACAGCACCGGGCGACGGGCCCGGGCGGGCCGTCCCGCGGGCGACAGCCGCCGCTGAATGCGCTGCCACTCCAGCTTCGCATCGGGCGCCGGCACCGCCGCCGTGGTGGCCTTCCAGGACTCGGCGGCCGGGGCGAGAACGTCGCGCATCTGGCGACACGCGGGACATTCCGCCAGGTGCGCCTCAAGCGCGGTCTGCTCGGATCCGTCCAGCGCCCCGTCCCGGGCGGCGGAGATCAGGCGTTGGGCGGACGGGCAGTTCATGGTCGGGTCTCCCGAGTGTCAGCGGCGGCCATCGTTCCTCCAGCCCAATTCATCGTTCCCGCGATAGCCGTCAGGGCCGCGATCCCGGTCATTGCGGTCGTTGCCCACCCAGACCCGCTCGTCGCGGAAGGAGTAATGGCCGGCCTCGAAGACCCGGAACGCGCGACCGTGGCGGTCATGTGTCGTGACCCAGCGGCCGGGGACCCACTCCCTGACGGTGACAATCTTCCAGTAACCCCGCGGCGGGGCCGGGCGTTCGACGACCACGACCGGAGGCGGCAGGGGCCGGCGGACATTGCCGAGGCCGATGCTGATGTGCACATCGGTGCCGGCGTGGAGCGTGGCCGCTGTGCCGGCGAACGCGGTGAAAAGGGCAAGGGAAGCGAAGGCGATTTTGTGATTCATGGTTCCTCCTGGTTGAGTTCGACCATGGGACGAAGCCTCACCGCCCTTTATTCATTTATTTTCCGGCCCTCGCGATTGGCTCCCGGATCAGGATGATGGCACAGACCTCCCCCTTGTCGCTCCAAGGCGGCCCGCCCAGGATCGACGGGCCATCCGGCAAGGCGAGGGCAAGGACGCGACGGGAACCCTCGAACCACGTGGCGCGAATCGTTCTCCCGTCGCCCGTCAGCTCAATTTTATGGTCGCGCACGAGCGCCACCGTGGAATTCCCCGTCTCCGGGACAACGGCCGAGCCCTCCGCCGCCCAGCGAAAACTTTCGAAACGCAGGAGACGGCGAAGGTTGGCATCGTATTCGGCAAGCTTGGGGTCGACGGGGCCCTGCTCGTTCGAGGCGACGATCAGGATGGCGCGGACCCGGCCGAGCCCGGCGTTGGCGGCGGCGGCTGAGACCAGCGACGGCAGCGCCACCAAGAGCGCGAGGAAAAGGATGAGGCGGGAGGTTTTCATGGTCGGTTTCCTAGTTTCTGGGCCAGCAGGCGGCGCGCATTGAACAGCCGGGACATGACCGTTCCTGTCCGGCAATTAAGGGTCTTGGCAATTTCTTCGTAAGACAACCCCTCGACCTCGCGCAGGACGAGCACCGTCCGGTGCTTCTCGGGCAGAGAGTTTAGGGTGCGCTCAAGGGTGTCGGCGCGTTCGCGCCGCTCCGAGTCCTGGCGGGGATCGGAGTCAGCCGCCGGCTCGGGCGCGGCGCTGAGGTGCTCGGTGTCCTCCCCGGCAAACGGCAGGAAGCGATGAAACCACTTCTGCCGCCGGCGCAGGTGGTCGACGGCGCGCCGCACCGCGATCGGGTGCAGCCACGTGGTGAACTGTGAGCCGCCCTGATAGGTCGACAGTTTTTTCCAGACGGTGATCCAGACCTCCTGGCAAACATCACGCGCGTCATGCTCGTCGCGGATCACGCCGAGCACCGTGCGGAAGACCCGGTCGTAATGCGACTGCACGAGCACACCGAACGCGTCCTGATCGCCGCCCTGGGCGCGGCGCACGAGATCGGAGACGTCTTCCTGGGAAGCAGTTTCAGGGGGATTGGTCACAGCCGGAAACCCAGCAGACACGACCGATGTCGGCAGGTTGCAATCCGACAAAACGGTTACGCGTCCTGCCGCGACCGCTTCAGGTTCAGCTTTTCCAACAGCCCGGGGAAGGCCTCGCGCGCCGGGGAGTCGGCGAGGAAACGCTCGGCAGCGGCTTTCTCCCCGCGGGCACGCAGGCCGGCGTAGACGTGAAGCTCGAACTGGAGCCTCAGGTGCGTGTGCTCCGCGTTGAGACCGAACGCCGCGAGGAGAAAAAGGAGCGCCTCCACCGTCGAGTAATGCCCGGCCGACTGCTGGTCACGCAGCAGGTACCGGCTCGGTCCGGTCATCGGCAGGCTGACGGCACGGCCCCAGCGCTCCACCCCCTGCAGCATGCGCGCGGCCTCGCGCCAGCTGCCGTCGAGGAGCAGGAGCTGGACATTCTCCGGCGGCCGGTCGGTCGGCAGCGCTTCGCCCTTTGGATGCAGGACCCAGAGCTCGCGCTCCGGCTGCACGATCGCGGCCCGGTTGAGAGGCAGGTCGTGACGGAACACGTGGCCATGCGAGGCGGGGATCACGCGGTTGATCAGTCGTCCGGTGCTGGTCGGTCGCCAGAATTCGCGATGGTGGATCAGGACGTCAACCCGCAGGGGCAGCGCGAGCGGACGGAACCCCTCGCAGATGCACCAGCGCGGCGAGTAACGGCAGCGCTCGCAGCGCGGGGCTCCCTCGGTGACAACGCTTCTCGGCATGGAGTTATGGGCGGGGCAACGGCGCGCCGGGTCAATGCCGGGCGAAGGCGTCGGGCGCCTTCGCCAAGATTACCTGCTGTGCAGGAAAGGAGGCGCCGCGGCAGCGGCGCCTCAGGCCAGGACGGGTTTGGCGAGAACCCCGTTGATGAACTCGAGGATCTCCCGGCGACCCACCTTGGTCGTCGAGGAGCTGGTGAGATATGGGGGCGCCTCGGTCCGCCAACCGGCCACGGCCTTCATGAAGACCGCGATATTGGCCTGGCCCTGCGACGCGGACTGCTTGTCCATCTTCGTGAAGACCAGCGCATAGGGCGCCTTGATGCCCTCCAGCCAGCGCAGGAACTCGAGGTCGATCGCCTGCGGGGGCAGGCGCGAGTCAATCAGCACGAAGATCGTGCGCAGGTTGCGGCGGCCCGAGAGGAAATCCGCCACCGCGTCGTTGAACTCGAGGCGGCGTTTCATTCCGACCTTCGCGTAGCCGTAGCCCGGAAGATCCACCAGCCGCCAGGCCGCGTTGATCAGGAAGAAATTAATCAGCTTGGTCTTGCCAGGCAGGTCCGAGACCATCGCCAGGTTGCGCCGCTCGGTGAGCAGGTTGATCAGCGACGACTTGCCGACATTGGAGCGCCCGATGAACGCAAACTCCGGCTCCGCCCAGCGCGGGCACGAGGCCAGGTCGGGGGCGCTGATTTCAAACTCGGCGGATTTGATCTTCATGGTCGGAACGACCCGCAACGGGGCGTCCCGACAGAATGGACGGTGGTTCCAATCCCACGATGTTAATCGGCGCGAGTGATCGCCGGGTGAGGGCAACCGGGAATTCCGGCCTACGGCTGCCCGTAGTTCACCCAGAGCAGGCGCAGGATCACCACGCACGCCATCGTGAGGAAAAGCGGCTGCACGAAACGCGCGCCGCGGCGCACGACGAGGCGCGCACCGGCGCGCGCGCCCAGGAGCTGGCCCGCCGCCATCACCAGCACCGCCGGCAGCACGAACAGGCCGCCGGCCGCAAACACCGCCAGCGAGGCCACGTTGCTCGTTGCGTTCATCACCTTCGTGGTGCCGGTCGCACCGACGAAATTTCGCCCCTGCACGAGCACCAGCGCCATCGTCCAGAAGGTGCCCGTGCCCGGGCCGAAGAAGCCATCGTAGAAACCCAGCGTCAGCCCAAAGACCGTGTAGAAGATCCCCTCACCCAGCCGCGGTGGGTGATCCTGGTCGGCGGGCCGCGGACGGAAAAACATGAACACCACCAGTCCCGCCAGCAGCCAGGGCACCAGCCGCCCGAGGAACGCCGGGTCGATCGCGCGCACCGTCAGCGCCCCGCCCACGGCTCCAACCAGCGTGCAGCCGATCCCCGTCACGCAGCGCCGGACATCCACCACTCCGGCCCGCGCGTAATGCACCGCAGCCGAGACCGACCCGAACGAGGCCTGGAATTTGTTCGTGCCCAGGGCGACGGGCACCGGCAGCCCGAGGCTGAGCAGCACCGGGACCGTGATGAGGCCGCCCCCGCCGGCCACCGTGTCCACGAGCCCACCGGCGAGCCCCGCAAGGAAAAGCAGCGGATACCAGATGGGACTGAGGTCGAACCCGGGCATGGAGGACTGAGGACTGAGGACTGAGGACTGAGGACTGAGGTCAGAGTACGGGACGAGGCGGAAAGCCAAAGCCACCGAGTCAGCGCTCCGCACCGATGTCCAGAGTTTCACTTAATAGATGAAACTCTGGAGAGGCCGGAAAAAGGATTCGTGCGGCCGTACCGCGTTCGGACTTTGACAAGCCCCGGGGCGCTCGCATCCGTTGCGAGCCGCATGCCCCTCACCGTCTACACCTACGCCAAGTGCAGCACCTGTCGCGATGCCGTGAAATGGCTGCAGGACCGCAAGGTCGCCTTCGTCGAAAAGCCGATCTACACCGAGCCGCCGACCGTGGCGGAGCTGAAGCGCATGCTGGCGTTCCAGGACGGCAACCTCCGGCGGCTGTTCAACACTTCGGGGATCCAGTACCGCGCGCTGGGTCTCGCCGCCAAACTGCCAACGATGTCCGAGGCCGATTCACTCGCGCTGCTCGCCAAGGAAGGCCGGCTGGTGAAGCGGCCCTTCGTGCTTGGCCAAGACTTCGGCCTCGTGGGATTCGACGCCGAGCGCTGGGGCCAGCACTTCAAGTAATCGCCGCCCCGGCCAGATGGGTCAGAAGCGCTTGGTGTACACCACCACCAGCGCGATCAGCAGCAAGGACAGGCCGACCACGCTCAGGGTGCCGCGCAGGTGCGCCTTGCGATAGGCCAGTCCGGCGAGGGCGCTGAAGCCCAGCCAGCAGAGCAGCTTCACGATCAGCCAGCCGCTCGCCCAGGAAAAGGCCATGACCGAAACCATCCCGGCACCGGTCACGAGCACGAGCAGCGTGGCGATGCCCGTGATCATCAGCGTCCGCTTGCGGTTCTCGGGGACGGGATTGGCCAGCGCCATGTAGGTGTGCACCGCCAGCACGAGAAGCGAGAAGACGTGGAGGATGTGGTAGATTTCGAGTTTCATGCGTAAGGGAGAAAGAAAGAGTGACACCCCGCCTGTGCCGTATGCCCAAAGGCTCAAGACCTTTTTAGGTTAAGGTGGGAACCTCCGGTACGCCTTCGGCCTTCCGATTTACGGCCTGGCCTGTTTCGCACCGGGTTCAGCTCCCGATAATTTCGCAAGGCAAAGAGCAGTTATTGAAAGCACCTCGAACACTGCAGGGTGTCGGCGCAGACGGTAGGTCGTGCCGACGGCCCGTCAAATCAATCATCGAGGAAAAACCGGGGAAGGAAACGCCCGGCTGCTCGGCCCCGGCACCCCGTTTCCCGTTCCCGGTTGCACTGGTCCCGCCGGGTCCCACAGGGTGAAGACATGACGGCCCCCACCCCGGCCCGGATCTCGCTCGGCGTGCTCGCCACGCTGGTGCTCGTGACGGTCGCCTGCACGTCCGTCAAGGCCCCGCCGGCGACCCCCGCGCCCGCGGCGCCGAGCGCGGTGACCGAGGCGCCGGCCACGCCGGCCCCCGCCCTGCCCCCGCCGGCGGCGGCGCCCAGCGTGCCTCCCATCACCGTTTCCCTGCTGCCTCCGCGCGAAGCCGGGACCGGCGCGCCGACGCCGATCCCGACGGGGAAGGAGCAGCACCCGATTTTCGGCCTCGGCAAGGTCCACCAGATCGAGGTTGCCCTGCCGGTCGTCGAATGGAGCGCACTCCAGCGCAGCTCGCCCCGCGGGGGTGCGGGCGCGGGCGGCACCGACTACACCCAGGCCGACGGCCGCCTGATCCATGTCGGAAGCGGTTTCGGCGGCTACTTCCCGTGGGCCCACGCTGATGTGCGGCTCGGCGGCGAGGAGTTCCGCAACGTCGGGCTCCGTTACCGCGGCAACTACAGCTTCACCTCCTCCAGCGCCACGGCGCCGCTGCGCGCCAGCCTCAAGCTCAAGCTCGACACCTACGGCACCAAGGGAAGCTGGGCGGGCATCAAGACCCTCAATTTCAACGCCGGCAATCTCGACGCCACCCTGACCCGCGAGGCGCTTGCCTTCGCCCTGTTCCGCGCGGCCGGCGTGCCCGCACCCCGCACCGCCTACGCCGAGATCCGCTTCACCGTCCCCGGTGTATTCAACAACACGCGCGGCGGGCACTACGTCATGATCGAGAACGTCAACCGGGCGTTCCTGAAGGAGGCGCTCCCCCCCGGCCAGGGGCTCCTGATGAAGCCGGAGGGCACGAACGGCGGCATCCAGAGCCTCGGCGCCAGCTGGGCCAGCTACAAGGGCGTCCTCCGCCCGGACCGCGAGGCCACCGATCACGAGCAGCGGCGGGTCATGGAATTCGCGCAGCTCATCAGCCAGACCGACGTCGCCCTCTTCCGCGCCCGTATCGGCACCTACCTCGACGTCGAGGGGTTCCTGCGGTTCGTCGCGGTCAACGCCTTCATCGAGAACTGGGACAGCTACCTGGGTGGCAGGCACAATTACTACCTCTACCTCGACTCGAGCGACGACAAGTTCCGCTTCATCCCGTGGGATGAGGACCTGGCGATGGGCACGCGCGGTGGCAGCCAAGCGATCAACCTGGCGTTCCCCATGCAGGGCAACCAACCGCTCATCTACTGGCTGCTCGAGGATCCCGCCGTGCAGGCCAGGTATCGTGCCATCCTCAAGGAACTTTCCCAGACCGCGCTCTCCCGCACCGAGCTGATGAAGCTCGCCGACACCGTCGAGACGGCAATCGGCATCAAGAGCGCCGCCCCGCGCACCTATCTGGAAGCCCGCGCCAACTTCCTCGTCCAGCTGGTCGCCGCGTGGGACAAGATGGGCGCGCCGTAAAGACCGGCGGAAGCGGGCACGCTCAACGTCCCACTTTTAACGCCCAACGCTCATATCGAAGGCGGATCACATGGTCGGGGCGTTTGTCCCCACATGCCCTGTTCCCCTGCCAAGTCCTGCCTCCGGCCAGTTAACTTTGCGCCTCTTCGGCAATAACGGATCGAAAAAATCGCGGCCGGGTCGTCGACCCAGCCCTCCCTTCCGGACTTGAGCGTTCAGCGTTGAAAGCTGGGCGTTGAGCGTTCGCCCGAAGATCGCCCGGGCTCAAGTCTCCTCATCCAGGATCGCCGAATCGAGGTGCTGGATGATCAATTCCTGGATCGTCGCGAGAAAGAGATAGGCCATGAAGGCCTTGCGGGCGGGTTGCTCCAGCTCGGTGAGCGCCACCTCGCCCGTCTCGAGCACCTCGTTGGGCAGCTTCGCCAGCGGGCCACCGCGCAGGTCGAGCCGCACCGAGGCGCAGGCGCGGATCATCTGCTCGGCGTTGTCGGCGCGGAAACTGATGCGACCGTTCCCGAAGAACTCCTCGTCGAAGAGCGCGAGGAATCCCTTCACCTCGTCGTTCTGGGTGGCCAGCAACTCCGCGGTCC
>CAMDOO010000083.1 GCA_945903545.1 Opitutus sp. GAS368 | reverse complement strand
CCCTACCGGTAGGGCGGTCACTCCGGGACCGCCGTTGCGGACTCTCGGGATGGTTCCCACATGTACGGCCAAATCTGTCCGTCTAGGATCAATCCCGCCCGGATCGGGTTTTGGCGTATGGAGGAGGCCTTCTCATCGTATCCTTCATGAGTGCGGAGCCGGTGATCGAAGAAATCACGCTGCCAGATGATCCCGGTTTTCGATCCATGGTAGTGTTTCCAAGCGCATACCACCGATCCCATGCGTTCATGGTCGGGAAAACTGACCAAGGCATGCAGATGGTCGGGCAGGAGCAGGAATAAATGGACCCACCAGCGTCCGCGAGCGTGATAGAATTCGGCTGAATCGATCAGGAGTTTGGCTGTTTCCGGATGACAGAGCTGGTTCTTGCCGCGGGGTGAGGTGCAGATCGTAAGGAAGTAGATGGGATGTGACGGCAGTCCAGTCGGCGGAGTGTGTCCGATTGGCTGGCGTTGGGGAAAATTCATGGGATCAGTACGGCGGCGACGGAGTCGCCGCCCTACCGGGAACAAGTTCACGGCCCGGCCGAGGCCACCGTGCCGGTCGGGCTGCCGAGCAAGGACCCCGCGCCCGGCGGGGTGCCGTAGATCCGGGCCGGGTTGGTCTCGCGGAAAGGAATGGCCTGGCGCAGGTCGTCGACCGTGCGCCCCGATGCGTTGGAGATCAGCCGGCCGGCCACGGAGGGCTGGTAGACCACATTCCCGCCGAGGTAGGCGACGTACCCTCCGGCTTCACCATAGACGCCCGTGGCCGGGTTCCACGTCCCGGCGCTGGTGAGGCCGCGGGTGAAGGCGATGGGCGTGGTCGGCGGGTCGCTGAGCCGGACGCCGCCGACGAACTCCCAGGCGAGGCTGCGGCCGCTGGTGAAGGCGGCGTCGAGCTGGTTCCGGCCGACGCTGCCCGGGTCGAGGACCGCCGTGGGGTAGGTGCCGTTGAAATGCGGGTCGTTGCGGGCGAAGTAGACCGAGGGATCGGTGAGCAGGCCGGCGCGGGCGAGTGCCGCGGGGATGCGGAAGGCCGGCGAGATATCCGGAAACTCCCCCGCCAGGGTGGCCGGGTCCGGCAGGCGGTCGTTGTGGTCGGCGGCATAGAGCAGCGCCGCCTTGAGGATCTCGCGGAGATTGCTGGCGTCGACGGTGCGCTGGGCGGACTCGCGCACCTTGCCGACGGTGGGGATGATGATGGCAGCGAGGACGCCGATGATGGCGATGACGGTGAGCAGCTCGACGAGCGTGAAGCCGGCGTCGCGACGCCGCCGGCTGAGGTCCGGAGGATTTTTAGATTTCATGATGCGCCAGGTTTGGCGCACTCATCGCAACCGGACCGGGTTGCACCAGCCAGCAAGGTAGTTTTCGGCCGGAAAATATTTAGTGAAAGATCGGGCCTCTTTTTTCCGTTCTAGGGCTTTTTTGCCCCAAGGGCAAAAAAGCCGGTCCAAAATGACTCGGCCATTTTGGTTTCTAAAAACGCGGGGACAAAGGCCCCGCGTTTTTAGACGACGTACGGCTTCATCGGCACGGGATCGATCACCTTCGACTTCGGGGCCTGCACGGCCAGCTGCTGGGCGAACCAGTCGCGCGCCGGCTGGTCGCCGTGCGTCAGGACGATGCAGCGGGCCTCGGCCTGGACGGCGAATTCGAGCAGTTCCTCGCGGTCGGCGTGGCCGCTCAGCTCAAAGCGCTCGACGCGCGCCTTGAGCTTGGCCTTCACGTTCGAGGTCTCGAAGAGGATGGTGTCGCCCTGGTTGGCCTTCAGGAGCTTGCCGCCCGGGGTGTCGGGATCGCAGTAGCCGACGAAGCCGATGGTGTTGCGGGAGTGCCCGACGAGCCCGGAGGCGAGGATGTAGCTGGGGGTGCGCTCGACGAGCATGCCGGAACTCACAATGTAGAGTGCGTTCTGCTGCTGGTCGTCGCCGGCGTTCAGCTTGCGGGGCGTGGGCTTGATCTTGAGCTCCTTGATCACGCCGCGGTTGAACTGGATGTGCTTCGTCTTGCGGCTGATCTCGTCGAAGTAGTCCGCGAGATCCATGCCGAGGCCGGAGGCAAAAATGGGGCACTCGACGAGTCTCCCGAACTTCCGCGCGTCGTTGAGAATGGTCAGGACCTCCTGCATGCGCCCGAGGGCGAAGACGGGGATGAGGAACGAGCCGCCGCGCTGGATGGTGTCGTTGATGCTTTCGACCAACCGGGTCATTTCCGAGGCCCGGGTGCGATCGGGCGTGCGCTCGGTGTCGCCGCGGGTGGTCTCGGTCACGATGGTGTCGACGTGGCCGGCGGGGAACTTGGCGCCGGGAACGGTGCGCTGGTCGGTGTACAGCACGTCGCCGGTGAAGAAGATGCCGCGGTGCTTGTGGCGGATCTCGACGGCGGCGGCGCCGGCGACGTGGCCGGCGGGGTGGAGGATGATCTCGATCTCGTCCTTGGCGCCGCGGAAGCGCTTCGCGTGGCCGAAGGGCAGGCCGGTCAGACGGCCCGAGAGGCGGTCGATGTCGTCGTGGGTGAAGAGCGGGTAGTCCTTGATGTCGTTCTCCTCGCGCTGGCGCATCATCACGTTGGCCGAGTTGTGGAGCATGCGCTCGATAAGCATCCGGCTGGATGTCGTCATGATCACCGGGGTGTTCGGGTGCTCGCGCATGATCACCGGGAGGCTGCCAATATGGTCCAGGTGGCAGTGCGTGATGATGATCAGGTCGAGCGTCTTGCCGCGGAGCGGGGTAAGATCGGGGGCGGCGGCGCGGCCGACCTTTTTGGGATGGAGGCCGCTGTCGATGACCAGGTTCAGCTCTCCGATTTGGACGAACAGCGAATTGGCGCCAATGCCGCCGTCGCGGTTCAGGTCGATTAACTTCATGTCATCGCAGCAAGGGCGACGGTCTGCGGGTCCGCAAGAGAAAGCTTGGTCTCAGTCGGATTCGTCCGGCGGGATCACCATCTCGAACGTCGGCAGCAGCACGTGCACGCGCCGGCCGGACTCGTCGACCCCGTGGTAACTGCCGGTGGCCCGGGCGTAGTCGCCCGTGACCATGTGGCTGTGGTAGGAGTATTCCTCGCCGGGGGTCAGCCGCGGGGTTTCGCCGACGATCTTGTCGCCCTCGATGACCTGCCGGGAGCCGTCGGCGTGCTCGATCACCCATTTCCGACCGAGAAAGGTCACGGTGTGGTCGGAGCCGTTGCGGATCGTGATGTAGTAGACGAAGGCGTGGGGCTTGTCCGGCGGCAGCGCCAGCCCGCCATGGTGATGGCAGAGGCGGTCGAGGCGGGCGGTCAGCCCCGGCAGTTCACGGGAGGTCACGGGCACGAGCCAAGGAGATGCGGGAAGGGCCGGCCCGCAAGCGGCTTTCCGCTTGCTGGCAGGCGGAGGGGTCCGCCAGAAACTTCCAACCATGGCAAAACTGGCGCTTCTTTCGGTCAGCGATAAAACGGGTCTGCTGGAGTTCGCGACGGCGCTCGTGCGCCAACACGGCTACACGCTCCTTTCCACCGGGGGCACGGCCAAGCTGCTGGCCGACGCCAAGCTGCCGGTCACGGAGGTCAGCCAGCACACCGGTTTTCCCGAGATCATGGAGGGCCGGGTGAAGACCCTGCACCCGAAGATCCACGGCGGACTCCTCTGCCGCCGCGACAAGGCCAGCCACCTCGAGGAGGCCCGCCGCAACGGGATCGAGCTGATCGACCTTGTGGTCGTGAATCTCTATCCGTTCGAGCAGACCGTCGCCAAGCCGGGCGTGCACTTCGAGGACGCGATCGAGAACATCGACATCGGCGGCCCCTCGATGCTGCGCAGCGCAGCCAAAAATCACGAAAGTGTCTCCGTGGTCTGCGATCCGGCGGACTATCCCGGAGTGCTCACCGCCATGGCCGGACCGGCCGAGGGCCTGCTCGCCCTGCGCCGTCACCTGGCGCTGAAGGTTTTCCAGCGGACCTCCACGTACGACGCCGCGATTGCCCGTTATCTCGAGGCCCAGGCCGCCGGCCCGGATCTCCAGGCGCTCGCCGGCTTTCCCGAGACGTTGAACCACTCCTGGAAGAAAGCGCAGTCGCTGCGCTACGGCGAGAATCCCCACCAGCAGGCCGCCCTCTACGGCACGTTCCATGAGCACTACGAGCAGCTCCAGGGGAAGGAACTCAGCTACAACAACATTCTCGATATCACCTCGGCCACCTACCTGATCGGCGAGTTCGAGCGCCCGACGGTGGCGATTCTCAAGCACACGAATCCCTGCGGCGCAGCCAGCGCTGACACCCTCGAGGCCGCCTGGGAGGCCGCCTACGCCACCGACCAGCAGGCGCCCTTTGGCGGGATCATCATCGTCAACCGCACCCTCGGCGGCGAACTCGCGAAGACGATCGCGGAAATCTTCACCGAGGTCATCATCGCCCCGGCGTTCTCGCCCGAGGCCCGGGAGATCTTCGCGAAGAAGAAGAACCTCCGCCTGATGATCGCCAAGGACGGTATCGGCGCCGACGCGCTGCAGGAGATCCGCTCGGTCGTGGGCGGCGTGCTCGTGCAGGACCGCAACCGCAAGGTCGGCACCCTGGCCGAGTTCAAGGTGGTCACGAAGCGGCAGCCGACCGCCGAGGAGTGGGCCGCGCTCTTCTTCGTCTGGAAGATCTGCAAGCACGTCAAGTCGAACGCCATCGTCTACGGCCGCGGCGAGCAGACGCTCGGCGTCGGCGCCGGCCAGATGGCCCGGGTGGACAGCTCGCGCATCGCCGTCTGGAAGGCCGGCGAGGCCAAGCTCGACCTCAAGGGCTCGGTCGTCGCCAGCGAGGCGCTCTTTCCGTTCCCCGACGGCCTGATCGCGGCGGCCGACGCCGGGGCCACCGCGGCCATCCAGCCGGGCGGGGCGATCCGGGACGAGGAGGTCATCAAGGCCGCCGACGAGCGAGGCATGGCGATGGTCTTCACGGGCATCCGGCACTTCAAACACTAGCGGACTGCCGGGCTGCGCCCGCCATTCTGCTTGGTCAAAATGGCTCCGCCATTTTGATTTCGATCAGCGCGGATGCGATGATAGCGGATCTTGCGGACCGAAGCGTTGCCGCTAGCGTCCGTCCATCCATGAAAACGTTCCTCTGCTGCGTCTTCATTCCGGCCTTCCTGGCGCTCCTTGCCGGCTGCTACACCAACCCGGTCACCGGCCGCCAGTATGCCGTGCTGGTGCCGGTCGAGACCGAGCGCGCACTCGGCGAGCAGTCGTTTTCGGAGGTGAAGCGGACCGAGAAGGTCTCGACCAACCCGATCCTCAACGCCCGCGTGAATACCGTGGGCCGGCGCATCGCCGCCGCGATTGGCACCGACATCCCCACTGCGCAGTGGGAATTTGTCGTCTTCGAATCCAAGGAGCTGAACGCCTTCGCGCTGCCCGGCGGCAAGGTCGGGGTCTATTCCGGCCTGCTCGACCTGGCGGAGAGCGACAGCGAGCTGGCGATCGTGATGGGCCATGAGATCGGCCACGTCGTCGCCCGGCACGGCGGCAAGCGCATGACCGAGGGCATCGCCACGGCGGCGGTCGGGCTGGTGGGCGCGGAGGTGATCGACCGCAAGTACGGCCAGAACGAGCGCGACACCTTCCTCCTGGCCTACGGTGGCATCTCGACGCTTGGTTTCGTGCTCCCGCATTCGCGCAACGACGAGTCCGAGGCCGACCAGATGGGCCTCTATTACGCGGCCAAGGCCGGCTACGACCCGCGCGCGGCCATCACCTTCTGGCAGCGCATGACGGCCGCCAAGACGGGCCCGAAGCTCCCCGCCATCCTCTCGTCCCATCCCTCCGACGAGCAGCGCATCGCCAACCTGAAGGTGATGGTGCCAAACTTCATCCCCCTCTACGAGCAGGCCGCCAAGGCGCGCGAGGCGCAGTAAGGGTAGGGGTGGCTGTCCCCAGCCGCCCTGGGTAGGGCGGACTCGGTGAGTCCGCCGCGATGCTTCCGGATGTTTTGCCGCAGAGGCACAGAGAGCACAGAGCCCAAGCCTCGTTGTTTTTGATTGGGTTCCACCCCCGGATTGATTGGTCGGGAAAAGGACTAAGAAGCGCAAAAATCAGAAATCATTTTTCGGGTAAGGCACCCGGAAATGCCGGGATCGCCACCGAATGGCTCTGAACCCAATCAACGAGGCGTGGGCTCTGTGCTCTCTGTGCCTGTGGTAAAAACCGGATCGAAATTCCGGGCTAGCCCGCCGCTTAAAATCCGCCACGTTGACGGCATGTTTGACCACGTCGAGAAGCTGAAGGAATTCATCCGGCACCCGAGCATCTCCGCGGACTCGCGCCAGGCCGTGGGCATGGCCGGGGCCCGGGATTTTGTCGCCGGCCTGCTGCAGTCGCTCGGCTTCGCGGTCGAGATCGTGCCGACCGACCTGCACCCGATCATCCTCGCGCGGCGCGCGGGGAAACCGGAGTGGCCGCACGTGATCATCTACGGGCACTACGACGTGCAGCCGGCCGACCCGGTCGAGCTCTGGCAGACGCCGCCGTTCGAGCCCACGATCCGCGACGGCCGCATCTACGGCCGCGGCGCGGCCGACAACAAGGGTCCGCTGCTGGTGCACATCACCGCGGTGGGAAAGCTGCTCGAGCAGAATCCGAACCTGCCGCTCCGGATCACCTTCCTGATCGAGGGCGAGGAAGAGACCGGCAGCCCTAGCTTCCCGGCGTTTCTGAAGGCTTACGCGGAGGAACTGCGGCAGGCGGACTTCGTGTATCTTTCGGACACCGGCATTCCCCGCGAGGACCAGATGGTCATCACGACCGGCCTGCGCGGGCTCACGCTCTTCGAACTGCAGGTGACCGGCCCGAAGGGCGACCTGCACTCCGGCCTGCACGGCGGCGTGCTGCGCAACCCGATCCAGGCGCTGGCGGAGGTGTGCGCCTCGCTGCACACCGCGGACGGCCGCGTGAACGTGCCCGGTTTTTATGACGATGTGCTCGAGGTGCACCCTTGGGAGCGCGATGAGCTGAAGAAACTAGGCGGCGACGCGGCGGCGTACGCGAAGTTCCTCGGGATCGAGGCCTTTCACACGCCGCCGGGATACTCGCCGTTCGAGGCGGTGCGTTTCCTGCCGACGCTCGAGTTCAACGGCATCGGTGGCGGCTACCAGGGCGAAGGCACCAAGACGGTGATCCCGAGCAAGGCCTTCGCGAAGATCAGCTGCCGGCTGGTGCCGAACCAGAATCCCGTGAAGATCCGGAAGCTGGTGATGGACGCGATCAAGAGCCGGCAGCCGTCGGGTGTGAAATTCGATTTCGTCGAGCAACACCAGGCCGATCCGTACGTCGTGGTGCCGCCCGGCCGCAGCAACACGCCGGCGAACCAGTCCCCCGTGCTGGCCCGGGCGTTCCGCGCCGCCGACGCCGCCGTGACCGAGGTCTGGGGCCGCCCGCCCCTCTACCTGCGCGAGGGCGGAAGCGTGCCGATCATCGCCGACATCAAGCGGGTGCTGGGCCTCGACTCCGTCCTGCTGGGCCTGTTCCTGCCGGAGGACAACCTCCACGCGCCGAACGAGAGCTTCAAATTGTCGGTGATGGAGAAGGGGATCGCGACCTCGATGAAGATCCTGAGCGGATTGGCGGAGGGATCGAAGTAAGCGGGTTATCGGACGGGGCGGGCATTTCCCGGCAGGTTGCACACAGAGACACAGAGAGCACGGAGGACGGAAGGGATCGGGCTCAGACCACCCACCCAAAGGTTTGGATCTCTGCCCTCTGTGTCTCAGTGTGCCAAAGGATCGTGTGATCGGGAAACCGATCCATGAAAAAGCCCCGGCGTTTCGGCCGGGGCTTTTTGAGAGGGGAGAGACCGCTTACTTGGTGGTCTTGAGGATGACGATCTCCGCGCGGCGGTCGGTCTTCATCGTGGCTTCGTCGGCGTTCTTCTTCGCCTCAAGGCTGCCCTTGGAGACGATCTCCAGCTTGTCGGCCGCGACGCCGATCGAGGTGAGATAGCTCTTGGCGGCGTTGGCGCGACGGTCACCGAGGCCGAGGTTGTACTCGTCGGTGCCGCGCCAGTCGCAGTGACCCTCGAGGAGCAGGCGGTAATTCGGATTCGCCTTCAGGTAATCGGCGGCGGCCTGGAGCTTGGCGCGCTCTTCCTGGGGGATAACCGAGCTGTCGTACCCGTAGTAAACGGCCTTCAGCAGGCCGCGGATGCTGTTGGCATCCTCAATGATGCTCGGGTCGCGCACCTCAAGATTGGTGCCTGGGGCGAGGGTCTGCAGCGCCTGGGGATTCAGCGAGGAGTTGTCCGGGTAATTGAGCACCGTGGCGCTCGGATCCGGGCGGGGCGGCGTCTTGCTGCAGGCGGCCAGCACGGAGACGGCGGCGAGGACGAGGAAGGAAAGGGGCTTCGGGAAGTGAGTCATGGAGTGGCGTGAGGAAGCGGTCGAAGGATCTTTTATTGGGACAGGATTTTTCACTCGGCAAGGCTATTACGGTGCAATTCTCGGGCCGGTTTGTTCATGCGCGCAGGAAAAGAACCACGGATCGCGCGGATCCCGGGGATCCAAGCCCCGATTCAGGCCTTCGTGGGCCGCCGCAGGCAGAACAGGATGCCGCCGGCGACCAGGAAGATGGAGTAGAAGGTGCCGCGGGTGAGGCCGAGGATGAGGCTGGCATCCGGCTCGCGGAATTGTTCGCCGAAGGCGCGGACCAGCGCATAGGCGATCAGGAATTCTCCGACCAAGCGCCCCGGCTGCCGGCGCACCACATCGCTGCGCCAGAAACGCCATTGCACATAGGCGAACAGCAGCAGGCCCTCGAGGCCGGCCTCGTAGAGTTGTGAGGGATGCCGCGGGGCGATCCGCTCCAGCGACGTGCCCGCCGGTTCGCTGTGCGGGAAGATCACGGCCCACTTCACGTAGGAGATCCGGCCCCAGAGCTCGCCGTTGATGAAATTGGCCACCCGGCCGAAAAACAGCCCGGCGGGCACGGTCGAGGCCACGATGTCGCCGAGGTGCCCGAGGGAGATCTTCCGGTGCCGGCCGTACCACCACAGGGCGAGGGTGACGCCGAGGAACCCGCCGTGGCTGGCCATGCCGCCTTCCCAGGGACGCAGGAGCTCAAGCGGATCCCGGGGGAAGTTGCGCCAGGCGCCATAGAGGAAGTACGACCCGACGCGCCCGCCGATCATCACGCCAAACATCAGGGCGAGCAGGAGCCCGTTCCACACGTCCTCCGCCGGTATCTGGGTGCGTCCTCTCCGGGCGTAGAGCGAGATCAGCCAGCCGGCCGCGAGAAAGCCCAGGAGGTAGGAGATGCCGTACCAGCGGATTCCGAAGTTCCCGGAGAAATGGATGAGGTAGGGGTCGAGATCGTTGACCCAGTAGCGCGGAGGCATCACAGGCGTAAGTGAAAGTGAAAGAGGAAAGTGAGTGAAGGGGGAAGTGAGGGTGAATTTCGAGTCGGAACCCGCTCGCCGGCGCCATTCCCTCCGCTCCACCTTCACTTTCCGCTCTCACTCACTTTCCGCTTTCACTTTCACTCCACCGCCTTCGTATTCGTGGACCATGAGTGAACTCCAGCGGACGCCCCTGCGTGATTTTCATGCCGCCCACGGCGGCCGGCTGGTCGACTTCGCCGGCTGGGAGATGCCGGTGCAGTACCGTGGCATCCTCGACGAGCATCGTGCGGTGCGCCGGACGGCCGGGCTGTTCGATGTCAGCCACATGGGCGAGGTGGATGTGCAGGGGCCCGACGCCGGGCGTTTCCTGAATCAGCTCGTGACGAACGATGTCGCGAAGATGCACCCCGGCCGGGTGGTCTATTCGCCGATGTGTTACCCGGATGGCGGGGTGGTGGACGACCTGCTGGTCTACCAGCGGTCGCCGGAGGACTTTTTCCTCTGCATCAACGCCGGCAACATCGCCAAGGACCTCGCCTGGATCCGCGAGCGGGCGGCCGGGTTCAACGTGAAGATCACCGACCGTTCGTCCGACTACGCGTTGCTGGCAATCCAGGGTCCGAAGGCGGCCGTGATCGTGCAGTCGCTGACCGGGGCGAAGCTCGGGCTCATCAAGTACTATCACTTTGGCGAGGGCACGGTGGCGGGGATCCACTGCCTGATCAGCCGGACTGGTTACACCGGTGAGGACGGCTTCGAGCTCTACCACGCGGCGTCGGACGCCCCGGCGCTGGCCGAGGCGCTGCTGGCGGCAGGCGCGGCGCACGGGCTGGAACTGACGGGACTTGGGGCGCGGGACAGCCTGCGACTCGAGGCGGGTTATCCGCTGTATGGCCACGAGATTTCGGCCGAGATCTCGCCGCTGGCGGCGGGGCTGGGCTGGACCGTGAAACTGGACAAGGGCGCTGATTTTGTCGGCCGCGAGGCCTTGGTACGCGAAAAGGCCGCCGGCCCGGCCCGACGGGTGATCTTTTTCCGGACCGGCGACCGCCGCATCGTGCGGGCGGGCGCCACGGTGCTGGCCCCGGATGGGTCGGCCGTGGGCACGGTGGTCTCGGGGACGCTTTCGCCGCTCCTCAACGAATCGATCGGCTCCGCCCTGGTAACCGCGGCGGCGGCGGCTGGTCCGCTGGCCGTAGAGATCCGGGGCGATCTTCTCGCCCTGGCGCCGGTCAAGCCGCCTTTCGTACCGCTCAAACAGGGCGGAGTGGCGTGATTTGCGGCCGACTGGCACATTCAGGCGGAATGCCAGCAAACCCGCCCGGAAATCTGTGGCGGACCATTGACTGCGATGGGCGCAACCGCTGACCTTCAACGACCGTCTTTTTCAACCGGACCCATGAGCAACATCCCAAGCGATCTGCGTTACGCAAAATCCCATGAATGGCTGAAGGTGGAGGCCGACGGCACGGCGACCGTTGGCATCACCGATTACGCCCAGAACTCGTTGGGGGACATAACTTACGTGCAGTTGCCCAAGCCCGGTGCGGTGCTTAAGGCCGGGGATGTTTTTGGGGTCGTGGAGTCGGTCAAGGCCGCCTCCGACCTCTATGCCCCGGTGGCCGGCACGGTGTTGTCGGTCAACCCGGCGCTACAGGGCGCCCCGGAAACGGTCAATCGCGAGCCCTACACGGGCGGATGGATGCTCAAGCTGAAGCCCGCCGGTGCACCCGCGACCGATGCGCTGCTCGATGCGGCCGGTTACGGAAAAGTCACCGGTTAAGGCATCACCAACCCACCTCTGATCCGTCTTTATCAGCGCCCGGACCTCTCATCTACGGGCGAATGCGTGGCTGGGCAGGAATGTTCAGCCCTCAGGTTCATCTTATTCCATCCATGACCAAGTTCCGGTTTATTCGCCCAGCCTATTCCGCTCTCGTCGTCGCCCTGGTGGCCGCCGAGACGGGGCTGCTTGCAGCTGCTGAAAGCGCCGCGCCCGTCGCGGCGCAGGTCGCCCCTCCGGCCAGTCCTGGCCAAGGCGCGGTGTCGCCCGGCGGCGGCCGTCGCGGCGGTGGTCGCCGCGGTGGTCAGGGTGCCGACGGACAACCAGCCGCTGAGGCGTCGGCCATACCTGGCGGAACGGTCAGCGCTGCTGCCCCGGGTGGCGGAGGGCAGGCCGGAGCCGGTGCTGGTGCTGGTGCACGCGGTGCGGGTGCG
>CAMDOO010000082.1 GCA_945903545.1 Opitutus sp. GAS368 | reverse complement strand
GGACGTCATCGCCGGTGATCTGGGGATCCTTGTCCTTGAGGAGGTTGTTGCCCTTGGCGAACTGGTTGATGGCGCGGGTGAGGGCGCTGCGGAAGCCGGAGAGGTGGGTGCCGCCATCCGGGTTGTGGATGGTGTTGGTGTAGCAGAGGACCTGGTCGTTGTAGGTGTCGTTGTACTGGAGGACGACCTCGCAGTGGATCTCGGCGGGCTTCTCGTCGAGCTGCACCTTGGTCTCCTTGACGATGCGGATCGGTTTCGGGTGCAGCGGGGTCTTGCCCGTGTTGATCTGCTTCACGAACTCCTCGACGCCGTCCTTGTAGAAGTAGCGCTCGGGCTTGGTCTCGGCGGGGCGCTCGTCGGTGAAGATGATCTCAAGCCCGGAATTGAGGAAGGCGAGCTCGCGCAGGCGCTGGCTGATGCGGCCGGACTGGAAGACGGTCGTCTCGCGGAAGATCTCCGCGTCGGGCTTGAAGGAGATGTAGGTGCCGGTGCCCTTGGCCTTGCCGATGACCTCGAGCTTTTTCACGGTCTTGCCGCGCTCGAACTTCATGTGGTGGACCTGGGAATTGCGGGAGACCTCGACCTCGAACCACTCGGAGACGGCGTTGACGCATTTGGCGCCGACGCCGTGGGTGCCGCCGGAGAACTTGTAGCCTCCCTGGCCGTACTTGCCGCCGGAGTGGAGAGTGGTCAGCACCATCTCGACGCCCGGGATCTTGTAGGTCGGGTGGATGTCGACCGGGATGCCGCGGCCGTTGTCGCGGATGCTGATCGAGCCGTCGACGTGGATATTGACCTCGATCCGGGAGCAGTGCCCGGCGAGGTGCTCGTCGACGGAGTTGTCGAGGACCTCGGAAACACAGTGGTGCAGCGCCCGCTCGTCGGTGCCGCCGATGTACATGCCGGGTTTCTTGCGGACGGCCTCCAGCCCTTCGAGTTTGCCCAGCTTGGACGAGTCGTACGTCTCGGTCGTGGGCTTGATTTCAGAGGAGTTTTCCGGAGGATTTTGGTCGGACATCGAGGGGGCTGGGAGGGGGAAATAGGACAAAAAAATCTCGGCGGAATCGGCAGGCCACGCGAGGGTTTTTTTGAGAAATCTTGGGGCGAAATCGGCCGGTCCTTTTGCCGCTACGGGCCGGCGGACCCGCCCCCGCGGTCCCCCCACGGGGAAAGCCGGCTGCAGGGTCCGGACATTTACGTTTGCGGGGGTCGGATTGAGCCATACCGTCCCAGTTTTCCCGTGAAATTATCCGTCAAGACTGTCTACGCCTGCCGGGTCATGGCCCAGATCGCCCGGCTGCACGCCGCCGGCAAGCTGGCGCATGTGGAGAGCCTTGCCCGGCTGGAGGCCGTGCCGCCGAAATACCTCGCCCAGATCATGAGCGAGTTGCGCGAAGGCGGCCTGATCACGAGCCGCCGGGGCAAGGCCGGGGGTTATGCGCTGGCCCGCAGCGCCGAAGAGATTTCCCTGGCCGACATCGCCGTGCTGATGGAAGGGGACCTGCTTGACCATGGCCGCGACCATTCAGGCCACTCCGGCCGGCGCGTGGTCCAGGCTTGGAAGGCGGTTCGCGCCACGCTGATTGCCGGGGCGAAGGAGCACACCCTTGACCAGCTGGTCGCGGGCGAGGTTGAGGAGATGTACTATATCTGAGGTAGGCGCAGAACACCGGTCACAAGGCACAGGGCGGAAGCCGGTCCCGGCTGCAACCTTCTGCCGCATGTCTTCTGTCTGGTGACTGGTGTCCTATGTTCACTGGCCTGTCTTCGCTCTGGACTCCCGGCTCGGGACTCTCGACTTTGGAAAGATGCTTTCCCCTGCGCTTGAAAAGCTCCTCGTACTCCAGGATCGCGACGTGCGCCGGCTGGCGCTCGAGGCCCAGCTCAAGGCCGCGCCCCGGGAGATCGCGGCGGTCGAGCAAAGGATCGCCGCCGAGAAGGCCGCGATCGAGGCCGCCCGCACCGAGCTGAAGGAACTCGAAAGCCGCAAGAAACTGCTCGAGGTCGACATTGGGTCCGCCGAGGAAAAGGTCGCCAAGTACAAGAACCAGCAGATGCAGGTGAAAAAGAACGACGAGTACCAGGCGCTCGGCCACGAGATCATCACGACCCAGGAGGGCATCGGCGCCCTCGAAGAGCAGGAGTTGGAGGTGATGTACCGGATCGACGAGGCGAAGAAGAAGTTCGCCACCGCCGAGGGCGTGCTGAAGCAGAACATCGCCGGACATGAGGAGCGCATCCGAAATCTCAAGGAGAAGGAGAAGAACACGACGGCCGAGCTCGAGTCAGCCCGCGCCGAGGTCGCCACGGCCCGGACCCCGATCGAGGAATTCGCGCTGAAGGTCTACGACCGCGTCGCCCTCCACAAGCAGCCGGTCTGCGTCCCGATCCAGGGCGGCAAATGCGGCGGTTGCCACCTCAAGGTTTCCAGCGAGGTCGAGTCCGCCTCCCGCGGCAAGAATCCCGACATCAAGCTCCCGGTCTGTGACCAGTGCGGCCGGATCGTGTATTGGCAGGCGTAGCCTGCCCAAGTGCGAAGCACCAGGTATCAAGTAACCAGGGAGTGCGCCACCGCGTGGCTTCCTTGCGGGCGGGTCGGATCTTGTCACTTGGCTCCTTGACCCTTGGCACTTACCGGCGGCATCGTGCCGCTGGTTTTGGGGCCTGGTCGTCGCTCCGAGTTCTTTGATCCCAAGGCGCGGGTAACGCCGCGCCCGACAGAGTTCGGAGAGGAAAGTCCGGACACCATAGGGCAGGATGCCGGGCAAGGTTCACGCCAAGCCCGGGCACCGCGTTTCAAGGCGCGGTGACGGACAGTGTCACAGAAAATACACAGCCGATGGCTGGGGTTTCAGATCTCAGGTTTGAAATCTCAGATCAGGTGATGATGAAAAGGTGGGGTAAGAGCCCACCGCGCCGGCGGCAACGACGGCGGCACGATAAACCCCTTCTGGTGCAAGGCAAAATAGGCGGCTGGGCGGCCCGTCCAATAGCCGCGGGTATGCCGCATCCCGCTTCGCATCCGCGCTTCGGCGCGGGAGCTACGCAGGACTGGTCCCGCGAGGGTCCTGAGAGAAATGACGACCGAACCCGGCGAAAGCCGGGGGAACAGAATCCGGCTTACCGGCCCCAAAACCATCATTTTGAAAGCACCAAGTAGCCGGTGACGAAGTATCAAGAGGGAGCGGGATCTGTGAGCGCGTGTTGTCTCCGTTATCCTTGGTATTTGGCCCTTGATCCTTGCTACTTGCGGCGGCGGGGACCCCGCCGCCGCTTTGGTATTTTCTCACGGATTTTGCGTGTTTTCGCGTCAGGCCCGCGATCCCGAATCTCGCCGTTGACAGCCCCGATGCGCCGCCTATGCCCTAGAACTCTTTTCGCGCCGCGTGCGGCGTGCCTTTTTCTCAACCAGAACAACCCACCTCCATGGCCGCCAAATCCAAAGCCCGTTCCGCCAAGAAGCCCGCCAAAGCAGGCAAATCCGCCCCCAAGAAGGGCCCGAAATACGTTTACACGTGGGGAGCCGGCCGCGCTGACGGCAATGGCTCCATGAAGAATCTCCTCGGCGGCAAAGGCGCCAACCTCGCGGAGATGACCCGCATCAATCTGCCCGTGCCCCCCGGCTTCACGATCACGACCGAGGTCTGCACCTATTACTACGCCAACAAGCGCACCTATCCCGCCTCGCTCCAGGCGCAGATGGAGTCCGGCGTTGCCAACATGGAGAAGATCATGGGCACGAAGTTTGGCGCCACCGATGGCATGCCGCTCCTCGTTGCCGTGCGCTCGGGCGCCCGCGACTCGATGCCGGGCATGATGGACACCATCCTCAACCTCGGTCTCAACGACCAGTCCGTCGTCGCCCTCGAGAAGGCCACCGGCAATTCCCGTTTTGCCTACGACTGCTACCGCCGCTTCATCCAGATGTACGGCGACGTCGTCATGGGCGTCCAGAAGCGCGAAGGCGAGGACCACGATCCCTTCGAGCACACCATCCACACCTTCAAGCACGAGGTCTACCACGGCGACATCGAGGACTCCAAACTCACCACGGCCGACCAGCAGCAACTCATCAAGCGTTTCAAGGCCCTGATCAAGGACCGCACCGGCAAGGCCTTCCCGAACAACCCGTGGGACCAGCTCCGCGGCGCCGCCGGCGCCGTGTTCGGCAGCTGGATGAACGACCGCGCCAAGGTTTACCGCGCGAAGTACAACATCCCCTCCGAGTGGGGCACCGCCGTCAACGTGCAGGCCATGGTCTTCGGCAACACCGGTGACACCTCCGGGTCCGGCGTCGCGTTCACCCGCAACCCGGCCAATGGCGTCAACGAGTTCTATGGCGAGTTCCTCGTCAACGCCCAGGGCGAGGACGTCGTCGCCGGCGTCCGCACCCCGGAGCCCGTGCTCAAGCTCAAGGACGTCATGCCCAAGAGCTACGCCGAACTCCTCAAGGTCCGCGCGACACTCGAGAAGCATTTCAAGGACGTGCAGGACGTCGAGTTCACCATCCAGGACGGCAAGCTGTTCATGCTGCAGACGCGCAACGGCAAGCGCACCGCCGCCGCCGCGCTCAAGTTCTCCATCGATATGGTGAAGGAGAAGCTCATCACCTGGCAGACCGCCATCCTCCGCAACCCGGCCGACCAGCTCGAGCAGCTTCTCGCCCCGATCTTCGACCTCGCCGAGGTCAAGAAGGCCAAGGTCATCGCCACCGGCCTCCCGGCCGGCCCCGGCGCCGCCACCGGCCAGATCTACTTCAACGCCGACCGCGCCGTCCAGGCCGCGGCCAAGGGCCAGAAGGTGCTGCTCGTCCGCGTCGAGACCTCCCCCGAGGATCTCCGCGGCATGATCGCGGCCGAGGGTATCCTCACCGCCCGCGGCGGTGTCTCCTCGCACGCCGCGCTCGTCGCCCGCCAGATGGGCAAGGTCTGCGTCTGCGGCGCCGCCGGCGTGCAGATCGACTACGACAAGAAAACCACGACGATCGACGGCCAGACCTTCGGCGAGGGCGACTACCTCTCGATCGACGGCACCTCCGGCACCGTGTACGCGGGCCAGATCAAGACCGCCCCGTCCGAGATCATCGCCGGCCTCGTGAACAACGACCCCGCGGCCAAGGCCACGGAGAAGTTCAAGAGCTTCACCCAGCTGATGAAGTGGTGCGCGCAGGCCACCAAGCTGTCGGTCCGCACCAACGCCGACACCCCCGAGCAGACCCGCATCGCGGTCGCGTTCGGCGCTGTCGGCATCGGCCTCACCCGCACCGAGCACATGTTCTTCGAGGGCGACCGCATCGACGCCATGCGCGAGATGATCCTCGCGAGCTCGCTCGGCGACCGCGAGGCCGCCCTGGCCAAGCTGCTGCCCTACCAGCGCGAGGATTTCCTCGGGATCTTCAAGGCCCTGCAGGGCTTCCCGGCCACGATCCGCTTCCTCGATCCCCCGCTGCACGAGTTCCTCCCGAACTCGAAGGAGGCCCAGATGGATCTCGCCCGGAAGCTCAGCGTCCCGGTCGAGAAGATCATGCACCGCGTGCACGAGCTGCATGAGTTTAACCCGATGCTGGGCTTCCGCGGCTGCCGCCTTGGCATCAAGTATCCCGAGATCACCGCCATGCAGGCCCGCGCCGTCCTCGAGGCCGCCGCCGAGGCGAACAAGCTCGGCTACAAGGCCAAGCCCGAGATCATGATCCCGCTCGTCGGCTTCAAGAAGGAGCTCGATCTCCAGACCGAGCTCGTCCACGAGGTCGCGAAGAAGGTCATGGCCGAGAAGAAGGTGAAGATCGCGTACAGCGTCGGCACCATGATCGAGATCCCGCGCGGCGCCCTCACGGCCGACGAGATCGCGCAGACCGCCGAGTTCTTCAGCTTCGGCACGAACGACCTCACGCAGACCACGCTGGGCATGTCGCGCGACGACTCCGGTTCCTTCCTCGGCGCCTACCAGGAGTCCGAGATCATGAAGAAGAACCCCTTCGCCTCGATCGACCAGACCGGCGTCGGCGCGCTGATGAAGATCGCGATCGAGAAGGGCCGAAAGACCCGCCCCGACATCAAGCTCGGCATCTGCGGCGAGCACGGCGGCGACCCGGACTCGGTCAAGTTCTGTCACAAGCTGGGCCTGAGCTACGTCAGCTGCAGCCCGTTCCGTGTGCCGGTCGCCCGTCTCGCGGCCGCGCAGGCGGCGATCAGCGAAGCGAAGTGATCAGGTAGGGCTGGGTCGACGACCCGGCCGAGATATTCCCAAGCCCGCCGGTCACCCCGGCGGGCTTTTTTGGGCGCGGCCATCGCGCCTCGGATCCGTCGGATCGGTCGGGTCCAAGGGAGCCCGGCCCGGGAGAGCGGGGCTCCCGCCGCTCCCGCAGCGGGCTACTCCCCGACCTCACTCCAGCTCCGCCACGAGCGCGGCCAGATGCTGCTCCTTCGGAAGGAGCCGACGGTAGTGCCGGTAAGTGCCGATCGCGGCCGCCCCAATGGCCACGGCCATCACCGCACCTAGTGAGGCGGCCTCGTGCGGTCGCGCCTTGCCGACGGCTTGCAGCTGCCAGAGGCACCATCCCATCACGGGTATGTCCAAGGCCAGGGATCCCAGCACGATTCGGGCGCGATGCTGGGCGGCGAGGTTGGCGTCCAGCATCGCGCGAAGGCTCCGGCTGACCGACTGCTCAAAGCCGGAGTGGGCGCGGCGATGCTGCAGCTGCCGTCGGATGAAGAGGCTGGCGACGATCCACGGCAAGGTTGCCGCCAGAATAACTCCCCACTCGCGGGAGAGATCGAACGGCCGGCCGGAGAGGATCCGGACCACGGCGACGATGACCGGCGCGATCGAGAGGAGCAGCGCGATGATCAGGCCCGTCCAGAACCGCCTTCGCTCGCGCTGCAGCGCGTGCACCAACTTGAGGCGCTCCTGCTCCAACTCGGCCGCCGACGGGCGGTTGCCGGGCGATTTCCACACATTCTGGATGTCATCGTAGCTCATGGGTTTTCTCCTGCAGGGTGGTGACGAGGCGCTGTTTGATCCGGGTGAGTCGGGTGCCGACGTTGCTCTCCGAGAGGCCGAGAATTTCGGACATCTCCGCGTAGCCGACCTCGTCGAGGTGGAGCAGGAGCAGGGAACGGTCGACGGGCGGGAGCCGGCGGATCTCGGCGTAGAGGAAGGCGAGCATCTCGCGGTCGCGGCGGGTGCGGCCATCATCAGCGGGCGCGGAATCCTGCGCCAGCACCTCGAAACGGTCGACATGACGCCGATAGGTCGAGACCCCGCGTTTCCAAGTGAGGGCGGCGTTGTGGGCCACGCGATAGATGAACGTCGAGGGTTTACTGCCGCCGGCGAAGACGGGTGCGGCCTTCCAGACGGCGAGCATCAGTTCTTGAAGAAGGTCGCTGCGGTCTGCGCCCTCAGCGAACGCGTTCGCGACGCGGTGGAGGATGCCGGGGTGATCGGTCATCCAGCGGTCAAAGCAGGCGTGTTGTTCGGCGGGGCTCAAGGAAGCGTGGGCTATGCCCAGTTAGGAGCTTCTCGCCGGGATTCCTTACAGGCTTTCCGGCGGATTCCGCGGAAACCAGATTTTCCAACCGGTTTCACACAGAGAAGGCCAGCCTGCGGCTGGCCAAGACAGAGCGCGCAGGGATCCAAACCGAACTTAAACTCGAAAAATGCAGTTTACAGAAGGAACGGAGGAAACGAAGACCGGCCCGGGAGGCTGGCCTTGAGTTCGACCTCCTCGCGCTCTGCCTTGCCGCGGCTAGGCGCATCTTCTCTATGTGCCAACGGTCTCAAGGTTCGAAGATCTCCTCGATCGGCTGCTTGAAGAGCTTCGCGATCTTGAAGGCGAGGGGCAGGCTGGGGTCATATTTCTCGGTCTCGATCGCGTTGATGGTCTGGCGTGACACCTCCAGCCGGTCGGCGAGTTCGCCCTGGGACCAATTTCTTTCCGAGCGCAGTTCGCGGAGTTTGTTCTTCATCGCGTTCAGCGGTAGCGGCGGTCGGCGAGGGCGCTGCCGGCGAGCCAGAGGAGAAAGAGGCAGATAAAGCTGCCGCCCACGCCGAGGCCGTGGCCCAGCGGGCCGGCGAGAATCTGATTCCGGCCGAGGGCACTCAGCACGGCGCCCACCAGGACCGTTCCCATCGCGGCAGACAGCAGGGCGCTGAGCTGGACCCGCCGCTGCAGTTCGTCCATCCCGCGGAGAAACCGCGCGCAGCTGCGCACGTAGAGCAAGCCGGGGGCGAGCGGGGTCAGCTCCGCCGCCGCCCGCCAGGCCGGGCTCCATTCAGGGTGACGCTGCCGCAGCGTGAAGCCAATCACCCACACGGCAAAGGCCACATAGCACCACGCGTTCAGTCGGATATCCGCCTTGGTGGAAAACTGCCCCGAGAGCGGTTGGATCGATTCGATCGTGTTTGGCTTTTTGTCCATGGGGAGACTGTAAAGCATGCTTGTCAGGTGTCAAGTATACTTGTCCTCGCCCGGGCTGGCCGGAAAGGCGAGGCGCGGGCGGATCCAGAATTGGCTTTTCAGTTTCGGGGGGAGCGCGCACAAAACCGCAGGCCGTTACCCAATTATTTTGCGGCCGGCACCCCATGGAATTCCTGTTCGTCGCCTTCGCCTTGCTGTTGCACTCCCTGTTCTGGGGCGCCGGTGCTGCGATCCTGCTGCTGCCGCGGCGCTGGCGGCGTTTCTGGCCGGTCTTCGCGGCGCCCGTGGGGCTGATGCTGCAGTCACTGGCGGTCTGGGCCGGAGCCTATGCCAATCTCGCGGGGACGGATGCCTACGGGCGGTGGTCGCTCGCCTTGCCCGCGGTGCTGCTTTTGGGCGCGACCCGCTGGCATCCGGCCACGCGCTGGGGATCCGATCTCGCCCGGCTCGCCGGGCTGGGTCTGGCCATGGCCGGCTGCCTGCTGGGGCTGGTGGTGCCGCTGGCGCGGGCCTCGCCGGTCCTGACGACAGTTTCGCTCGGCAGTTGCGACGCCGCCGATTATGCGGCCGGGGCGCGGGTGCTGATGGAGTTCGCGCGCGGGGAGCGCGGCGGTTTCCTCGGCCAGGTGGAGGTGGTGCAGGTAATGTCGGTGGACAACTTTTTCGATTTCTGGCTCCGGCTGAACCACTTCACGCCCTCGGCGCTGATCGCGCTGGCGGGCTCGGTGTTCGGGCGGGCGCCTTTTGAACTCACGAGCCTGGTCACGGCGGTGCTGGCGGTCGCCGCGATGCCGATGGTGTTCTGGATCGCCCGGGCGGCATTGCGCTACGGCTCGCGGGAAAGCCTCTGGGTGGCGGTGATCTACGGGATCAACCCGCTGACGTGGTACGCGGTTTTTCACGTGGCGATGGGCCAGCTGCTGGCGGCGCAGGCGATCGGGTTGCTCACCTGGGTGGGGCTCGAGGTGTGGCGGCGCCGGGGCGGGCCGGGGGCGGGCTGGCACTGGGCGGGGATGCTGGGCTGCGCCTACGTGCTGATTCTCGGCAGCTACAACTTCATCATCCTCGTGGCGCTCGTGCCGCTGGTGGCTTTTGTCGGCGGCCAGGCGGTCTGGACCGGCCGTTGGCGGGATCTCGGGAAATGGGCGCTGCTGGTCCTGGCGCCACTCGGCCTCGCCGGGCTCGTGCAATGGGAGCGCGTCGCGGGGCTGGCGGAGAGGCTCAGCCTTTTTCGGACGTACGATTTCGGCTGGGCGATCCCGGGCCTCTCGCCGGAAGGCTGGCTGGGGCTCGTGGCGGAGCCCTCGCTCTCGCCCTTCGGTGGGCCGGTGCGGTGGTTGCTGGCGGCTGGCGTGGTGGTGGTCTTGGTGGCGACGCTGGTCCAGACCGCCCGGGTCCGCCCGGCGCGGGTGTTCCTCGCGCTGAGCCTCTGCGCGCCGGTACTGATCGGCTATGGCTACCTCCTCCTGCGCGGGGCGCGGCTGGGGACGAATGCCAGCTACGACGCCTTCAAGCTCCTCTCGGTATTTTATCCCGGCGTGCTGGCCGCGCTCTGCATCTGGCTCGGTCCCGGCGGGGACCGGCGGATGCGGGACGTCAAATGGATCATGCTGGTGCTGGTGACGGCGCTCAATCTCAACCTCGCGTACCGGTTCGCCATCCGGATGGAGCGTCCGCCGCTGATCGTGGATCAGAACCTGGCGCAGATCCGCAGCCTTGAGGGCCGGGCGGACGTCGCCTCGGTGAATCTGCTCAATTCCGACATGTGGTCGCGGCTGTGGTCGAACAGCTTCCTCCTGCGCAAGCCGCAGTATTTCCGCACCCACACCTACGAGGGCCGGCTCAACACGGAATTGCGGGGCGACTGGGACCTGAGGAGCGGCGTCATCAAACTGAGGCTGCCCCGGCCGGACAGCTTCACCCTCAACCCGGCGGTCTCGTTGATCTCGACCCGCAGCCGGTATTTCCTGCGGACCAATCTGGGCGAGGGCTGGTATGATCTCGAGCAGCAGCAGGCGGCGTTTCAGCGCTGGCGGTGGATGCGGGACCGCGCGGTCATCGAGATCAACAACCCGCAGGCCGGCCCGCTGCGCACCCGCTGGCGCGTGTTTGGCATCGAGACCCTGGTGCCGCGCGACGTGGAGTTCTGGGCCGAGGGCCGGAAACTGCAGTCGGTCCGCATCAACCAACGCCGGGCCGGGGTGATCGTTCAGGAAATCATGATCCCGCCGGGAAACTCGGTGATCGAGCTGCGCACGCCCCAGCGGCTCACGGCGCCCGGCGGTGGTGACACCCGCCTGCTGGGCCCGATGATCCATGGCATCGACGTCGATGTGCTGCCCTGAATCCGGGGCCCCGGTGGCCTACGGCTCGTAGGCCTGCCGCACCTGTGTGATCGCGGGGCGGCGCAGCTGGCTGGGAAGGTGGAGCTGCAACTCGCCGACGCCGGCGTCGTAAAGCAGCCGGCGCTGCTCGGTGGAGAGGCCCGGTTGCAGCACGGCCGTGCGGTAGTCGTCGTAGAGGAACCAGAGGGTCTGGCGGTCCATGGCATCCTCGTAGCTCTCGAGGAATTGGTCGATCTCGCGGTCGCGATCCGGGCCGGTCGGGGCACGGAACATCGCCCCGACGGCCTCGCGCACCGCGGCCTGCTGGCGGGTGAGGGCCTCGGCCCGCCTGGCCGCGTCCTGCTGATAGTCCCGGATGATCTGGTTGGCGGTCTGGATGCGCTCCGGGGTCTGGCCGCGCGTGTTGAGGCGGATGTTCAGCATCTCCTTGCCGGAATCATCCTTGGTGGAGCGGGCGCTCTGGATGGGCACAACGCGCGAGACGGCGGTGAGCATGGCGTTCACGTGGCCCTGGCGGGAGCGCAGCTCGGTGACCATCGACTTGATCTGTTCGGCGAGGCCGGGGGCGACGCTGGGCAGGGTGGGGGGGCGGGGTTGCTGGGGCTGGGCGGCGAAGTCCCGGCGGATGTCCTCGGCCATGATCTCGAGGGCGGCGAGGCGGGCCTCCTGCCGCTCGGCCAGTTCCTTCACGGTGCGGTTGCGGAAGACGGCGAAGATGGCGTCGTCGGCCTCCTTGAGCGCGTCGTTCAGCTCCTGCTTCAGGGCCGATTTTTCCTTCTCGTAGGCGAGGATCTTCGCCATGAGCGGCTCGGGCAGGTTGGGGGGCAGGCGGAGCCGGGCGGTCTCGGGGGCAAAGGAAAAGAGC